>CAYYKO010000060.1:0-10224 GCA_964441695.1 uncultured Ruminococcus sp. | reverse complement strand
ACCCGACCTACACCCTTAGCAGGGGCGCCTCTTCGGCCTCTTGAGTACTTCTCCAAAGCGCTGACACGACCGTTTCAGAATGTCAGCTTTTATATTATAATATATCGCGCGCGATTTGTCAAGCCTTCTTTCGGAAATTCTCTCGCCCGACGCGTATTTTTTGTGAAATTCTCCGAGCGCGCCGCGCTACAGACCGTATTTTACCGATATTCTCTCAAGGCGCCGTCCGAACGGTCGCGCCGCAAGTGCGAGAAAGGCAACATTCGACACCGTGTACACCGCCGTATGCGGTATTGCCGTAACGAGAGCCGCAAGGTACAGCGACAGCTCGAAGCTTCCGTTATACCACAGCACCGTCCATATGTCCATTACAAACGAGTAAAACACGCCCGCCGCCGCTCCGTACACAAAAAGCGCCGTGCGGCTTTTTTTGAGCAGCGGTGCAAGGTAGCCCGCGAAAAGCCCGACAAGCCCGAAGCCGAGCATTTGAAAGGGCGTCCACGGTCCCTGACCGAAATAAAAATCCGACACGAACGCGCAAAGCGCACCGACCGTGAAGCCCGCCTCCGCACCGAGATACATGGCAGCTATCACAATGAGCGCCGACATGGGCTTGAATATCGGAATAAAGCGCCCGACAACGCACATGGCGGTCATTACAGCCGTAATTACCGCACGACGCGAGCCACTTCGACGTTGCTCGAAGCCCGTGAGGAACAAAAAGCACGCGGGAACGGCGATCGCGAGAGAAATTGCGAGCTGCTTTTTCTCGTCGACGAGAAGCACGCCTGCTGCGACGAGCGTCGGCAGTATCAGGATCAGTATCAATATCCGCAGAAGGCATCGCAGCCGACCGCTTTTTATCACAGGCATCGTGTCACCTCCGCCATATCGCGACCGAAAAGCGCAAGTATTCCGTCAAGCGTCACGGCGTCCTCGCATATCGAACGCGTGATACGCCGCGCTGCGGTGGTGTACACCGAATTATCGGCGAAAAAGCTTGCCGTTTCTTCGACGGATACCGTTCTGCCGCCGAAGAACATGGCGCAGCGGTCGGCACACCGTGCCGCGAATTCAACGTCGTGCGTCACACAGAGCACAGTTATCCCATCCGAGCGAAGCTTTTTCAGCAATCGGACGAAAAGCTCCTTTTTCTCGCCGTCCAGACCCTTTGTCGGCTCGTCGAGCAGCAGCAGACGAGGCGAGCTTGCAAGCACGCGCGCGAGCGCGACAAGCTGCGCTTCGCCGCCCGACAGGTCATACGGGTGGCTGTCGTACAGGTGGGAAATGTCAAACGGCGGCTCGAAGCCGCCGAGCTCCTCGCGCACCGTGAATTTCGTGAACATTGTCTGCACGTCCTGCATGAGCATGGAAAGGCAGGAGCTGTACAGCTCTCCCGCGCGGTATTCCGAAAGCCTTTTCCCGAATACGCGCACCTGCCCGCGGTACGGCTTTCGAAGCCCCGCAGCCACGGCGAGCGCGGTGCTTTTACCGGAGCCGTTGCCGCCGACGATGCAGAATATCTCGCCCTCTCTCACGCTGAGTGAAAGAGAGGAGAGCGCGTCGGGCAGCTCTCGGGCATAGCGGAAGAACACGTCCGACAGCTCAAGCGCCACGGGTGCCGCACGTTCGGCTTTAGCTGTCGCGCGCCCGGCTGTGCTCCTCTGCCCTGCTGTGGCGTGCGTGTCGGCGCACTCGTCGCACGGCGAGGCAGCTCCCGCGCCGCCTTTCAAAGCATTGTGCTCGGCGTCGCAGGCTCTCTCGCCGAATACGCGCTCCGCAAAGCGGCGACCGCCGCGCACGTCGAGCGGACAATCACCCTTGCCGTCGAGCGCACAAAACATTTTCGCCGACGTCGGCATAAACGGATAAATCTCCGCTTTATACGGCAATTCGGCAAGCCTTGTCGGCTCGTCGATGCTGTCTACCGTGCCTCCGTGCGCAAAAAGAAGCTTATTGCTGACAGCAAACAGCTCCTCCGTGCGGTGCTCTGAAATTATGACCGTCAGTCCCATATCGCTGTTCAGTCGACGGAGCGTTGCAATGAAGTCCGACGCCGCGACGGGGTCAAGCTGAGAGGTCGGCTCGTCAAGGAGCAGGAGTCTCGGCGAGCTGACGAGCACAGACGCAAGCGCGACAAGCTGCTTTTGTCCGCCGGAAAGCTCGTCCGTCCGTCGCGACAGCAGTCCCTCTAAACCGAGATATGCCGAGACCTCGGCGATACGTCGTGCGGCGAGGCTCCGGTCCATATTCAGATTTTCCGCCGTAAAGGTGAGCTCGTGCCAGACCTTGTCGGTCACGAGCTGATGCTCGGGCGACTGCATTACAAAGCCGATCTGCTGTGCGCTCTCGCGCTCGGTCAGGCAAGACAGGCGCCGATCGGCAAAATATATTTCTCCCAAAAGCTCACCGCGCGGGGCGAGCTCACGCTTTATCAGGCGAAGAAGGGTCGTCTTTCCGCAGCCGGTCGAGCCGCACAGTGTAACAAAATCGCCTTCCTCGACCGAAAAGGACACATTATCAAGCGTGCGCGAGGCGGCACCCCGATAGGTGAAGCTTACATTTTCGACTCGTAATATTTCCATTTCAGCATCTCCTTAAGCTCAAGCAGCACGGGAAGCACGGCAAGCAGCGCATACGCCGCATAGCCCGCAGCGCGTCGCGCCGTCATCGGCGGCACACTTATTTTCGGATAAAAGGCAAAGCCGTCGCCCGCCGTGCCAAAAACACATATCAGCGTCAGCGCGAGCGTTACGGCAAGAAGCAGAGCGTCGCGCACGGTGAAGCTGTACGGCGATATTTTCGTGCGGCGTCCCGAGCCGTAGCCGCGTGCCGCCATGCTGTCTGCGGTAATTATCCCGTTTTCAAGCGACCAGGTGAGCAATGCCCCGCTCGAGCTCACGCCCGCCCTGAGAGACGCGGCAAGGCTGTCCTCGCTGTACGTGCCGAGCACGCGCTGCGCGTCGATTATCCTGCGCCTTTGCCTGCTCATCAGCGGCACGTAGCGAAGCGTCATCGAAAGCACGAGCGCCGCGCGCGGGGATATTGCCGAGAGGATATATAACAATCTGTCCGAGGTCATGATGCGAGAAAAGGAATAAAAGAAGTACAGCACCGCCACAAGCCCTCCCGCAGCCACGACGCCGTACAGCGTCGCCTCAAGCGTTATCGGCATATCGTTTACGACAAGCAGCACCGTGCTGCCCTTATGCGACAGCAGCGGGTTTGCAATTGCCGTGACGGCAAAAAGCGCAAGTGCCGCAAGGTGCCGTGATGCCGCGCGCTCGCGTCCGGGGCAGACTGCACAGAAGGTGAGTAATGCGCCGACGGCAGCCGTTGCGGTAAGGCATGGGTCTGCGTTCAGCATTACCGTCAGGCTGACGCAGATAAAATATATACCTGTCACTATCGGATTTACCCGTTCGAGAGCGCTCACGCAGACTCACCTTCTTTCAATCAATTATTCGACATCGCGTCCGAGCTCGCAGGTATAGCGCCACTCGACGCAGTCTCCGTCCGAAAGGATGTATTCGGCAGCAGACACGGACGGCGCCGTGCCGTTTACAAAAAACATCCAGCCCGACAGCTCGCCGAATTCAAGCTCGTATATTCCGGCGATGCCACGCACGTAGCCGCCGCTCGCGACATCAATTGTAATTTTATTTTCCTTCGCCGCGGCGACGAGCACGTCATAGGCGCTTGTGCTCTCTCCGACGGAGAAGCTTTTCTCGCCGAGCACGACGCCGTCCGACGGTATGTGCTCCGCGTCGCTTTTTCCGATTAGCGTGTCGCAGCGGACGGACATTGTGACCTGACCGACACTCTCGACTGTAGCGTCCGTGCTGCCGTAATAATCGTTCGCCGTGCGAATATCGCAGACGGCAAGCAGCAGTAATAATATCGCAGCCGCCGCTGCCACGGCGCATAGCGTCTTTTTACGAAGTCGTCCCGTGACGCCGAGAATAACGCAAAGCAGCACTGCGGCGAGCACGACGCCGACTGCAAGGCACGCCTTCAGCGGGAGCCTGTGCTCACCATCTCCGCCGTCCGAGCCCGTCTCGGCAGAGCTCGGCGAATCCTGTGCGGCGTTGCTTAACTCCGTCTCGGGAAATGCAAGCTCATCCGACACGTCATCGAGAATAAAGAAGCCGCTCTTGCCCTCGGACATTCGAAGGTAGGCTATCGCGCCGTACAGGCTCTGCACCGTTGCGCTGTCGCTCGCAGCCCCGCCGAGTGTATGTGAAAACGAGCCGTCGGGCAGTCTGAACGTCTCAAGCGCATCGAAGACGGTATTTCCTTTTTTTATAAATCTCCCGTCGCTTGCCGCGTCCGCTCCGAGCGCCGACAGCGCGCACAGCACCTGCGCGGCGCTCTCGGGGTTCTCCGCACCGAAGCTTGCGTAGCCGCCGCTCTCGCGCTGCCTTTCCGAAAGGAAGGAAAGGGCGTCCTCGACAGCCTCGGACACGTCACTGTCGTCCGTATGCACCGCGAGCGCCTGCAAGGTCATTGCCGTCGCGTCGACATCGCTTGCCGTTCCGAGCACTGCCCAGCCGCCGTCCGACTGTCTGAGCGAGAGTATTGCATCTATTACCTCTGACGCCGAATAACGGCTGCTTTCACAGCCGTTATTCATCAGATGAAGTGCAAAAACATAGCTCATCAGTCCGCTCTCGCCGATGCTGCTTTCCATTACGTCGGCGATATAGGCGCTGTCCGTCGCACCCGAGGCTAAAAGCAGGAACGCATATTTCTGGCGCGACTGCGCGGAGGCTGTCGGCGCGTCGGCAAGGTAGCGCTCAAGCGCGGCGCGGTAGCCTTCCGTATCGCGCTGTCCGAGCTGTATGAGCGATAGAGCATACCACTCCGAGCTGCCCGCCTCGTCGGCTATTTGACCGTTTAACAGCTCGCTCGCGTCGTTGACACCAGCCTGTGACGTCTTATACGCTATTACGCCGTCGACAATGCTTTGCGCGCGGGCGACGCCGTCCGTCTGCGCCTGTGCCGAGCACGGCAGTGCCGTAAACAGCGACAGCACGATAATAAGCGACAGCGCTACAGACAGAAGCTTATTTCTCATTTACTTTTCTTTTTTCCGAAGAAACGACGATGCCCGCCGCGAGTATTACCGTCGCTATCGCCGTAACAATGTAATATACGCTGCTGTCCGCGGTTACGGGAGCTGTCGGGGTCTGCTCGCCCTCCTGTGTCGGAGGCTCGGTCACAGGCATTCCGGATTCGGTGGTCACCACAGAATCGGTGCCCGTCGACACGACCGTAAGCGAAAGCACGGGAGGCACGAGCGTCGTCTTATCGCTCCTTGCGCTGAGGACGTGGCTGCCGGAAGCCGCGCAGCTGATAGTCGCCGTGCCGTCGGCGGCGGTGAATATTCCGGTCTCCTTGCCGTCGAGCATGAGCTGCGCTCCCTCAACGGGAACGGCACTGCTTGTTCCGTCGGCATTGAAGGCAAGGCTCAGAAGCTTGACCGTAAAGTCCTTCGAAGGCTCAACGGTGAGCTCGTCTGCGTCAAAGTAGCAATATGTATCGCTCCACGCGGTAAGGTCGGTATAGACGAAGGCATTGATGCTGTCACCGTTCTTCACGGGGTCGGCAAGGCTCCATGCGGCTGCATTATTTACGTAGTAGCCGTAGCTGCCGCCGTTCTCCTCGCCCCAAAGGCGTGTGAGCGAAAGACCCCACTCGGTCTGCGCCGTTGCATAGCCCGCAGCAGCTCCGCCCTCGAAGGCTGCCTCATGCGCGGCGTAAAGCGCGTCGTTTACGGTGAGTGCGCCATCAAAATCGATGTCCTTGACGCTTACCCTCTCGCGAGTCATAACAAGCGCGCCGTGACCGTCGGATATCGTAACGTACACCTCAGCCGTGTCGGAGCTCGACGCGGACACAAGGCAAACGGGAGGCACGAGCGTCATGCTGTCGCTGACAGCGGATACCGTGCTCGTTCCGACATTCTCTATCTTCACCGTTGCACGTCCGTCCTTGTCGGTAACGGCACCGCACTCCTTACCGTTTACGGTGATTTTCGCGCCCTCGACGGGAGCGGTGAAGGGCGCGTAGGTATCGGGATCAAAGCCGGTGTAGGTGAGTGTCAGTGTGATGCTGTCACCGACAGCGGCTGTCGTCTGCTCGATATCGAAATACGAATACTTATCGCTCCACGCGGTAAGATCACGGTAAATGTACGCGTACACGCTGTCGCCGTCCTTTACGGGGTCGGCAAGGCTGCTGCACAGTGCGGAATTTACGGCATAGCCGTAGCTGCCGCCGTTCTCAACGCCCCAAAGGCGTGTGAGCGAAAGGCCGAAGTCACTCTTTGCGGAAGCATAGCCCGCAGCAGCTCCGCCCTCGAAGGCTGCCTCATGCGCGGCGTAAAGCGCGTCGTTTACGGTGAGTGCGCCGTCGGCGTCAATGTCACTTACCGTGACCCTTTTGAGCGTCAGTACAAGGCTTCCGCTTCCGTCGGCAACGGTGACATACACCTCTGCCGTGTCGGCGGTCTGCTCAGCTGATACGGACATGCCGAGAATTCCCGTCAACAGGACGGCGGCAAGAAGTACAGACATTAGCTTTTTCATTTTTTGTTTCCTCTTTTCTTCGTTTATTCAAAGCGCAAAGCACGCGACACGTCGCGCTCTCGGCACGTTTGCGAAAATCAAAAAGGAGTGCGAGCCTGAAAAGGTCGCACTCCCCACACCAAAAGCTGTGTTGACCCGAAGAAAAATACGGCAGGTTCTGACTTATGTCGCGCGACAGAGCGCACGGAGAGCTCCGCACAAAAGCAGCACGCGCCCTCTCACGTCAAATACAGTAATGGCGGTTGTTCCGGATTCGAACCGGATTCCTTTTGCATCTACTCAGCTTACAACTTTTCAAACCGTATCTTCGATCGATATTCTTTTTTCTTATTATAGCATCTTTTCGGCGATTTGGCAATAGCAAATCAAAGATTTTTCGAATGCGCTCAAAGCTCGAGTCCGAGCTTGTATGCCTTGGCGAACGCCTCGCTGCCCTTCACCTCACCGCGCTCGTAAACGCCCGAGCTGACAATTACGCCGCGCTCGACGGCTCCCTCGATGCAGTCGGCGTAGCCGCGCAGGCAGGCGAGCGTCGTATTCGCGGACGTCAGCTCCTCGTCTGCCATTGTGACAATGTAATAAAGCTCCTTGTCCCTGACCTCCGTCCAGCGTGCGACCGTGCGGTCGATGACCGCCTTCAGCTGTGCATCTACGGAGTAAAAATACACAGGCGAGGCGAGCACAAGCACGTCTGCGTCGATCATCTCCTGTAGGAGTTCTGACATGTCGTCGTCGCGAACACAGCGTCCGCCGTTTGACGTGCAATAATAGCAGCCGAGGCACGGCGCTATTTTTTTGTCTGCCACGCGGACAAGCGAAACGTCGTTTCCGCTCTCGCGGGCTCCGCGCATGAATTCCTCGCACAGCAGCTCACTGTTGCCTCCTCGGCGAGGGCTTCCGGAAAGAATAAGTACCTTCTTGCTCATGTTGTGCTTCCTTTCGATTTTTAATTACCGCTCCTGCGGCTGTCGACAAGCTGCGAGAACCACGCGACCGTGGCAGGGTCGCGGTGGGAAAAGAAGGAGCTTTCGTGTCGGTCGAGTGCCGAGACGGCAGCCATATCCTCCGCTGTCAGCTCAAAGTCGAAAACGTTTATATTCTCGAGCATTCGCTCTCGGTGAACGCTCTTCGGTATCACGACGATCCCGCGTTGCAGCTGCCAGCGAAGGATGACCTGCGCCGCGCTCTTGCCGTATTTCTCTCCGAGGCGGCACAGCTCGGGCAGCGTGAACATGTCTCCTCTGCCCTCTCCGAACGGCGCCCACGCCTCGCTGACGATACCGTATTTCGTGTTCCACAAAACTGCCTCCTCCTGTGCGTGATGCGGGTGTATCTCTATCTGATTCACCATCGGGCACAGCTCGGAAAACTCGGCAAGGTCGACCGTGCGGTCGGGCGCGAAGTTCGATATTCCGACAGCGCGAACGACGCCCTCGCGGTAAAGCTCCGCAAGCGCACGCCATGCGCCGTACACGTCGCCGAAGGGCTGATGCAGCAACATCAGGTCTATCCTGTCAAGGCGCAGCCTCTCGAGAGAAGCGTAAACGCTTTTCCGACATGCGTCGTAGCCGTAATTGTCTATCCACACCTTCGAGGTGACAAACAGCTCATCTCGCGGCAGTCCCGACGAAGCGAGAGCTGCGCCTACCTGCTCCTCATTGAAGTAGCTCTGCGCCGTGTCGATTAGGCGGTAGCCCGCCTCAAGCGCGTCGCCGACGCACCTCTCGCAGTCGTCACGCGAGATTTGATACACGCCGTAGCCGAGGCACGGCATTTTCACTCCGTTTGAAAGTGTAACGTACTCCATATTTTAAGCCTACGTTCCGTTGCGGCATTGCTCACCGCGTCCTACTCAGTATAGCATAAATTATAATAGGCTTTTTTACGTATTTGTAACTATCGTATAAATACTACTTCACGCCGAGCTCGGTAGCCGAAAGTATGCTCTGCTCGAGCACCCGCGCGGCGAAGCTTTGCGGTCTTTGCGTGTCGCATAGCATATATACCGTGCGGCACGGTATGCTCTCGATAAGACGAAGGCGGTAAAGCTCGCCCGCGGCGATAGCATCGAGTGCGGGCTCCTCCGGCACGAAGCCGACCCCAAGGTCACTTTTTATCATCGAAATAAGCTGGTCGGAGGTCGCGACCTCCACATCAGGGCGAAGCTCGAGCTGGTGATCGGCAAACAGCCGGGAATAAAACTCATACGTTCCGCTCTGAGGCGACAGGCAGACCAGCGGATGGCGGCACAGCTCGGCGAGCGATATCGGATGCTCCGCAAGTGCGCGCATTTCACGTCCGCAGACTGCGATCTCGCGAAAGCGCTTGAGCGGAGTCTTGCGTAATCTCTCGCGCTCGAGCAGTGGTCCGGTCACAAGCGCGACCTCCGCGAGTCCGTGCGTGAGCGCCGTTACCGCCTGCGGCGTTGTATGGTTGCTTATCCTGATGCGAATGCCCGGGTGCTCTCGGTGAAAGCTCTTCAACACAGGTAAGAGGAAGCAGTGCAGCGCGACCTCGCTTGCCGCTATTGAAACGACTCCCGTCTCAAGGCTCCGCGTTCGTGATATCTCCTCCTCGCCCATTGCGATGTGCTCCATCGCTATCGAAATATGCGAATACAGCTTCTCTCCCTCGGGAGTCAGCCTGACGCCCCTTCGCGTTCTTGCGAAAAGCGTGCAGCCGAGCTCTCCCTCGAGCGCCTTCACGGTGCGCGTGATATTCGGCTGACTGCCGAGCAGCACCTCCGCCGCCCGCGTGAAGCTGCCGTATTTCGCAACGTAATAAAAAATTCTGTAGTGGTCGTAATTAATATACATGCTGATATGCCTTTTTGATATATCCGAAATTTGTTTTATACTCTTTACATATGGTTTAGAATGTATTATACTTTTGTACGGTACAATTGTCAAGCATTTTTCGGGAGGTTTTTGAAAATGAATAAGGATCTGACGGTCGGAAAGCCGTCAACGGTGCTGTGGAAATTCTGTCTTCCGCTGTTCGGAAGCGTGATATTTCAGCAGCTTTACAACATCGCAGACAGCCTTGTTGCCGGAAAATTCGTAGGTGAGCTCGCGCTTGCCGCGGTTGGCAACAGCTATGAGATAACGCTCATCTTCATCGCGTTCGCCTTCGGCTGCAATATCGGCTGCTCGGTCATCGTCTCGCAGCTGTTCGGCTCGAAGCGCTACGGCGAGCTGAAGACTGCCGTTTACACAACGCTTATCGCGACAGGCGCGCTGTGCGCGCTTTTGATGATACTCGGTCTATCACTCAGCGAGCAGCTGCTCTCACTTATAAACACGCCGAAGAATATCATGGAGGACAGCGTGCTGTATCTTGATATATACGTGCTCAGTCTGCCATTCGTATTCTTCTACAATATCGCGACGGGCATCTTCTCGGCGCTCGGCGACTCGAGGACGCCGTTTATATTCCTTGCGTGCTCGTCTGTTTCGAATATCGGAATGGACATACTGTTCGTAACAGCCTTCGGCATGGGCGTCGACGGCGTGGCATGGGCGACCTTCATCTGCCAGGGCGTCAGCTGTATTGCGGCGCTTGTCGTCGTCTTCCGCCGCTTTGCAACGATAAAGACCGATGAAAAGGTAAAGCTCTTCTCCCTCCCGCTCCTGCG
>CAYYKO010000059.1:0-10315 GCA_964441695.1 uncultured Ruminococcus sp. | reverse complement strand
CGCCTCGGCAATGTGCTTGCAGTCGGGATTCTTGCAGTCGAGAATGCGAAGCGGATTTGCTTCGAGTCTTGCCTTGCAGGTGTCGCACAGCTTGTCGCTGTTTGCAGTCAGGTATTCGACAAGACGCTCTCTGTAGGCGGGACGGCATTCGGGACAGCCGATGGAGTTAATGTGCAGACGTATGCCGCGGATGCCGAGCTCACGAAGGAGCGTGTCCGCGAGCGAGATAACATTAAAGTCCGCTGCCGCGTTCTTTGCGCCGAACATCTCGACACCGAACTGGAAGAATTCGCGGCTTCTTCCCGCCTGCGGCTTCTCGTAGCGGAAGCAGTTGATTATGTAAAAATACTTCAGCGGCATAGTGTCGCCTGTTCGTCCGTTCTCGATGATTGCGCGGACGGTGGACGCCGTGCCCTCGGGACGGAGAGCGAAAACAGTTCCGTCACGGTCGCTGAAGGTGTACATTTCCTTTTGGACAACGTCGGTCGTATCGCCGACACCTCTCTTGAACAGGCCGAGCTCCTCAAAGGTGGGGGTTCTTATCTCCGAAAAACCGAAGCGTCCCGCAACGTTGCGCATTTTGCTCTCGACGTAGCTCCAAAGCTCGCTCTCTCCGGGAAGAATGTCCATTGTGCCTCTCGGCTTTTTGATCTTTTCCATAGTAA
Source organism: uncultured Ruminococcus sp. (assembly GCA_964441695.1). Lineage (GTDB taxonomy): Bacteria > Bacillota > Clostridia > Oscillospirales > CAG-272 > RUG11130. The sequence continues at coordinate 9,650 of CAYYKO010000059.1, read as the reverse complement.
CTCCAAAGTTATATTTAATGCCAATCGAGCATTGATATCCATAATGAATAGTATATCAAAAAAAGGCTCAATAATCAAGTAGCACAGGCAATTTTTAAGCTTTTTTTCGTGCCTGTCGCCTTTTTTGCGGCGTAAAAGTCGAAAAGTGGCTCCCAATGCATCAATAATCGTTAACGAGACGGATGCTTTCTCCGGCCTTCACGACCTGAGCTCCGCCCGCATCCACGGCAGCAAAATATATATCGTGACAGGTCGGATTGTAGACTGTCATCCCGTCGGCGGAATATACAAGACTGCGGAAGGCTTTAACGTATTCGCATATTTCAATGTTCGTTGCGTACCACGTATCATCTCGGAAGGCAAGGCGCGAAAGAAGGCGATCGAATTTCTCAAAGCCGTCTTCCTCCATGCGGAACTCATAGGTATGACCCCATATGTAGAACAGCCAGCCGTTATACTCCTCGTTGCGATCCGCCGTGAATTCGTTTGTTAGGCGTTCGAGATTCTGCTTTTCCATCATGTGGCAGCTCGGACGCCAGCGAAGCCACTCGTCGTCGTTCGGAATGCTGAAGTCGAAGCAGGAGTCGACCGTGCGCGCGTATTCGAAGCCGCAAAGCCTCATTGCCTCCAGCACATCGTCGTTGTAGCTGCCGAAGGGGTAGGCATGTCCGCGAACGAGAGTGCCGAAGGCAGCTTCAAGCGCACGTCTGTCGGAGATCATGTCGTATACAGCAGCAGAGGGCGCAATTTGTGCGTAGGAGGGATGGTAGCGCCCGTGCGAGGCGACCTCTACCAAAGGATTTGAGTAAAGCTTTTTAGCGTTGTTCTCCGAAAGCGGCATGCAGAGCTGATCGGGGCGTCTGACAGCGTCGTCGGACGAATATGCGAAATGTCCCGAACAGAGATTGAAGGTTGCCTTGACCCGGTACTTTGTAAGCAGCTCGACGGTTTCGATATCGCTGTCGATGCCGTCGTCAAAGCTGAATGTCAGAGCCTTTGTCTTAAAGCGCGGAAACATGATAGTAATTTTGTTCATATTAGCCTCCATAGACTGTTATACAGAAATTATAGCATGAAACGCGAAAAAAATCAATTATTCTGTGACAGTTACTTATTGAACATATGGCTGATTTGTGATATACTACTAATGTGCCCGACGGCTCGAGCTGTGGGCGTTTTTATTTCGAAACACAAAACCGAAGGGTTGGTGAATTCAGCTTGAAAATAATAGTTGTCGGATGCGGTAAGATAGGTACGTCGATAATAGCCGCGCTCTCCTCCGAGGGGCATGATGTCGTGGCGATCGACCAGAATCCCGCCGCGCTCAGTGCGGTTACCGATATTTATGATGTTATGGGCGTGTGCGGAAACGGTGCCGATCTCGAAACGCTCGAGGAGGCGTCGGCGGAGCGCACGGAGCTGTTTGTTGCGGTTTCGGGCTCGGACGAGCTCAATATGCTCAGCTGCTACCTTGCGGGGAAGCTCGGCGCGCAGCATACGGTAGCACGCATTCGAAACCCGCAATATAACGATAGAGGGCTCGGCTTCATGCGCGATCAGCTCGGACTCTCGATGGCGATAAATCCCGAGCTTCTTGCGGCGCATGAGCTGTTCAATATATTGAAGCTTCCGTCCGCCATCAAGATAGAGTCGTTCTCGCGTCGTAATTTCGAGATGATAGAGCTTGCGGTGAAGGAGGATTCCGTGCTGAACGGAATGAGCCTTTCCGATATTCGTAGCAGATTCAAAGCAAAGTTTCTTGTCTGCGCCGTGACTCGCGGAGATCGTACATATATCCCCGACGGTAATTTCTCGCTTTGTGCTGGAGATAAGGTCGGACTCGCGGCGGCACATCTTGAGATACAGAAGATGCTTCGCGAGATGAACCTTCTCATGCGCGAGGCAAAGAACATCATGATCCTCGGCGGAAGCCGCACCGCGTATTACCTTGCGAAGATGCTGACCTCCGTCGGCAACAGCGTCAAGATAATCGAAAAGCAGGAGAGCGTCTGCAACGAGCTCGCCGAAGGTCTGCCGAAGGCTGTAATCATTCACGGCGACGGCGCCAGCCAAGAGCTGCTGCTGGAGGAGGGCATCCACGACGTTGACGCATTCGTTTCGCTTACCGGAATGGATGAAGAAAACATACTGATGTCGATTTTCGCGTCGACTCACGGCGTGCCGAAGGTCATTGCGAAGATAAACAGCGATGAGCTGACCTCGATCTCCGAGAAGGTGGGTGTCGACTGCATCATCTCGCCGAAGCTGATAATCGCCGACGTGCTTGTCCGATACGCACGCGCGCTTCAGAATTCCGAGGGAAGCAATGTCGAGCATCTTTACAAGCTCATGGACGGCAAGGCGGAGGCGCTTGAATTTAACGTAAGCCCCGACTCTCCCGTTACGGGCATTCCTCTCAAGGAGCTCAATCTGAAGCCGGGTATCCTGATAGCGGGCATACTTCGCGACCGCCACCCGATAATTCCGACGGGCGACGACACGATACTTCCAGGAGACGGAGTCGTTGTTATGTCATCTCACCGCTTACTCAGAGACCTCTCCGAAATACTTGACGGTGCCCCGCGACGCATGCAGAGCACCAAGAAACAAACAGACGCGAACTGAGTCTGCGATCAAAGGAGGCTTTCTTAATGAATCACAGATCGGTTTTCAATATGCTCGGCCGCATTCTCTGCCTTGAGGCGGCGATGCTTGCCTTTCCGATTGCCGTAGCACTCATCTACCGCGAGTCGACAGTCGGAGCTCTGGCTGTATCCGCGGCAATCTCCCTTGCCGTGGGCGCGCTTATGACACTGCTGTCGGGCAAGCACGAGCATGTAATATTCGCACGCGAGGGACTTATAACGACCGCCGCGGCGTGGCTTTTTATGTCTCTTATCGGTGCGCTGCCGTTTTGGCTGAGCGGAGAGATACCGTCGTATTTTGACGCCTTCTTCGAGACCGTAAGTGGCTTTACGACGACCGGTGCGTCGATACTTACCGATGTTGAGGCGATGAGTCGGTCGTTGCTGTTCTGGCGCAGCTTTACACATTGGTGCGGCGGTATGGGCGTCATCGTTTTGATGATGGCTATTATGCCCACCTCGTCGGGACGCTCCATGCATATTATGCGAGCCGAAATGCCGGGTCCCACCGTCGGAAAGCTCGTTCCGCGCGTGCGTGATACAGCGAAGATACTGTACCTTATTTACATTGCGCTCACACTTTGCGAAATAATAATGCTGTGGGCGGGAGACATGAGCCTTTTCGAGAGCGTAGTGCATTCCCTCGGAACCGCGGGAACGGGCGGCTTCGGAATAAAGGCGGACAGCATCGGCTCGTACAGTGCCTACTCGCAGTGGGTAATAACCGCGTTTATGCTGATATTCGGCATAAACTTCAATCTTTACTTCCTGGTGCTCGCGGGAAAAGCCAAGAGTGCCGTCAGAAGCGAGGAGCTCAGAGCGTATTTCATTATTGTCGCCGTCGCAACCGGTGCCATCGCCGTGAATTGCTACAAGCTGTTCGGAGGCGTCGAGGAGGCTATACGTACATCCGTCTTCCAGGTCGCGTCCATTATCACGACGACGGGCTACTCGACAGTCAATTTCGACCTGTGGCCGGGCTTTTCAAAGGCGGTGCTGTTTATTCTGATGTTTGTCGGAGGCTGCGCGGGCTCGACCGCCGGCGGTATTAAGGTTTCGCGGATCCTTATGATGTTTAAGACGATTTGCAGTGACCTGCGACGCATGGCGCACCCGAGAGCCGTTACGACAATGCGCTTTGAGGGAAAGACGGTCGACAGCGCGACCCGCCGAGGCATCGGAGAATACCTGATGCTCTATCTTTTCACCTTCGGCGCCTTCTTCCTGCTTGTCAGCTTTGAGCCGTTTGATTTCGAAACGAATTTCACGGCGGTCGCGACCTGCATCAATAACGTCGGTCCCGGCTTTGCGGGCGTCGGTCCCGCAGCAAGCTTTGCGGCATTTTCGGGCTTTTCGAAACTGGTGCTGTCGCTTGCAATGCTGCTCGGCAGACTTGAGTTTTACCCGCTTATCCTTGCAGCACTTCCGAGCACTTGGTCGAACCGTGCTTGAGCTTACCGTGAGAGACTCCGAGCGAGCCTCCCACGGTATTTTTTTACTGAGCAATATTTCCGGAGACCGTCAGTGTAACAGCGGACGGAGAGACCGTCCACAGACCGCTTTCGGCGTCGCGTGAGTAGCTTGCCGCGGGAACGGCAATAACACCGGGCAAGGTGGTGAACACGCCCGTGTCAGCGCTATAGGTGTAAGAGGTGCCTTCAGTCAGTGGTGTGCCGTCGAGAGTGGCGCTGAGAGCTGTCAGCACAGGGTCGAACACATCGCGAAGAATTACATTGTCATCCGCAACAGCGGCGGTGTTTCCGCGATTTTGGATGATGAAGGTGTAGGTGACTCTGCCGTTCGCCGCAACGGGCACGGGCTCGACGCTTTTTGTTATCGACAGCTCCGGTGCGGCAAGTGCCGTTACCGTTTCGCTCGCGCTGACAGCGTTTGTGAGTGGTGCGCCGCTGACGCTTGCCGTGTTCGTTACACTTGAGCCGACATCAAGCGGAGCGGCGGAATTCACGAGCGTTCCGTATATCAGCACGGCATTGCCTCCCGCGGGAACATTGATTCCTTCAAGCACCAAGGGCGAGGTTGAGGAAACAGTCGGTGTCCCCTGAAGCTGACCGTTTACGAACAGCCTTACCGAGCCGTCGGTGTACGTGAGAGGGTAGAGCGTGGCACCCTCGTAATCATATGCACCCATATCATCCGTAAGCGTGAGAGCGGTCAGATTTGCCGTGCTCGAATTAACGAGGCTTACGACATACGTTATGCAGTCGTCCCGCGTGTAGCTTGTGCTGAGTGCTGTCTTCGAAACTGCCAGAGCCTCGGATATTTCTCCGAGGGCAATGTTTGAATTGACGGTTATCCCATTATAGGACAGCTGCGCCTGGTTTGTAAACTGAGCCATTGTTTCTTCCTTTCGGTATTTCTGCGGAAAGCCTCCGCACCTTCATTATATGTTAAAAATCGTTGCGTGCCATAGCGCGCTGAGAGATGCGTGACAGATGTAACACAGTTGCGGTGAAAAATTAAAAAATAGTTATTGATTTGACTCGCGAAATGAGATAATATATAGTGGTATTAATTTTTTGGATCAGGAGTGAAATATGCTTAAGCTTAAAGGCGTAAAAAAGACATACGTTGCGGGCGATGAGTCGGTCGAGGCACTTAAGGGCATCGATCTGAATTTTAGGCGCTGTGAGTTTGTGTCGATACTCGGACCGTCGGGCTGCGGTAAGACGACCTTGCTCAATATTATCGGCGGACTTGACCGCTACACCTCGGGTGAGCTGATAATCAACGGCACCTCGACGAAGGACTTCACCGACCGTGATTTTGACACCTACCGAAATCATTCGATCGGCTTTGTATTCCAAAGCTATAACCTGATATCGCATCAGACGGTGCTTTCAAACGTTGAGCTTGCGCTGACGCTGTCGGGCGTCTCGGGTGCTGAGCGTCGACGCCGCGCAGAGGAGGCGCTTTGCCGTGTCGGACTGAAGGAGCAGATGAAGAAAAAGCCGAATCAGCTCTCCGGAGGTCAGATGCAGAGAGTTGCCATAGCGCGTGCGCTCGTAAACGATCCCGATATTCTCCTTGCGGATGAGCCGACGGGAGCGCTCGACTCGGCAACGAGCGTGCAGGTAATGGACATTCTGCGCGAGATATCGCAGGAAAAGCTCGTCATCATGGTAACGCACAATCCCGAGCTTGCAGAGCAGTATTCGACACGAACGATACGTCTGCTCGACGGCGAGGTGGTTGCCGACAGCGCACCGTTCGAGGGCGAGCCGGAGTCTCCCGCAAAAAGCGAAAAAGCCTCCAAAAGGCGCGCACGCAGCAAGAACCGCGGCACCGCAGGGAAGCGCTCAATGTCCTTCTTTACCGCGCTGTCGCTCTCGTTTAACAACCTGATGACCAAGAAGGCGCGAACCTTCCTCACGAGCTTTGCGGGCTCGATCGGTATTATCGGTATCGCGCTGATACTTTCCGTTTCGACGGGCGTCAATTCGTTTATCGAATCAATACAGAACGATACGCTCATCTCGTATCCGCTGACGATCAACGCCGACTCCGACATAACGAGCGTGCTTGCAAGCTTCATGTCGAAGCAGCGCGAGAGCGACGAGGAGCGCGAGGAGGGCTATGTTTATTCGAGAGATGTAATGTATGACCTCATGGACTCGCTTGAGTCGAGAGACACAAACAACCTCGCAGCCTTCAAGGAATTCCTCGACAGCAGCGAAAGCGTCAATGAGTACGCTTCGAGCATCAGATATTCCTACGCGACGGAGTTCAATGTCTACACAAAGGACCCCAAGGGCAAGATCATATCCTCAGACATGGAGGACATGATGGAGCAGATGTCGTCTTCAATGGGCGTAAGCTACGGCGAAAGCACACCGGCAAGCTCGTCCTCGGCTATGATGTCGATGGCGTCCTTCGGCGTTTGGCAGGAGATGCTTCCGGGCGAGGACGGCGAGCTTATCAACGAGGCGATAACCGACAGCTACACGGTCGCACACGGCAGCTGGCCGAAGGCATATGACGAGGCTGTGCTTGTTGTAAGCGAAAACTGCGAGATCAGTGACTACGTGCTCTACGGACTCGGTCTGAAGCCCTACGACGAGATGATAGACATTATGAAGGCATCCATGCTCGGACGTGAGCTTGAGCTGACGAGCGAGAGCAGATGGAGCTTTGATGACATTCTTAACAAGGAATACCGCCTTGTGTATCCGTCTGACCGCTTTGTCAAGCAGAACGACGGGACATATGTTGATATATCGCAGAACGACGCGGGACTTAACATGCTCTACGAAAGCAGCTCCGTGCCGATAAAGATAGTCGGTATTGTAAAGCCCGACGAGGACGCCACAGCTACAATGCTTACGGGAGCCGTTGCCTATACCTCTGAGCTTACCGAGAAGCTTCTTGCAAGCGCAGACGGCTCGGAGCTCGTCGCAGAACAGCTTGCACAGCCGGAGACAGACCTTTTGACAGGAAAGCCCTTCGAGCCGGAGGAGCTGCCCGAAATGAACGACGGTGAGAAGCGCGAGCGCTTTAATGAATATGCCGCTTCGCTTTCCGACGACGAGCGCGCAGCGCTTTATCGCGATGCTCTCTGCACACCGAGTCAGTCACAGATCGACAGCGCAATTGCCTCCTACCTTGACGGCACAACACGTGCCGAGCTTGAAGCGTATATTATGTCAAGCTATGCCGAGCAGCTCGGTGTATCCGACAGCTCATCCCTCAGCGAATACTTCGCGGAGCTCACGGACGAGGAGTTTTATGAATTCTTCAAGGAAAATGCCGCGCCGTTTATTTCGGACATGTATCGCGAAGGTGTGATGGCGAATATCGGCTCTCTCGGTACGGCGGAGCTTATCGCAGCCTTTGAAGGCACGGAGCACACCGACGAGAGCTATGTTGCATATTACGAGCTGCTTCCGAGCCCGTATTCGAGCTCTACGCTTGAGGAGAATCTTCGCTCCTTCGGCTACGTTGACCGCGCACATCCGATATCAGTCAGCATCTACGTCGATACCTTCGAGAACAAGGACATGATCTCCGAAGCAATAGACGGCTATAACGCGAGCGTCGGTGAGAATGACAGGATCAAGTACACCGATTACTTCGCGCTGATGATGTCGTCCGTTTCCACTGTTCTCAATGCGATCTCCTACGTGCTTGTAGCGTTCGTATCCATATCGCTGGTGGTTTCGTCCATAATGATCGGAATCATTACGTATATCTCCGTCCTCGAAAGAACGAAGGAGATCGGTATCCTCAGAGCGGTCGGCGCCTCGAAGAAGGATGTCTCCCGCGTATTCAATGCGGAAACGCTGACGGTGGGCTTTGTTTCAGGAGCACTCGGAATACTCATCTCGCTCCTTCTTACTCTTCCGATCAATGCGATAATTCACCACTTGACCGGATTCTCCACACTGAGCGCGCAGCTTCCCGTTGCGGGTGCTGTGATACTTGTCGTGATCAGCATGCTTCTTACCTTCATAGCAGGTCTGATCCCGTCGGGAATTGCCTCGAGAAAGGATCCCGTTGTCGCCCTCAGAAGCGAATAAAGTCAAAAAGACCGTCTGTCGAAGAAAATTTCGACAGACGGTTTTTTACTCATCCTTATTTTGTTTGCTGTGCTTTTTGCGCTGCGCGCGAGCTGCACGACGCGCCTCACGCTCGCGGTCGCGTTCGATCTCAGCCTCGTCAAGTGTCGGAATGAAGCGTGTCACGAACTTCTCCGCGCGCGTCGACCTTCCGCGATGCTTGATATAGATATATCCGATTATGCTGAACAGTATCGCTCCGATGAAGTTGACAAGCAGATCCTCCATCGTGTCGCGCAGACCGATATCGAGATATCCGTTGATCACAGTCTCGCCGTTTATCACGGTCTCGTTAATGTTCTTGATCGAGCTTACCTTGCCCGTGCCGTCAAGCATTGTCGAGGTGACCGTGTGTATTATCGTGTCCTTTTGCATGTCCGTGCCGAAGAACAGGTCCGCGAAATATTCAAAGAACTCCCACAGCACGCCGACAGTCATCGAAAAGCAGAAGGCGACCACCGCAACGTATACCGGCGACAGATTAAACTTTATCTTGTCATTTTGGTTTATGATGTCGACAAGCGCAAAGCCGAGCGCGGCACACAGAAAGCCCCACGTTGAATGAAGCATCAGATCCCAGTGCGGGAAGCTCATGTAGTAGTTGCCGAGCTCTCCGAGTATTTCCGCGCAGAAAATAAAGAACAAAACGATGATCTCAAGCGTTTCGGGAAGCTTCACATTGAAGGTGCGCTTGACGAGAGACGGTATCGAGAACAGTGACAGCGTCATAAGACATATAAACGCTTCCTTGAAATGCGCGAGCATCAGAGAACGCGCCAGAGTGCCGAGCACAGCAATATTGAGCACGGTGTTGACCGCGAGAACACGCTTTGATTTGCCTGCGGTAATGGAGTCTTTAATCTTACGAGCCTTTTTTCTCATTCGTCGCCCTCACTGCCACAATCCGTGTCACAAGCATTTGCGTGCTCGACGTCGTCCCGCTGCTCCTCGTAAAGCAGCTCGGTCTCATTGACCGCGGGCGGAAGGATAAGACGAATTGCGTTGCTGATATTTTCGAGCTTGATCTTGCCGTTCGTATCGCAGCGCTCGCCGTCAAGCGACCATGTAAGCGGATTCTTCGTCTCTATCTCGGCAGAACGCAGCGAATCGAAGATTATCATGTCGGACGAATAGTTTTTCGTCAGCAGTGCATTGATGCAGCGGTTGAGCTCGACGAGATTCTTCGGGTTTCTGATGAGCATCAGCTCGAATTTTCCGTCGTTAAGCGTAACGAGATGTCTGTCGAGTGAGATCACGCCGCCGACCGACGTGCTGTTTGCGACAGCTCCGAAAATGAACTCGCCCTCGTAAGTATTGCCGCTGTCGGTCACAATGCGCGCATACTCGCCCTTGATGGACGGCAGATCCTTCATGCCCTCGAGTATGTAGGCAAGATGACCGAGCGAATTCTTAACATTCTGCGGTGTAGAGT
>CAYYKO010000058.1:10210-10489 GCA_964441695.1 uncultured Ruminococcus sp. | reverse complement strand
CTCGAATGCTGCTCCGGCGACCTTGCCGACCTCAAGGTCAAGTCCTGCGACATCGAGGCATGGAGCCCCCGCCAGAAGAAGTATTTCGAGGTCTGCTCCTGCTCCAACCTCGGAGACGCACAGGCTCGCCGCCTCAAAATGCGCGTAAAGGGCGCGGATAAGAAGAATTACCTGCCTCACACGCTCAATAACACGGTAGTTGCTCCCCCGAGAATGCTCATCGCGTTCCTCGAGAACAACCTCAATGCGGACATGTCCGTAAATATCCCCGAGGCGCTC
>CAYYKO010000058.1:0-10187 GCA_964441695.1 uncultured Ruminococcus sp. | reverse complement strand
TTCATGGGCGGATATGATAAGCTCATCCCCCGTCACTGAGAATCAAAGAAAGGGGACGTGAGGGGCGCTGCCCCTGCACCCCGCCGCCTTTTTGAAAAAAGGCGGGCGAAAAACTTTGGAAAAAAGGAGCTTATCGACATTAGTCCCCTTATTCAAAAGTTTTTGGTCAAGCTTTTTACAAAAAGCTTGCGGATTCCAAAGGCAGAGCCTTTGGGCGTTCTCCCCATCGCTTAAACCACGAACACACAACAGGAGAAAACAACATGAAGCTTGATTTTCGAATCGATTGGGGTTACCAGAACCTCTATTCAAGACGACTTTACCACCCCGTGTTCGTCTGGGACGGACACCTCGAGTGCAGCGCGGGAGAGATCTCCGAGTGCTATAAGCTCGACTACCCGTATTCGTACTACGGAGTAGGTCAGTGCGCCCGCGAGACACGCCTTGACGCTCCCGAGTGGCGCGACTCCACAAAGAGAAAGCTCTCCGGCGTCCGCTTTGTCGCGGACTGCGAGGATACCGCCGTATTCACGCTCGATACCGCGATGGGAAAATTCGAGTTTTCCGCCGCGGACGTGCTTGAAAAGCGCCGCTTCGAGTTCCCCGTGGGACCGAAATACCTCGGCTGCTTCGTAACTGTAACACTCACGGGATACATGTGGTTCTTCGCAGATGCGAGGCCCGGCGAGACTGTCCTTGAGGCGGACGAGCTCGGACTTCCCGTACATAACAACGCAAGAATGCGCCTCGGCTACCTCGGTGCGGGCGAGGGCGTGAAGCTTGAATTCACCGTGCCCGAGTCCGACGCCGACGTGCGCGAGACGGTGATCCATATTACAGCAATGGCGGTCGGTGAGTTCGACCCCGAGTGCGAGCATCAGCTCAACGCAATGATCCCCTACGAGGTGTACTGCGACGGCGAGCTTGCCTGCACGTTCAAGAGATACTACCGCTGGCACGACTTCACAATGCAGATACTCGAGGACTCGTGGGTCTGCGTGAATGCAGCCCCCGGAAAGCATACCTTCGAGCTTCGTAACGTTCACCCCGAGGTATCCGTCGGCATCAGCCGCGTTAAGCTCTCCGAAAACGAGTACCGCCACGGTCAGCTCCGCGTGCCCGATTGGTCGCTCGTCGGCGAGAGCCTTGTCGGTAAGGTATTCGCCGCTCGCGAGGACACGCTTACCGTAAGGTGCGGCGACGCCGAGTACAGCGTCGACTGCCGCGAGGGCTGGAACGAATTCGTCTTCTCCGTGAAGGAGGCGGGAGCTGCGACCTTTACGACAGAGTCCTCCTCCGCGTGCATCGAGGTGTACGACGCCGCAGAGGAAGCCGAGCCCGTTAAGGTCGGCTACGACATGACCGTAGTTCCGCACGACGACACAGGCTTTATGGACGACCTGCTCGAGTACACAGCCGATACAAGACTCGGAAACTACGTCGTCTTCCGCAGCTTCAACGGCGACGTGCCCGACGAGCTGCTTTCACGCTGGGCTGAGTACTGCCGCACGCACGGAATATTCGTCTCCGCCTGCAACAATTACCTCTCCGGCGCGCTTGTTCGCTCCGCAGGTGAGCTCTTCAGCGACTGCGGACTTCACGAGTATCCGGGCTGGGTATACGCTCTCGACCCCAAGGAGGGCTACATGAGCGAGGACATGAAGACAGCCTCCGAGCGCTTCATGGACTTCCTTAAGATAGAGATAGACAAGGCGCACGCCGTCTCCGATACCGTTGCCTTCGGCGACGCCTCGGGCGGTATTCGCTATTCGTTCCTCGCGGGTGCGGATTTCGTCCGCGCGGAGACGATGGTCGGTCCGACAATGCCGCTGCTTTCTCAGGCTCGCGCCGCAGCTGAGTCGCTCGGACGCGGCCGCTGGGGCGTACATATCGCGATCCAGCACAATTACTTCCCCTACAGAGATACGCACCTCGGTCAGTACTTCCTTTCAATGATGCAGCCGTGGGCAATGGGCGCCGACACGATATACGAGGAGGACTCGCTCTTCTGCCTGTTCAAGGAGGAGCGCCAGACCTGGGACGACCGCCTCACAAAGGGCAAGCGCGACATGACGCGCGCGTTCTTCAAGTTCGCGAAGACTCATCCGAGAAGCGGACGCTGCGTGCGTAATATAGGCTTCATCGACGGACGCTACGCCGCTCCGTTCAACGGCTTTATCTGCGACTGCGAGCAGGACCCGCACTACTCCGTATGGGGCGCCTTCGGTAATCCCGCAGCCGAGTGGGGTCACGGACAGCCCGAGAAGTGCCACCAGGTGCTCGACGTGCTCATGCCCGGCGCATCCACGCTCCCGCTCCTTCAGAAGCACGACAAGAGACGCTTCTTCTTCTCCGGCACGCCCTACGGCGACTTCGACTGCGTGCCTGTCGAGGCGTCTGCCGACTACTTCAAGAATTATAAGCTCCTTCTCAACCTTGGCTGGAACACGGCAATCGACGAGGACACCGCAAAGCTCAAGTCGTTCGTCGAGGACGGCGGCGTGCTCCTTACGGGTATCCCGCAGTTCAGCACGCACACACGCCGTGAGTTCCTGCGCGATATGGATGACCTCGCGCTCGTCGGCGACGGAGACCTCTCCGAGCTGTGCGGCATAAGGGTCAAGAGAAGTGACACGCTCTACTGCGGTCAGTGGAATTGCGCGCACCGCGAGGATATCCGCATCCCCGAGCTTTCGGCAATGCCGAGCGACTGCCCGTGCGAGGACGGAAAGCCGTACCTCGCCGACGTCGAGCTTACGGGCGCGGAGGTCGTCGCGTGGGATTCGTTCACCGGCAAGCCGATGCTTGTAAGAAATCGCGTGGGACGCGGCTGGGTATATACCTTCACGTTCTGGGCGTACCCCGGTCACGAGCAGTTCATGAGCTTCTCGGCGGCATGGGTCGCACGCCTTGCGGAGCTGACGCTTCCCGAGACACATGTCGAGGACGAGAGCGGCGAGGTATTCTGGACACGCTGGGAGGACGGCGACACGACACGCATAATGCTGCTGAACACCGACTGGACAGTCCCCGGAAACCGTAAGACAGTCCGCCTTGTCACGCGCGACGAGTGCCGCGAGCTCGAGGTCAGAGAGGGCACACTCCTCGTCTGCGAGATCGGAAACGGCAAGTCAAGCATAACCGAATATACGCTGTAAAGAGAAAATCAGCGGGGGATCAAAGTCCCCCGCTGAAGCTTTAACGGATAGATATATGCTGCTTACAAGCCTTCGTGGGAGAGCCTGTGAGCTTTTATTTTAGGTGCGACGCTGTCTGTTATTTCTCGAGTCCGCAAAGAGAGCCGAGCAGCTCTGTGAAGTAGCCGTCCTCGGTGGTGAATATTTGGTCTCCCGCATTATTCAGGGCAACCGAGCCGTCCTTCAGGAAGCAGACGAAGAGATTATTTTTGTTTTCGCCGTAGAAAATGACATTCGGCTTCATGCCGACAGCAAGCTCTTCCCGGCTGAGTGCCTTGTAAGACTTGAGCGGTGCGCCCTTTATAGTGTCGATGACGGAGGCAATTGTAGCCTTATCCGATATGTTTTCGTCGTACTCCTCCGAATTGAAAAATATTTCGACCACGTTATCGGTATCAAACGGGAGCTCGGGATATACAGCGGCAATGGTTTCGCCGATGTTTTTCGCACTGCTTACAGCCTCTGTCGGATCAGCGGAGCTTTCCGAAGCAGGAGCCGAAGACTCGGGTACGGTGCTTTCCTCGGAAGCGCCTGCTGTGGTGACAGAGGCTTCGGCAGGCACAAGAGTATCGCTGACGGTGTCGGAGACTGTCGACGCGCCGTCACAGCCGTAAAGAGATAAAATACATATTGCTAAAAAGAAAACTATAATTTTTTCATTGTGTTACTCCTTTGTTTGATTGATGTACTGACTATTTGTGTCGATGTAAAAATGAAGTGTTAAATGCTGTCGGCAGTATGTTTTTTCAGATACGTCAGATAGCGTATGCTGTCATATCTGCTGACGGATTTATCTGTCCGGCGGATTTGACATTGATTTTCCCCCTGCATTGTTTGTCATAACTACTATAGCAAATATAATTTGCAATGTCAATGCCCTGTGAAGAACAAAATCAGCTTGCATTGCTATTTCGGGGCATCAATTCGCGAAAAATAAGCCTTCTGCTTGTGCAAAACGCGCAAAATTTCAAGTGCCTGCATTGCTGCGGCAGCATTTGTTCTGTGCGATATGCCGAATTTGCGCGGACTCGGTACGCGGTGAGCTTCGCGCCGCACGGCGCATAAGCTACAGCCGATGAAAACGGGCAACGTCCGCGACTTCCTTCTTGCGAATGAGTGGAACTGAAAAAATCCCCATTCCGAGCTTTGCACAAATCCGTTTTTACGGACTTGTGCAGCTTGTCTTCGGAATGGGGATTTTTATTACTTTTCGGGGTCGAGGAATTTCCAATACGTCTTCAGATAATTTATACCCGACCAGAGGGTCATGACGCTCATTGCCGCTATCGTTATGTAGGAGAGCAGGTGCCACTCGGCGAACGGCTTGAAGGGGAGCAGCACGGGCTCGAGAAGAACTGTAACGATGCAGATCATCTGAGTCGTGGTCTTGACCTTACCGAGCCAGCTTGCCGCGATGACCATGCCGCTCTTGCCCGCCGCCACAAGGCGAATGGACGTTACCGCGAGCTCGCGGAAGATAACGAGAGCCGCCGCCCATACGAACACGGTGCGAAGGTCTGCGAAATACTCGTTTGTGAGTATTCCGAGGAGCGCGGAGAAGACAAGGAACTTGTCAGCCAGCGGATCCATGAACTTTCCGAAATCGGTGATGAGATTGTACTTGCGCGCGATCTTGCCGTCGACCATGTCGGTCAGGGACGTCACGGCGAATACAGCCGCGGTCGTGATACGCATTGCAGTCTCCGAGAAATTCGGGAAGGGAACGACGAACAGCACGAGGAACACCGGAACCATCAGGATCCTGAATATCGTGAGCTTGTTCGGTAGATTCATTTTACTCTTTGCCATATTTAACTCCATTCTGCCGCGACGCGGCGTGTGTTTTGTGTGCCTTAAAGCAGAGCCTCGCCCACAAGGTCGTAATCGAGAGCTTCGGTTATCTTCACGTCAAGCAGCTCGCCCTCGCTGACGGGAGAGTGCGAGGAGAAGAATATCTTGCCGTCGATGTCGGCAGCCTCGGCATAGCTTCGTCCGACGTATGCCTCACTGACGGGGTCAAAGCCCTCGCAGAGCACGCGAAGGGTCTGCCCGATGCGGGAGCGGTTCCAGCCTTCGCTGACGGAGAGCTGAGTACGCATGAGAATGTCGTAGCGATCCTGCGCCGTCTGCGGGTCGACCTTGTCCTCAAAGTCGAACGCGGGCGTGTTTTCCTCGCACGAGTATACGAACGCGCCGAAGCGCTCAAACTTCGCTTCCTTAATAAATTCGCAAAGCTCGCGGAAGTCCTCGTCCGTCTCGCCGGGGAAGCCGACGATGGCAGTGGAGCGGAGGATAATGCCCGGCACCTCGCTTCGCAGACGCGCGACCGCGTCGCGGATGGTCTCCGAATTGCCGTGACGGTTCATGCGCTCGAGCACGCTGTCGGAGATGTGCTGTATCGGAATGTCGATATACTTGAGCAGCCTGTCGTTCGTCGCAAGCTCGTGAACGAGCTCGTCGGTGATCTTGTCGGGATAGCAGTAAAGCAGGCGTATCCACGGGATCTTCGTTTCGGCGCATATGCGTCGGATGAGCTCGGGCAGGCGGTACTCGCCGTAGAGGTCGATGCCGTAGGCGCTCGTGTCCTGCGCGATGATATTCAGCTCGCGCACGCCCATCGCCTCAAGGTCGCGCGCCTCCGCGACAAGCTCCTCCATCGGACGACTCCTCATGCCGCCGCGAATGAGGGGAATGGCGCAATATGTACAGCGGTTCGAGCAGCCCTCGGCTATCTTCATGTAAGCCATGCCGCCGCCCGTTGTGACGACGCGGTCGCCGCCGAGGCGGCAGGTCATCTTGTCGTCGAACGCGGTGAATTTCGTCTCGCTCTTTTTAATGATGCTTTCGACAGCCTCGACGATGCGCTCAAGGCTTCCGACGCCGACGAGCGCGTCGATCTCGGGAAGCTCGTCGAGCAGCTCCTCGCGGTAGCGCTCCGCCAGACAGCCGGTGACGACGATGCCGCGAAGCGAGCGGTTTTCCTTCAGCCAGGCGACGTCGAGAATATTGTCGATGGACTCACGCTTCGCGCTCTCGATGAAGGCGCAGGTGTTTATTATAATTACATCGGCAGCAGTCTCGTCGGGCGTCAGCTCGTAGCCCGCCGAAACGAGGCGGTGGAGCATTACCTCAGTGTCGCAGAGGTTCTTCGAGCAGCCGAGAGATATGAAGCCGATCTTGTATTTTGCCATGCAAAGCTCCTTAATATACGGTGATTTGAGAATGTGCAAAGCACACCGATATTAATTATAGCACAAAGTGCGAAATAATACAAGTGTGCGGCGGTGAATCGTGCGTATTGCAGACCGGAGTGAGGCGAAGTGTGTCCGATGCGAGCTGTCGCAAGAGAAAAAAGGTCGACGCCCGCTGAGGGCTGCCGACCTTCCTTAGGATGCTTTATTAACGATTACTCAGCGTCGTAGCCGTCGTCCTGCTCCTCGAGGAGAGAGCGGATGGAGAGGCTGACCTTGCGGTTGTCGTAATCGATAGCGGTGATTCTGACATTAACTGTCTGACCGAGCTCGAGCTCGTCTGCGGGCTTTGTGATCTTGTGATCGGAGATCTGGCTGATGTGGATGAGTCCGTCAACGCCGTCAACGATCTCAGCGAATGCGCCGAAGGGCATGAGGCTGACGATCTTGACCTCTGCGATGTCGCCCTCAGCATACTTATCGGTGAAGATGTTCCAGGGGTTCATAGCGTCGGTCTTGTAGCCGAGGGAGATGCGCTTTCTGTCGCGGTCAACATTCTTTACATATACATGAATGGTGTCGCCGACGGAAACTACCTCTGCGGGGCTCTTGATGTGCTTCCAGGACAGCTCGGTGTTATGTACCATGCCGTCAACGCCGCCGAGGTCAACGAATGCGCCGTAGGAGGTAAGATTTCTTACCACGCCGTCAAACTCCTGACCCTCTTCAACGGTGTTCCAGAATGCCTCCTCGCGAGCGCGTCTCTCCTCACGGAGCACGGCACGGATGGAAGCGTAAGCCTTCTTTCTCTCGGACTTGATCTCGATGATCTTGACCTTCTGAACGGTGCCGACGAGTGTTGCAAGGTCGCCGTCCTTCGGAACGCCTGTGAGAGATGCGGGGATGAATACACGAACGGAGTCGAGATTGATGATGACGCCGCCCTTGACAGCCTCAATGATCTTGCCATCGAGAGTCTCGCCGTTATCGTAGGCTGCTACGATCTTCTCCCAGTTCTTGTCGGAGTCAACTCTTGTCTTGTCGAGAGTTGCGATTCCGTCGATGTCGCTTACCTTGATAACCTTAGCCTTAACGGTGTCGCCGACGTGGAAGAGATCCTCAAGCTTTGCCGAGGAATCGGTCGTCGCCTTGTCGTAAGAGATAACACCTGTGGTCTTTGTGCCGAGGTCAACATGGATCTCGCCTGTGGACACGGATGTAACGATACCTTCAACTACGTCTCCTGTATTTAAAGTTTTCATGGATTGTTCGAGCATCTCAGCAAAGTTTTCTGTCATTTGCTCTTTCATATTTTCAAATACCTCCTGTATTACACTGTCGGGTGTTGAAGCACCCGCAGTTATTGAAATGGTTGAGTTTTCGGGAATTGGTATGTCAGCCGCATCGCGTGCGTCCCCGATAAAGTACACGCGCGGGCACATTTCGCTTGCGACCTCGAAAAGCTTTCGTGAGTTGGAGCTTTCGCGGCTTCCTATAACAAGCATAACGTCAGAATCGGCGGCGAGGCGGGCTGCCTCTGACTGCCGTTTTTCAGTAACACTACATATTGTATCAAAAATTGAGGCGTTTGTATATACCTTTTCGAGAATTTCCAAACAAAATTTCCATTCGGAGAGCTTTTGAGTGGTCTGAGCAGCCATTGAAACGGCAAGATCTGCCAATAAACCGTCCTTTTCGGCACTTAAGAACGATTCGAGCTCCGCGCTGTCTCTGAAAACAAAGCCGTGCGACGGGTCGACGCAGCAGCTCATTATTCCCTGCACCTCGGGATGCTCGGCAGCTCCGATGAGGATAAAGGCGTGTCCGTCACCCGAATTTTCCTTCGCGATGCGGCGCACCTTCTCGACATAGGGGCACGTGCCGTCAAGCAGCGTAAAGCCTTCGCAAGCCTCGGCGAGGGCACGCAGGCGTTCAACGGTGTCGCGACGCTCGCCGTGGGCGCGGATTATGAGAGAACAGCGCTCGCCGTCGCGTACACGTGCTTCGAGCGCGTCGAGCTCGTCTGCCGAAATGCAGACGGCGCCGCGGCGACGCACGTCCTCAAGGTAGACGCTGTTATGGATGATGTGCCCGAGCGTGTAGACGGTCTCTCCCGTGTCGCGGGATTTTTTCAGCGCGTCCTCGAGCAGCCCGGTCGCGCGGCGGACGCCGAAGCAGAAGCCCGCGTTCTCAGCTATCCTGATCTGCGACATTTTCGCCCTCCGAGGTGCTGCCGTACTTCAGCTCGCATACCTTCGAGAAGATATATTTTCCCGCGCGCTCGTACTCGGCGCGACCCGACCGCTCAAGCCCGAGCTCGTCGAATTTTATAAGGCGACCTATCTTCACCGTGTTACGGTGCGCGGCGCGTGTCTTGCCGTTGCCGTCAATATAAACGGGCAGCACATCTGCCTTCGCGTGGTAGGCTATCATTCCGACGCCGCTCTTCAGCTCAGTCTCGCGCGGGTCGGTGTTCGGACAGCGCGTGCCCTGCGGGAATATGCCGATAACGTTGCCGTCGTCGAGCATTTTTATCGTGTGCTTGATGCTCTTGACGTCAGCTCCGCCACGGTCGACGGGGTACGCGCCGAGAGCGCGAATGAGCTGCGAGAGCAGGGGAATGCGGAACAGCTCGCGCTTTGCCATGAAGCATATCTGGCGCGTCTGCGCCGCCTCGAGAACGATGACGTCGGAGAAGGCGGTGTGGTTCGACACAAGGATAAAGCCGCCCGTTTCGGGGACGTTCTCAAGTCCCTCGGTGCGAATGCGCCATATGCCGCGCACGGGGCGTGCGAACAGCTTATAGATAACATTGTAAAGACCCATTGAAAAGACCTCGTGCGCGCGAGACATTCGGCGCGCCTTGATGTATTGTTTGAAAGGCGGGTGTACAGCTGACGCTGTCATGCTATGCTTTCCCGCACGGCGGGAAAATATACGGCAGCGACACGCTTCGACGCGTGTGCTTTGACTGTGCTCAGTCCACGTCCTCGACGACGTGCTCCGGCGGCGTATCAAGCAGCTCCGGAGAGCGCAGATAGCGGCGTATCTTCTTGAGAGCCGCGGCGTAATAGTAGCCGTCGCATATTCTCTCGTCCATCACGACCGTGAAGCCCACGTAATCGTGCCTCTCGCTCTCGCCGTCGGCATTGAGCTCATATCGGCGCTCCTTTGCTCCGAAGGCAATGAACACAGGGCAGTTTCCGAAGTCGTATAGGTGATGGTATATCGGCGGAATGCCGAGCGAGCCCATCGACGTGATGAACATCGACGCGTGGAACGGCGAGATCCGTGTCAGCGCCCGCGGCAAAAAGCCGAGATAATCGATGAAGCGTATGAGCTTTATCGCGATAAGCATGAGAAGCCCCGGAAGGCGGCTCAGAAGCTTCGCCGTCTTGTCGAACGAGCCGCCCGGCTGTTCTCTGTAGGCGTCGATGCTCTCGGAAAGCAGCTCGTAGATCTGCGTCGGAGTCATGTCCGCGCGCGGCTCGATCTTTATGACCGTGTCGGGGGATTCAAGCGTCATTTCCTTCTTGATGGTGAGCGCTATCTCGATATTGTTTCGCGCGAATATCTTGTGACCTGCGATAAAGCGGTTCAGCGCGGGCATCTGCGCGACGGTGCGTACATATGCCGCGATGATCACGTGCATGAAATTGAAATTGCGAAGGCCCTCCGCCTTCTTCTCGCGCACGTAGCGGTCGATCTCGGCGGTGTCGACCTCGTCGCGAATGCTGTTCAGCGCGCCGATGCGGTTTCCCATGATAAACACGGCAACGCGCGTCATCGGCGACACTCC
>CAYYKO010000057.1:0-10556 GCA_964441695.1 uncultured Ruminococcus sp. | reverse complement strand
GATGCTCATGATGGTGCGGTCGGGGTTTGTGATAGCCTGACGCTTTGCGACCTGACCTACCATTCTCTCGCCTGTCTTCGAGAATGCAACGACCGAGGGGGTCGTTCTCGCTCCTTCGGGATTGGGTATAACTGTGGGCTCGCCGCCCTCAAAAACTGCCACGCAGGAGTTGGTGGTACCGAGATCTATTCCAATAATCTTTCCCATGATAAATTTCCTCCGAAATCTTTGTTTTTTGGTTTGTAATTTATATTATGAAATCAGTTAGCAACCTTGACCATTGCATATCTGATAACTTTTTCGCCGTATTTGTAGCCACACTGGAGAACGTCTGTGATCTCGCCCTCTCCGAGGCTGTCGTCCTCAACATGCATTACCGCATTGTGAAGCGTGGGGTCGAAGGTCTCTCCGACCTCGCCGAATACCGTAACGTTCATCTTTTCGAGAACCTCGGGAAGCTTTCCGAGAATAAGGCGCACGCCCTCGGCGTATTTTTCGGGATTCTCGTCTCCGCCGCCGAACTTATCGGCGTACATGAGGTTATCTATGATCGGCACGATGCCCATGATCGTATCGGCAACAGCTTCGGAATACACGCCCTCGCGCTCTGTCTTGCTTCTGCGGCGGAAGTTGTCGTACTCCGCTGCAAGGCGCGTGTACTTATCCGCTGCCTCAGCCGCGGCGCTCTCAGCCTTCTTCTCGGCGTCGGCAAGACGTGTTTTAAGCGACTCGAGCTCAGCCTTAAGAGCCTTCGTATCCTCTGTCGCACACTCCGTGCTCTCTGCGTTCTCAGCGCTCTCCGCGCACTCGGGTATCTTGCACTCCTCGCAGGTGCAATCGTTATTCTTTATCTCTTCTGCCATTTTACTCTCCTTTGGGCACGAATTATTCTTCTTTTGCTTTTTCCTCGGCACCGTTGTCGCCTCCCGTCAAAAGCCTTCCGACACCGTCTGACAGGTGATCGATCATTGCGATCGCACGACCGTAATTCATTCTCGTCGGACCGATAATTCCGATAGCGCCGACCGGAACGTCGCCTCGCTTTACAAGCTTATATATGAGCGTGGAATTATCCATGATCTTGACAAGATTCTCGCGACCGATGTATATCTTCACCTTGCCGGGGTCGCTGTCACTGTACGCGCCCTCCGAGATGACCTGTAGCAGGTCGTCCTTTCGCTCGAACAGCTCGAGCATATCTCGCAGACGGTCAGTGTCGTAGAAATCCGGATAGGACAGGAGTCGGTTGATACCGTCGAAGCGAAGCTCTCCGCCGTCGAAGGAGGAAATAAGCTCGCATACTGCCTTGACCACGGGCGACACGAGGTATTCGTATTCTCCCATAGCCCGCTCCATGTCCATCATGATCGGTATTGTGATCTCACTCGAGGTCATGTTGGAAATGCAGGTATTCAGCACCGTCGACAGACGGGTCGCAGCCTCGGCGTTGACCGGAAGCACGCTTCTGATATACCTTGTTTTGACCGTTCGACCGATTATCATGACCAGCACGAGCACATAATCGTCAAGAGGCAGCACCTCAAAGCGCGATACCGTTATTCTCCGCTGTCTCGGCTTCAGAGAAAGCGCGGTATAATCGGTAAAGCGTGACGCCAGGCGCGCCGCCGCGTCGAGAATGCTGTCAAGCTCCGTCTCCTTGCCTCGAAGCGAGCGCCGAAGCTCCGCTATCTCCGCATTTGTAAGTCGGTACCTCTCAAGCAGCGAATCGACGTAAAGCCGATAGCCCGCCTCCGACGGGATACGTCCCGCCGACGTGTGCGGCTGCTCAAGGTAGCCCATGCTCTCGAGCTCAGCCATTTCGTTGCGAATGGTCGCCGACGAACAGCTGATGGTGCCGTCTGCGGTGAGATACTTGCTTCCGACCGGCTCGCCGAGCTCAATGTGTGCTTCGACGATGGCCTTCAGTATCTGCTTCTTTCTTTCGCTGAGGTCGACCGCATCAGGCTTTTTTTCAGGCTCCATTGTTTACACCTCCCGTGTATCGGTGGCGTTTAGCACTTTAAGAGCCCGAGTGCTAACCGCTGTATATAATTTACCACCATTCGCGCTCAAAGTCAATAGGTATTTCAAGATTAGTTGTGAAGAATATGTTAATTCGTGCAAACACGGCGTCAGCACTCGTCGATGTGCTCCGCTAAAAGGCATATTTTCAGCCATTAAGGCGCATAACGCAAAAAGCACTCGCGGCAGGTGCCGTACAAGTGCTTTTATCCAATATAGCGAAGCTTATCAAGCAGCAGCTTGCCTCCGAAAGCCGAAAGCGCTGCCGCTGCGGCGTACAGATACAGTCCGTCGAAGGTCTGCGGAGCCGCGAACGTTTCCGAGTCGGCAGCTGTCTGTCTGTACGGTCTGCTGTCGCTCCACGTATCCGAGCTGCTGTACTTTCCCGAGCGTGCGGAATAATCTATTCCGTTGACCACAGCGAGCTCGTATATCCTCACGGCGGCGTTTCTCAGCGCAAAGCCTATGCGCCCCTTCGGGATGCCGCCGACTGTCATGCGGCTCAGAGTCTCACTGACGCCGCCGCAGCTCACCGTCAGCTCGTAATAATCTCCGTCGCGTATCGGTATCTTCACGTCTATGCGCTCGCCGGAGACGATATTGTCCACAAGCTCCTCGCCGAGCGCGCCGAAGCCCTCGCAATCGCCGCTTGCGCGGATAGGAATGGCGGTAATATTGTCAGGCTCCGCTCCTCGGCTGGTGAGCATCACGGCAAGGTACGCATTGCCGGCGTCGAGCCGGTCGAACGAGAAGGAAAGCTCCACGGTGCAGTCGTCCGACGGAAGCTCATACGGGAACACCGTGTACGCTCTGCGGTCGCTCAGCGTATCTGCGACAAGTGCGTCGTCCTCGACATACAGATGAAAGCCGTCGGCGCCGTCCGTGCCCTTGACTATTCCCGCATTCGCGGCATCGGTCACGGCGGAAAAGCTCTGCCTGTAGAGCACGCGCCCCACGGGTGCCGCACTGACGGACTGTGAAAAAACGAAAAGGGTGAGAAGGCACACTGTCAAAGCACATTTGAAAGCACGCATATTCTCACCCCTTAATTACGCTGTATTACCTGTAAATATTATACCTTATATTCGCGTCGAGGTCAAGGGCTTTGCCGCTATTTGTCGCGCGGCGTCGGCATATTTCGAAAGCACCGGCTGTGTATCACGCACCGTGCTTTAATATGTACGCGGCGCGAAGCACGGCGCACTGCGTCTTGCCGTCGGGGATCTCGCCGCGCATGACAAGCTCGACCGCCTCCTCGAGCGGCATTCTTATAACGTCAAGGAATTCGTCCTCGTCGAGGCTTCTCTCGCCGAAGGTAAGAGAGCGCGCCATGAACATGCGAATTCTCTCTCCCATGATGGCGGGCGAGCCGAAGTAATCGCCCATATCGATAAGCTCACCGGCTACGGCTCCCGTTTCCTCGCGAAGCTCACGAAGCGCCGCCTCTCGCAGATCCTCGTCCGGCGAGTCAAGCTTTCCCGCGGGGATCTCGGTAAGTATTCTGTCGACCGCATAGCGGTACTGGCGCTCGAGTATCACCTCGCCGTCATCCGTTATCGGAATAATGCACACCGCACCGATGTGCTTTACATATTCTCTCGAGGACTCGACGCCGTGCGGAAGCTCGACCGTGTCGCAATACAGCTTAACTACGCGACCGTCGTATATCAAGGTAGAATCCTTCGTCTTTTCCCAAAGCTCCATAATAACCTCCGAAATGCCGTTTTTGCGGTATTTTATACAAATGTAAAATGTTGATATCCGTCCTGTGCTTAAAGTCTCAGGCACATTATGTCGAACGGAATATCCTCGCCGTTCAGCCTGAAGAACGACGGATGAGTGCCGATAAGCTCAAAGCCGTGCTTTCGGTACAGCGCCGTCGCCGCCGCGTTATCGTGCCTTGCCTCAAGCTCGATAAGCAGGAAGGAATTCTCTCGCGCGAAATCGATGACAGCCGAAAGGAGTCGGTCGCCGATACCGCGACGCTGATATTCGGCGAGAACAGCGATACCGAGCTCGCCTCTGTGGCTCATTCTTCTCGGCAGGCGCGAAAGCGAGGCGTCACCGACAATTCTTCCGTCCGCACGGGCAACAAGCAAAATTCCGTTTTTCGCGTCGGACATGCGCGTTATAAATTCCGCCTCCTCGGCTACGGTGCAGCCGACGCCCTCGGCACCGAAGGTCATGTTATCGCTCTGCGCTCCCACAAGCTTCAGATATTCGAGCATTTCCGCGGCGTCGTCCGCCGTCGCTCTTTCGATATAAAAGCTCATTCGCTCACACTCCCTTCACATAATATTATACATTACAAACACCGAAAATTCAATCCCTCTGCTGTCCCTCGCAGAAAAAAGAGTCGGCGAACCGACCCTTTTTCGCGTTTTGCATTTACTCTGTGTCCGCACCTTCACGTGCCTCAAGAAGCTCCGCTCCCGCGCGGCAGACAAGTGCCGTAATTATCAGCGCAACCCCGGTAGCCACGCTATCATAGCCGTTAAGGCTGACCATTCGTACGCCGTCGAATAATCCGTCGAGTATATGCTGCGTTATCTCCGCTGCGAGTACTGCCGCCAGCGGCATCCACACAGCCGAGACGCCGAGCATCAGAAGCTCATGTGCTCCGGTCACCGTAAACGGATGTCCCACCATAAGCTCTCCCTCGAAATAAGCACACGCTCTTTTCGCGACGGCAAGCTCACCGATGCAGAGTATCGCCCCGACCGCTATCAAATTCCACAAGGCGGCAGCGGATATTTCCGCCTCGGATTTGATAAGCGCCGACAGCGTAATGCCCGAGCTGCCCGTCACAATTTCGCCGATAAGCAGCGCGACTGCACCGACAACGCAGCCGACGACACCTAAAAGACTGCATACGTACACTATTCGGCTGAGCACCTGCCCTATGCGTGCCAGCACCTGAATTATATTTAAGCCCTTCATAATGTGGTCCTCCCTCTGCCGAGCTGTCGGCAGCTTTAATTTACTTTTTTCTGCTTTGCCTCGCGCGAACGCACGAGCAGCATCAGCGCCTCGAATTCGTCACTCAGCATCGAGCCGAGCACCTCCTCGCTGAAGCGACACATACCGACAGCGCACATCGTTCCGACGCCGAAGGTGTATATCCACATATTCTCAAAGAGAAAATATGCCGCTCCCTCGGACAGAGCGTAATCTCTCTGAACAGCCTCCATGCACAGCTGCGCCGTCGCTCCGAGCTGCCCGAACACGTCATCGAAGGAAAGCGCGTCGGCGTTCTCGCGCATAAAGAGCAGCCTGTACAGCTTCGGCTCGCGCATACCGAAAAGCACCATATTCATACCGATCTGCTTGAAGCGCGGCATATCCTCAGCAGCCTCCGGAAGCATACTCTCGAAGTGGCGCATAGCAGCCTCGCGCACCTCGTCGCGCAGCTCATTCATTGACTCGAACACTGTGAATATCGGGCTGGCGCTGCTGTTTAATGCGCTCTTCAGCTCCTGCGCGGTCAGCGCCTCGTCTCCCTTCTCGGAAACTATGGAAAGCGCGGCGTCGATTATCTCATCGCGCGTAAATTTAGGCTTCGGCGGCATTTTAGTCCCCCTCTTTCGTTTTAGAATGTTCGTTTTAGAACCTTTATTCTATTATACACCCATATTATCCTCGTGTCAATAGCTTTTTTGCTTTTCGCCGCATTGACATGTCGCCGAAAAAGCGGTATAATGTTTCGAGAAACACGCTCGCAAGGGAGAAACGGCTATGAAGAAGAAAAATGAAAAGACCAATGTCATGCGTATACTTGAGCAGAAGAAGATAGAGCACAGCTTTCATTATTACTACGACACCGACGCCGTCAGCGGAGTTGAGGTCGCGGAGGTGCTCGGCGAGGATGCGCGACGCGTGTTTAAGACGCTCGTCACCGTCGGAGCGAAGGGCGCGCATTACGTATTTCTCGTGCCCGTATGCGATAATCTACATTTGAAGAAGGCAGCGCGCGCAGTCGGCGAGAAAAGCATCGAGATGCTGCCCGCGCGTGAGCTCTTGCCGCTCACGGGCTACGTTCACGGCGGCTGCTCGCCTATCGGAATGAAAAAGGTCTTCGAGACGGTCATCGACAGCTCTGCCGAAAAATTCGATACCGTATTTTTCAGCGGCGGGCGCATCGGCTGCCAGGTCGAGCTGTCGCTCGAAGAGCTCGAGCGCGTGCTGCGCTTTAAGCTTTGCGACATCGCGGACGGCGCGGAGGAATAAACTCGTGCCCGCACGCCGCAGAGCTTGCATCAACCGCGTGAGCAAGGACTCCGCAGTGTTCTCGCAGCGCATCGGCTCGTCGCCGGATAGAAAATAGCACACCGCCGCGCAGTGAAGGGCTCCGAGGATCGTACGATATCCTTCGGAGCCCTTTTTTGAGTCGAACGGCGTGCCGACAGACCCCCGCAAAAGCAAAAGACCCGCCTCCGAGGAAGCGGGTCTCTTGCGTTAGTGTAATGAAAGCTTATTGCTATTACTTGAGGATAACAGGGATATCAACAGACATCGTCCACTCCCACTTGGAGATGTGGCGAGCTGTGAAGGTGATAATACCCTTGCCTGTCTTAACAGTGTTCTTGAAGTTAGCGTCAACGTTTACCTGAAGAACGTAGTTAAGAGTGTTGTATGCGGGAAGCATAGACTCGAGCTTAGCGAAGAACTTATCAGCTGTGAGCTGACCGCCGAGGTCGATGGTAAGGAAGCCGTTAGCATCGGTCTTGGAAAGGAGACCGACGAGAAGCTCAAACTCCTCGGGCTTAGCTACACCCTCGATCTGATCGTCGGGGCAGTTATGACGAACAGTTACAGGGAACTGTCTGTTGTCACGGATACCCTCTTCAAGGTCAGCAAGCTTATTATCACCGCACTCGTCAAAGTACTTCATGATGGAGAAGTGTACAGTGAACTCTGTGGAAGCGCCGGTAGCGAGCTCGGTAAGCTTGAATGTACCGTCGTCGCCGTCACCGGAGTGGTTACCGCAGCCGTTGTTGGAGTAGTTCTCGGAAATGCTGATAGCCTCGAGCTTATGAGTCGTTGTGTTAAGACCCATGTCAGCTACTACAGCAGCTACGATAGCGTCCTTGTTTCTCCAGGAGGAACCGTAGTTAGCGTACATCTCGACCTGAGTGTGAACAGCGCAAAGTGCGTTCTCCTGCCACTCAGCGGAGATGGTCTCTACGTCCTTCTGGACGAACTTGAAGTTATACTCTACCCAAGAAGCCTTCTTGAGGGGCTCCCAAGAAGCGGAAGGAACGAGCTTAACGCGAAGCTTGCCCTCGCCGCCGTTGTCGATGAGTGTCTTGACATCATCAGCAGCAAGTACGAAGTAGTACTCGGGGTAGTCGTAATCGAGAAGGTCGTTAAGGGTGTGCCAGATAGTTGCGTATGTGGTACGAGCCTTAGCGGTGTGAGAAGCGAGGTCTGTTACGGGAACTACAACTGTGCCGTTAGCATCCTTGAGACCGTCGAAGCCTTCTGCGAGAACGGGCTGCATCTTCTTGTCAACGGAAATTGTGTTGTAGTTGTCGGAGCAGTAGAACGGAGCGTATACAGGCTTACCGTTTACGCCCATAGCGTCGGTGTAGCCCTCATCTCTGTTTGTACCTGCGTCATCCCAGGACGTGTCAGCGTAGTCGCCGTCCTTGCAGTAGTAGTCAAGCATGGAGAAGTGCTTCTGTATGCTGACATTGATAGTGAAGGGGATAACAACATCGCTCTGTGTTGTGTGGAGAATGAAGCTTACCTTGGATGCACAGCCTGCGGACCAGTCAGAATTGAAACTGTCCTTAAGTGCCTGGTAGCCGGATGCGTTAAGGTCGCCATCCAGGGTTACATAGTACTGAGCATCGTATGCGCCCTTCTTGAGAGCGGGAGATGCGTTCTCCTTAGCGATCTCGGTAGCAATGTCGTTGATGGTCTCGGAAACAACCTGAAGGAGAGCAGCGTCTGTGAGAGAGCCGCCGTATGTGAACATGAAGGGGAACTGACCATCGTGGATGCATGTGCTGGAGTTGAGGAACTTCTCGAGAACAACGTTCATTCTGTTGTACTCGGTCTCGTATGCCTCGTCGTTGCCCTTGAGGGTAACTGTCATCTGCTTCTTGGTTGCGCCGCCCTCCTGGAAGCATCCGCCGTTACCGAAGGAGATTCCGTAGAAGCCGCTGTCGTTCTTACCGAGAAGAACGAGTGTGAGGTAAAGGTCAGAGTCAGCCTTGAGACCGTCTGCCGTGATAGCAGCTGCGGGAACTGTCCACTCAACTGTTACCATGTTGTCATCACCGTAGGAGATAACGTAGTCAACTGCCGGTACGGGAGCCTTCTCGCCGAGAAGAACGTCGCCGAGTCCGCCCTGACCGCTGTAAGAACCGCCGGCGTACTCGCCTGTCGTTGTGTTCTTACCGATTGCGTAGTAAATTACGTTGTCACCGCTGAGGTCAGCCTTTTCGGACATGAAGAGGTTGAGCGATGTGCCGCTGAAGAGCATGCCGTCGCCGCCTGTGCTGCTGTCGCATGTCTGGTTGCGGTTGATATCCTTCCACTGAACTGCGATGTGGAGACCGTTTACTCTATCCCATGCGAAGCCGACCTTTGCGGTGTCGACCATTGCCTGGATTGCGTCTGTTGCGCTGCCGCTTGCCTTGTCGCGGAGCTCGATCTCCTCAACGTATGTGTCGAGGTAGGTGTACTCGGTATCGCCGAGTGTGCCGTCGAGCTTAATTGCACCGGGAGTAACCTCCTGTGCCTCTGTTACGATGTCGCAAACGCCGGGATTGGAATCCTGGTAGCCTACGTTGAAGGTAAGGGGAACCTTAACATCAGCGGGCTCGTCTTCCTTGGAAAGGCTGCGAACGATTACCTGAACGTCATAGTTGATTGTTGCGAAGCCGGACTTCGGAGCCTGAGCTGCGATTGCATTGATGTCAGCTTCCTTAAGTACGAGCTCGAATCTTGTCTCGTCGATGCCGAGGCGGTTGTTGATCTCGTGCCAGATCGTCTCTGCATTTACGTTTGCAAGCTTCTCAATAGTGAT
The DNA here is from genome assembly GCA_964441695.1 of uncultured Ruminococcus sp. Taxonomy (GTDB): domain Bacteria; phylum Bacillota; class Clostridia; order Oscillospirales; family CAG-272; genus RUG11130. Next base: position 1,498 of record CAYYKO010000057.1, on the reverse strand, counting down.
GGTTGCATCCTTCTTGAGGTTCTCGATGTAGCCCTCAGCGTCCTTCTTTGCCTGGAGGGACTTGTACTCCTCGTGGCATGCGCCGTATGCTACTACCGGAGGATCTGCTGCGAAGAATCTTACCTCGCCGTCCTCTACGCCGGGAGCGTAGAGCTTGATAGTGCATACATGTGCGCTGAACTCGATGCTCTCACCGCTCTCGTTGTGTGTGAGTGTAAAGATAAGATTGGCTCCTGCGCCGTATCCGCGACCCTGTCCGCCGAAGTCATTCTTAAGAGAGTTGAAGCCCTCATCGTCTGCCTTAAGTGTGTATGCAGAGGAGTCAAGACCGATTCCCTCAAGGAGAACAGCTGCGAGACTTTCGGGTGTAAGGGAGCTGCCGTAGTTGAAGCGAGTGATGATCTCGTTGTGTACTGCACAAACTGCCTTGTCAAGGAATGCATCAACAGCCTTTGTCATTACGTTCTTGGGGTTGTTGTCAAATGTAGGATGCATTCTCATGAGGATGGTAGCGCACTCGGAGCGCTTTGCTGTTGCCATAGGCTGGAAAGCGCCGCCTTCCTTACCATTCATGAGTCCGCTTACGCGAACTGCATCGATAAAGGGAACTGCCCACTTCTGGAAGCTCTTTGCATCCGAGAAGCTGTCCTTTACATCCTCGCCCTTGATCTCGACCTTCATGAACTCAAGGAAGGTCACGATCATCTTCGCCATCTCCTGGCGCTTGATCTGATCGTTCGGCTTGAAGTAGTTCTTGCCGTTCTCGTTGTATCCGTTTACGATACCTGCGTTAACTGCCCATGTGACCGATTCTGCATACCACTGTTTGTTCTGGGTATCCACGAACTTAAGGTCGGGAGTTGTCTCTGTCTTTCCTGCGAGAGACCAGAGTGCCTTTGCGAACTCGGCTCTTGTGAGCTCGCTTTCAGGCTCAAATGTTGTGTCTGACTTACCGTTCATAAGAAGATTCTTGTACACGTACTTGATCGCGTCGGTGTACCAAGTGTTCTTCACGTCGGTAAAGGGAAGCTTTACATCGTCAAGCGATGTGTCTTCCGCGTATACTGCTGTCATGCCAAGGCTCATTACCATCATGACCGCCAGCAGTATGCTGAGTAAACGTTTCATAAACTGTTTCCTCCGTTAAATAAGATTTCATTACCTATGGTAACTGCTTGTATTGTAGCACATCGCCGCTCAAAAATCAATACTTTATTCAAAATTCGTTCTTGAACTTGCGCGGAAGTTTCCCACTTAAACGGAAATATTTTATTGTGTTATATTCATTGTTTTGGTTCTTGTGCATTAGTTTTCATTGTAATTTCGAGGCGTTTTTTATGTTTTCGTCTCTCGTTCGTCAAGTTGCCCAAATCTCGGGATGTTTTTTTGTTAAAAGAGACATAAATGACTTTTCCCTCCAAAATGGTAAAAAGCATCCCCGAAAAATGGTCGGGGGTCGTAAGAAAGTAATATCGTATTTTTGCAGGAACGGCATGGC
>CAYYKO010000056.1:0-10665 GCA_964441695.1 uncultured Ruminococcus sp. | reverse complement strand
TGAACCAACTGCCCACTGCATGGCTGTAATGGCGTATTGTGAAACTTTGGTGTAGCCAACCATTTCCGATATATCAACACATTTCGAAAGAGTATCAAACGTGCAAAACAGGCAACTAATTTCAACACACTGACCTACACACCCGAAAATGGCAGATAATTGGTATTAATGTGTTTTCGAACCGGACGCGGCACGAAACCGCAGGGGCGACGTGTGATTGCTGCGCTCGGTGTGCCGACGTATAGCGCGTTCCGCTGCTGACGACGGCGTTTTGACACCAAAAAGGTCGTGCTCAGCCGCTTTTGCCGAAGTTAAAATTAAAAACTTGCGCCGAAGAGGCGACACGTGTTGTTTTGGACACAAATTTGTGGTATAATATTTGCTATAATGGTATTTTTGTATTTGCATGCGCGGAGGTGATAGGGTGAGAATACTCGGCATTGACCCGGGAATAGCTATAGTCGGCTGGGGAGTCATCGATTCAAAGCTCGGGCGTCTTACTCCGGTGGCGTACGGTGCGATACGCACCCCCGCGAATACCCCCGTGGAGGATCGCCTTGCGGAGATATTTTCTTCTCTCGAAGCGATAATAGAGAAATATCACCCCGAGCAGCTCGCCATTGAGGAGCTGTTCTGGAACACGAACCAAAAGACGGGTATCGTGGTTGCCGAGGCACGCGGAGTCATACTTCTCGCGGCAAAGCGCCACTCGCTCCCGATAGGTGAGTACACGCCGCTTCAGGTAAAGCAGGCGGTCGTCGGCTACGGCAGAGCGGAGAAGGGGCAGGTCATTACGATGGTGACGATGCTGCTCGGACTGCCGAAGCCACCGTCTCCCGATGACACTGCCGACGCACTCGCGATAGCCGTGTGCCACGCGAACACCGGCTCGTCGAGGCTCAAGAGCTTTTACAACAAGCCGACAACGATGAAAGGAAAGATCACCTGATATGGTGCAGGATAGCTATGTGGAGCTGTGACAACTGGAAGGATTACGAGCTTATAGACGCGGACGGCGGAGAAAGGCTCGAGCGCTGGGGAGAATACATACTTATCAGACCCGACCCGCAGATAATATGGTCGGGAGAGCGGCGCGACGCGCTTTGGAAGCGCGCACACGGAATTTACCGCAGACGCGGGGGCGGAGGCTCCTGGGTACGCGCCGAAATGCCCGAGGCGTGGACCATAGGATATAAGAACTATACCTTCAGGATAAAGCCGATGGGCTTTAAGCACACGGGAATATTCCCCGAGCAGGCGGCAAACTGGGACTGGGCGTCTGATATTATTCGCCACTCGGTCGAGTGCGAGAGCGACCGCTACGAAAACGGACGTCCGCGCGTGCTCAATCTTTTCGCATACACGGGCGGCGCTACGGTGGCGTGTGCCGAGGCGGGCGCGGAGTTGTGCCATGTTGACGCTTCGAAGGGCATGGTCGCCGCGGCGCGGGACAACATGCGTCTTTCCGGGCTTGAGAACGCTCCGTGCAGATACATCGTCGACGACTGCAAGAAATTCGTCGAGCGCGAGATACGCCGCGGACGCCGCTACGATGCCGTAATTATGGATCCGCCGTCATACGGTCGCGGACCGAACGGCGAGGTGTGGAAGCTCGAGGACTGCGCCGCGGAGCTTATCTCCCTTGTGGGCACGCTGCTGTGCGATGAGCCGCTTTTCTTCCTAATTAATTCATACACAACGGGTCTTTCGCCCGCGACCATGGGCTACATGCTCATGCGCTCGCTCGGACGCCGCGCACAGAGCGGTGTGCTTGAGACAGGCGAGACCGCAATACCCGTGCGCGACAGCGCTCTTATGCTCCCGAGCGGAGCGAGCGCGCGCTGGACCTCGCGCCGCGTGCTTTAAGGAGCACCCTTGATGGAAAACGCAATTGAAGTAAAAAACCTTAGCTTTACCTACGAGGCGAGCGGAGATACGCCGCCCGTGACCGCGCTTGACGACGTCAGCTTCACGGTGCCGCAGGGCTCGTTCACCGCGATACTCGGGCATAACGGCAGCGGAAAGTCGACGCTCGCGTCGATACTATGCATGCTTGAGGCGCCGCAGAGCGGCGAGGTCGTAATTTACGGCAAGCGCATGACGGGAGACGATATTACCGACGAGGACGTATTCGAGGCGCGCCGCCGCGTAGGAATGGTATTTCAGAATCCCGACAACCAGATCGTCGCCTCGATAGTCGAGGAGGACGTTGCCTTCGGCTGCGAAAATCTCGGGCTTCCGTCCGACGAGATCCGCCGCCGCGTCGACGCAGCACTCGACACTGTAGGAATGCGCCGCTACGCTCGCCATTCGCCGAGCCGCCTGTCGGGTGGTCAAAAGCAGCGCGTCGCCATAGCGGGAGTTATAGCAATGCACCGCGACTGCATTATTTTCGACGAGAGCACCGCAATGCTCGACCCACTCGGCCGCCGCGACGTAATGGCGACTATCGAAAAGCTCAACCGAGAGGACGGCGTGACGGTGATACTTATCACGCACTACATGGAGGAGGCGTCGCGCGCCGACAGGCTCATTGTGCTTGACGGCGGTCGCGTGCTGACCGAGGGCACGCCGTCCGAGGTATTCTCACAGCCGGAGCTTCTTTGGAATGCGAGCCTTGACGTGCCGCAGTCCACGGAGCTGCTTTACCGGCTGAAAAAGGAAGGGCTTGACGTCAGACTCGACATTTTCGATGCTGAGGAATGCGCCGAGGAGATCGCGCGCGAACTTGAGAAGCGGAGGGGACGCCGTGGCTGAGATAGTACTTGAAAACGTTAATTTTATATACAATAAGGGCACGCCCTACGAGATAGCCGCGCTTCGGGATATAAATCTCACGCTCGGCGGCGGAATTACCGGAATCATCGGTCACACCGGAAGCGGAAAGTCGACGCTCGTTCAGCTGCTCAATGCACTTACGCGACCGAGCAGCGGACGTGTGCTATTCGACGGAGAGGACCTGTGGGAGCGCTCCGAGCGAGTCCGCGCCGCACGCTTTCGCGCGGGACTTGTGATGCAGTACCCGGAGTACCAGCTTTTTGCCTCAACGGTCTACGAGGACATCGCCTTCGGACCGAGAAATATGGGGCTCGACGAGGAGGAGGTCGGCAGACGCATAAGGACTGCGGCGGAATTTACGCGAATTTCGCCGGAGCTGATGAGCCGCTCCCCGTTTGACCTGTCGGGCGGACAGAAGCGCCGCGTGGCGCTTGCAGGCGTTATCGCAATGCAGCCCGAATTTCTTGTGCTCGACGAGCCCGCGGCGGGGCTCGACCCCGGAAGCCGCCGCTTTATACTGAACGGCATTCGCGAGTACCGCCGAAGCTCCGACACATCCGTTATTATCGTCAGCCACAGCATGGAGGATATGGCGCAGTTCTGCGACAGGATAATCGTCATGGCAAGCGGTCGCGTTGTGATGGACGGAAGCTGCGCGGAGGTCTTCAGCCGCAGTGCGGAGCTTATCGGGCTGGGGCTCGACGTGCCGCAGATAACGCACATTGCCGCCTCGCTCGCCGAGCGCGGGATCGACATCGGGCGCGACGTGTACACGGTGGGCTATGCGCTTGAAAAGCTTCGCGATATTTGACGGTGTGCTCGAAAGGAGAGACAAAATTTGAAGATGGACATTGCATTCGGGCAGTACTGTGAGGGCTCATCGGTCCTTCACCGAGCGGATCCGCGTGCGAAGATAATTATTTCGATTTTATATATCGTTGCGATATTCTTGGCTAAAAATGTTTTTGCCTTCGCGTTTCTCGCTCTGACGACGCTGCTGCTTGTTTTTCTCGGACGGATCCCGGGGAGCGTAATTCTCCGCGGTCTGAAGCCGATACTGTTTATAGCGATATTTACCGCGGTGTTTAATGTGCTCTTTTACAGCGGAGAGCACCTTCTCGTCAACGCGTGGATAATTAAAATATATCTTGAGGGCGTGATAAATGCGGCGCTTATCGTGCTGCGTATCGTGCTGCTGCTTGTCTCAACGAGCATGCTGCTTACGTATACGACGACACCGATTGCGCTGACCGACGCACTGGAGCAGCTGCTGTCTCCGCTGTCGCGTATCGGCGTGCCCGTACACGACTTTTCAATGATGATGACTATAGCACTTCGCTTTATACCGATCCTCATTGAGGAGACCGAGAAGATAATGAACGCGCAGAAGTCTCGCGGTGCGGATTTCTCGTCCGGAAATCTCGTAAAGCGAGTCCGTGCGCTTGTGCCCGTGATAATACCGCTGTTCGTGTCGGCGTTCCGCCGCGCGAGCGAGCTTGCCGTGGCTATGGAGTCGCGCTGCTATACGGGCGGCGCGGGAAGAACGAGAATGAACGTGCTTCGCGCGACCTCCTCCGACGTGCTGCTCGTGACGGGCACGGTGCTTGTCGGCGCCGCGGTCGTGCTTATCAATATTTTCGCACCGGGGTACTCGGTGAAGATGTAACGGAGGTGTCGCGCCATGAAGCTTCTGCTCAGAATAAGCTACGACGGCACGGCGTACTGCGGCTGGCAGTATCAGCCTTCAAGACGGACGGTGCAGGGCACGCTGACGGAGAGCCTGTCACAGCTTTTCGGCACGGAATGCCTTGTCACCGGCTGTAGCAGAACGGATACCGGGGTGCATGCACTAGGCTATATAGCCTCGGTCGAGCCCGCTGACGCATCGCTGAGGGGCGGCGAGTGGTGGAGGATACCGCTCGGTCGCATTCACCGTGCGGCAATAAAGCATTTGCCCGCGGACATTGCGATAACGGGAGCTGCCGCCGTGAGCGACGGCTTTCACCCGCGATATGACGTCGTGAGTAAGGAATATGTTTATAAGCTCAGCGACAGCGTATGCTGTGATCCGTTTCTTCGAGACCGAGCGCTCATGCTCGGCAGAGCTCTGACGGACGGACAGCTTGAGCTGATGAACGCTGCCGCGGCGCACCTTGTCGGTCGGCACGATTTTGCTGCCTTCATGGCTGCGGGCTCGGATATTGTCGATACTACGCGAACGCTTTACCGACTTGAGACCGTCCGAGTGTCGGACAGTGAGGTGCAGCTGGTCGCACAGGGCGACGGCTTTCTTTACAATATGGTGCGTATACTTGTCGGAACTCTGCTTGACGCGGCGGCGGGGCGGATGACTCCCGACGAGGCTGAGGCTGTGCTCGCCTCACGCGACAGACGCCGCGCGGGAGCCACGGCTCCGGCGTGCGGACTGTATCTGAATAAGGTATGCTATGCCGAAGACATCGACTTTTCGGCTGAATAATATTTGACGCTTGGAGGTGTGAGTCTTGGCTCGAAAAAAACGCGGCGACGGAGCATTCGACAGCGAGCGTGAGGTCTCGCGCACACGTCACGAAAAGCACCGTGCGGACGGCGAGTCGCAGCTCGGTGCCCGAGAGAAGCTTCGTGTGGACGGCGAGATCAAGCTTCGCGAAAACAGATATTACCGAATAGTATCGGAGCGCTACAGGCTCGCGGGCTTTGCGCTGTTTCTCGCATTTACCGTCTTCTGCGGAGTGATACTCGTTCGCTACAGCGATTACATAAGCTACGATAATTTCGTGTATCTCATTCGCGACCTCGACCTGCGCGAGTCACAGAGCGAGACACATGCCGAGCTTCTTCGGCTCAACATCGACGACGGCGCGGTGATCCGCCCGTTCAGGGACGGCTTTGCCGTGGCGGAGCATGATGCGCTGACAGTGTACGACTCGGCGGGCAGACAGCTCTTGTCCGAGAGCGAGAGCTTTTCCTATCCGGCACTTGCAGTCAGCGATAAATACATAATCGTATACGACATCGGCGGAAAGAGCTTTTCGGTCTACAACTCGGTGACAAGGATAGTCACGAAAAAGACCGAAAGCCCGATAGTCTGCGCGTCGGTATGCGACAGCGGTACCTTCACGGTGACGACCGAGTCGACGGACGCGAAGTACGTTACGGAAATGTATAATACCGCGCTGCAAAATACCTGCCACTTCTACAGCCGGAAATACGTGATCTCGGCTGCGGTCGCCGACAGCGGCGATATGATAGCCTCCGCCGCGCTTGCCGAAAACGGTACGGACTACGCGTGCGAGGTGTCGTTTGCGAGAACGAGCGACACAGAGCCGTATAAGACCCTGCTGTACTCAATGTCGCTGCCCCTTGAGCTTTCGCTGCTCGACGACGGTGGGTTCGTTCTCGTATGCGACGATGCCGTGCGCTTCTTCTCAAGCGACGGCGAACCGACAGCCGAGCATGCCGTGGACGGCTCCGGCATATCATGCTTTGATACGGAGTCGTGGGGCGTTCTTCTCGTCTGCCGCGAAAATTCTCTCGGCACGAAAAATAAGGTATACGCCTTCGATACGAAGGGGAATATTATACATGAGTATAGGCTCGACTCCCGTGTCGACAGCGCACGAATTGCGCGCGACGGCGGTGATTTTGTCGGGTATCTTACCGATAAAAGGAATGCCCTGGTGCTGCTTGCGGACGGCAGCGTGCGTATCAAGTCACATGACGCGGAGCTCTCGTCCGTGATAGAGCTTTCGGGTGAGCCGTATGCGCTCATCGGCTCGGTCGCACACAGGCTTGACCTTGACGCGGAGGTCGGGGAGTGAAAAAATGCATTGCCGCGCTGCGCGGCGGAAAAGGAGCGTTTCCATGGCTTTGGCAATAGATATCGTGATAGCTGCAATATGTGTTTTTGTCGCGGTGCGTGCTTACAAAAACGGTCTTGTCAAATCGGTCATGAGCCTTGCGCGCGGAATAGTGTCGCTTGTTGCGGCATATGCGTTCACGCCGACACTCGCTCGACTGATATACGACGGCTTCCTGCTTGACGGAATATCGGGCGGCATTTCCGAATCGATAGCCTCTCTGTCAAGCGTCGGCGAGGGAGCCTTCGACCTTGAGGGAATGTTCGAGGCTATGCCCGAAACTCTCAGTCGGATAATTGGAAAATACGGCACAGATGCCGCCTCGCTCGGCAAGATGTGCGAGGGCATTACACGCGGCGGTGCGGAGCAGGTGACTAAGATCTCGGAATATATCGCTTCTCCGGTCGCGGAGGGAATTGCGACGGGCATTTCGTTCATGCTTCTTCTTGTCGCGATAAATCTTGCGCTGGCTGCCGCAACATATTTGCTTGATGCGATATTCCACCTTCCCGTGCTGAACGGCGCGAATAAATTTTTCGGGCTCGTCTTCGGCGTGCTCGAGGCACTTTTGCCGCTTGTCGTGCTCGGCTACGGCGGAGCGCTGCTTGTCGGGTATCTCGGCTCAATTGACGGTGAGCTGTTCGGAGAGCATGTGATCGAGTCCTCGGTCATAATGCGGACGATGTCCTCACTTGACCTGTTCGGAATGGGAAGCGGCTTTGCGGGATAAGCGCAGTAACAGAAAGGTATTTACTGAAAGATGATAATGTGTTCAAGATGCCATAAGAGAATGGCAGTTGTGTTTCTTACCAAGATCGAAAACGGCGAGTCGAAGCAGGAGGGACTTTGCATAAAGTGTGCAAAGGAGCTCGGCATCAAGCCGATCAACGATATTTTGGAGCAGTCCGGAATAGACGAGGAGACTGCGGAGCGTCTCGGAAGCGAGATGGAGGAATTTCTTGATGACCCGGAGATGAAGTCTCTGGTCGAGGGTGCGGCTGACGGCTCCGAGGAGGGCAGAGTGCCGATACTCGATTTCAAGAAGCTCATGAACGAGGGGCTTTTCGCATCGAAGAAGGACGGCGAGAGCTCCGACAAGAAGGGCGAGTCGCGCGAGAAAAAGGAAAAGAAGAAGGAATATAAGTATCTTTCGACATATACTCAGAATCTCACTCAGCGTGCGCGCGACGGCGAGCTCGACGAGATAGTCGGACGCGACCGTGAGCTCGAGAGGGTAATGCAGATACTCTGCCGCCGTCAGAAGAACAACCCCTGCCTTATAGGTGAGCCCGGCGTCGGAAAAACAGCGATAGCCGAGGCGCTGGCGCTGCGTATCGCGAAGGGCGACGTGCCGTTTAAGCTTCGCGGGTGCGAGATATGCCTTGTCGACCTGACAGCACTCGTCGCGGGTACCCAGTTCAGAGGTCAGTTTGAGTCAAGAGTTCTCGGACTGCTCGGCGAGGTCCGCGCAAAGGGGAATGTTATTCTCGTCATCGACGAGGTGCACAATATCGTCGGTGCGGGTGACGCCGAGGGAAGCATGAATGCCGCAAATATTCTCAAGCCCGCGCTCTCCCGCGGCGAGATACAGATAATCGGCGCGACGACGCTTACCGAGTACCGTAAGCATATCGAGAAGGATACGGCTCTCGAGCGCCGCTTCCAGCCCGTTACCGTCAATGAGCCGTCGGTCGAGGAGACTGTCGAGATACTTTGCGGGATCAAGGAATATTACGAGAAGTATCACGGCGTGAATATACCGAGCTCAATGGCGCATGCCGCGGCGCGTCTCAGCGAGCGCTATATTACCGACAGATATCTTCCCGACAAGGCGATAGACCTCATAGACGAGGCGGCGTCCCACGTTTCCATGCATTCACCCTGCATCAACGAGAGGCACGAGCTTGCCATGCGTCAGCGCGAGCTTGTCGAGGAGAGAGAGCGCCTTGAGGCGGAAAATGCGGAAAACGCACCCGATGAGGAAAGATATCACAAGATGGCTACGCTTCGCAGCGAGGAGCTGAGGCTCGGCGAGCGCCTGGCGCAGCTCGACGAGGAGTGCGGCAGACTTGCGCTCACGGAAAACGACCTTGCCGACGTCATCGAGATATGGACGGGCATCCCCGCCTCCAATATTTCGGAGAACGATTACGAAAAGCTCGAGCGTCTCGAGGAGAGCATATCGCGCTGCATTGTCGGACAGAGCGAGGCTGTAGGTGCCGTCGCGCGCGCCGTCAGACGCTCGCGTGCCGGAGTTTCGTATAAGAAAAAGCCAGTGTCGTTCATCTTCGCGGGACCGACTGGCGTCGGAAAGACCGAGCTTGTAAAGGTTCTCTCGCGTGAGCTTTTCTCGTCTCCCGAAACGCTGATAAGGCTCGACATGAGCGAGTTTATGGATAAGTTCTCGGTCTCCAGAATCATAGGCGCGCCTCCGGGATATGTCGGCTACGATGACGCGGGACAGCTGACCGAAAAGATCAGGCGCCGTCCGTATTCCGTCGTGCTTTTCGATGAGATCGAGAAGGCACACCCCGACGTTATGAATATTCTCTTGCAGATACTCGACGACGGACACATAAACGACGCGCACGGAAAGACCGTAAGCTTCGAAAACACCGTGATCGTCATGACGACGAACGCGGGCAGCTCCGCATTTACCTCGCCCGTCGGCTTCTCGTCGTCCGGCAGCTCTGCCGCCGACGAGCGCACCGCAAAGGCGCTTTCCGAATTTCTGCGTCCCGAGTTTATTAACAGAGTCGATGAGATAATCACCTTCAACTCGCTGACACACGACGACTTCGGAAAGATCGCGGATATTATGCTCGGCGACCTTGCACAGCCGCTCGCTGAGAAGGGAATAAAGCTTGTCTGCACGGACGCCGTGCGCGAGCTTGTCGCTGAGGGCTCGTACTCGGCGAAATACGGCGCGAGAAATATGCGACGCTTCATTCAGCGCGAGCTTGAAGACAAAATTGCGGAGGAGCTTATCGCGCGCCGCGGACAGGTGTCTGCGATCTCGGCAGACGCCGTTGACGGGAAAATAGTTATATCCGCAGTTTGATGCTCAATATTACGTAATGGAGGTCTCTTATGGCTCACTTCGGCAACGAATGGCATCTCAGAGACGCGGAGGCGACCGCCTCCGTCCTTGATACCGATATTTATAAGGGACTTGCCGAGCGTGAGGTGGTGCGCCGCAGACGGCGCGCGGGCAAAAACGCTATTTGGCATGTTAAGCACGTCTCTGCGACGGAATATGCACTGAAGAATCTCGGAGATCTTACGGGACTTGTACTCCTTGCGGCGGCTGTTACCGCATCGGTGTTCAATGTAAGCGCGGCGGCACCCGCGCTTTGCGTGATACTGCTACTCGGAATTTTTCTTCGCGTTGCCTCGTACATAAAGGCAAGGACGATACTTGAGCGCATCTCCGTCGAGGAGATACCGAGCGCATCCGTTATTCGCGGCGGACGCGTGCTTTCCGTGCGCGGAGATGAAATAGTGTGCGGCGATATCGTCCTGCTCGAGGCGGGGGATATCGCTCCCTGCGACGGACGTATCGTTTCGACGGGCGAAATACGTGTCAGTGAGCGCGGTATTACCGAAAACAAAACCTCCGTCATCAAGCGCGATACCGTTATCATGACCGACAGCTCGGGCGTTGAGATACCGTGCGAGTACCGCGTCAATATGATATTCGCGGGAAGTGCCGTGCTTTCAGGCTCCTGCCGAATGATAGCGACCGCGTGCGGAGGAGATACGCTCGTTTCGATGAGACGCGGCGGAATACTTATCGGCTCGGGAGATGATTTCAAAACGGCTGACAGCGTCGGCGAGCTTTGCCGTGTCGGTGAGCTTGTGATGATAGCGCTCGTTTTGCTGCTTTCGGCAATGAGTGTGCTGTCGGGAATGCTGCGCGGAGGAGCGGTCAGCTTTACCGAGGCGTTCATGGACGCAATGGCGCTTGCGGCGGGCTCGGTGTTTGTGTATCTCTCGGCGGTGCCGTATATTTGCGCCGCACTCCCGA
>CAYYKO010000055.1:0-11031 GCA_964441695.1 uncultured Ruminococcus sp. | reverse complement strand
ACGGCTAGATCACCGAGATACAGTCGTCCTCTCTTTACCGTATGGACAAAAAGCTCGAAGCCTTTCTTCCCGACGCACACGTCAGAATAGTCTTTCCGCTGATTTCAAAGAAAACGATAGTCTGGATAGACCCTGATACCGGCGACCTTATGCGAAGCGCGCGAGGGGTAAGGCGCGACGATATCTACACGCTTGTCAGGCAGCTGCTGTATATACTTGAATTTCTTTCAGACGAACACCTCAGTGTGACTGCTGTGACGCTTGAGGCGGACGATTACCGCCTTCTGAACGGCTACGGCAGGGATCGCAAAAAGGGCGCGGAAAAGCTCGACCTTGTTCCGACAAGGCTTGTCGACATTGAGACTTTCAGCTTCCCGAACTCGCTTGCGCGCTGTGTGCCGAGCACGCTCGGTGAGGTGTTCACCCGCGAGGAATTCGCCGCAGCGACGCACCTGAGAGGTCGCGCTCTCTGGGCGGTGCTTCGCGTCCTGACCGAGCTTCGGCTGATAAAGCGCGAAAGCGATGACGGCAGACGCCACAGATACAGCCGAAATGTTACATATTACACTTGAAAAGTGGGCCGCGTGCGGCTATAATATAGCTGTACACATTTGCCTTCGGGCATAGCTTACGGAGAACCCGGTTGAAAAGATTTATTTTTAAGATGCCGCCCGACATGCCGCCGCACGGTGGCAGGCGCGACCGCAGAAGTGCGCCGCCCCCGCAGCCGCGAAGAATGCGCGGAGCACGGCTCGGCATACCTATATTTACTTTATTCGGAGGAATGCGAGACATGTCGCAGGGCTCAAACGGAAATTCACCGCGCGAGGAGCGCTCGGACATCCCCATGTGGCTGATAGTTTTAATGCTGATCGTCGCGCCGCCTATCGGAGTCTTTCTGCTCATAGCGCGCGTCATTTGGTGCTTGACCGATGCCTCACCGCGGAAGGAAAGCGCAGGCGGGTCAAAGGCGTCCGCAAAGCGCACCTCACGCACAAAAAAGAAGAGCGGCGCATCCGCTTCGTCCCTTGCGATATTTATGCTGTCGCTGCTCCTCTTTATCGGAAGCATTGCATCGCTGTTTTCCGTGCTCGGCTCTGACGGCGTGCTTACGCTTCGCTCGTTTTCGACCTTTGCGGTACTTTTCGCACTTGCTGTCGTCGCATTCGGCGTGTCAAGATCGAGACGCCGTCGCGAGGAGCGCTGTGCAGGCTACAAGGCGATGATCGGCGACAGACCGTATTTTTCGATACAGGCGCTCGCGGCAAGTGCGGGAGTTTCATACCGCCGCGCAAGACGTGACCTCGGCTACATGATAAATCACGGCAAGCTTGGACGCGGTGCGTTTATCGATGTCGGAAAGAAAATGTTCTTTAGAAGCGCCGAGGCTGCCTCAGAGTACGAAGTCTCCCGTGCTGCCGCGCATGTTGAGGACGAAAAGCCCGCGCAGGACAGAGTACCGCAGGATGAATATCGGAAGATCATTCTCGAGATCCGCCGTCTGAACGACGAGATCGCCGACATTGCGGTCTCCGAGAGAATATACAGGCTTGAGGAAACGACGTCCAATATATTCGACTACGTGAAGGGGCATCCCGAGAAGAAGAGCTCTATCCGCATGCTGATGAATTACTACCTGCCGACAACGCTCAAGCTGTTGACCTCGTATGCCAATATAGAGCGCGTCGGAGTAGCGGGTGAGAATATGCAGAAGTCGAAGGAGAGCATCGAGCAGACGCTCGACATGCTCGTTGCAGCCTTTGATAAGGAGCTCGACAGACTTTACGAAAGCGAGACTATCGATATTACAAGCGACATTGAGGTTCTTGAGCAAATGCTGAAGAAGGACGGAATGACGGCGACAGGCGCCGCTTATTCCGCCGCGGCTGCTGTCGAGAAGAAGGAGGAGGAAGAATGACCGGCTCGAATAAGACTTTTTTCTCACGCGCTGCGGCGATCTTGCTCTGCCTTGTGCTGATCACGGCGGCACTGCCTCCGGTGGCGGCAGCGGATGCGGATTACTGGCAGGCGCAGGCAGCATACAACGAAGCGCTGAGCGCGGGCGACGAGGACGCGATCCTCGAGGCTGTGAAGCTAATTGAGAAGGCGTACCCGACCCCCGAGAATATCGATCAGTACCTTCGCCTTTATTTCCCGACTCTGAAGGCGGGGCAGATATATGAAAAAAACGGCAGGTACGACTGTTCCGCCGAGTACTACGGTAAGGCTCTCGACATGGCGCACCTGCTCGACGAGGCGGGGTATTATTTCGTCGATTATCTGAACACGACGGAAATGCTCTACAGACACAACAACATTACGCCGACCGTGTATGCCGAGACGGCGGACGTGTCGAATATCCCGTATTACGCCGTGCGCGGCGAGCAGAGGGCGGGCTGCGCCCACGGAATGACCGATTATTTCGACGGAGAATACGATAACGCGCAGATACTGTACGTGCAGTTCTTCAACGAGGAGATCGAGTCGCTGTCGTGGCAGCTCACGTCGAAAAGCGACGATTACACGCTCATGATCGGCTGGAATATACCGAACGAGAATTACGAGGACCTTGTGAGGATCGCGGCAGGCGAGGCGGATGCTTACATACGTCGCAATCTCGAATACCTGTCGACGCTGAAGTGCCGCGTGCTTATCCGCTTCGGCGCCGAGGTGGACTGCTGGAACAGCCTCGGCTCAAGCAGGGCTGATTACGAGCAGGACGCCGGCGCCTTTGCCGAAAAATTCAAGGAGGCGTTCCGCCGCGTATCGCTAATGGCTGCGACATATGCTCCCGCTGCGGCAATGGTGTATTCGCCGAACGACGTTTCGAACTGGTATTACGACCACACGGACTTTTATCCCGGCGACGAATACGTCGACTGGGTCGGCATGTCCGCGTATAACAATCTTACCTCGCAGACAGATTTCGGGGTCGGCGTCGGAAATGACGCTTATTACTCCGTCGGTGATTACTACGACAATCAGATAGTAAAGATACAGTCGATAGTCGAGACCTACGGCGACCGTAAGCCGATAATCATTACCGAGGGAGGCATCGCCTACCGCAGCGATGACGGCTTGCAGAGCGAGGAGCACGCCGCGGAGGGGCTTCGCTTCTTCTACACCTACGTCAGCAGAGTGTATCCGCAGATAAAGTGCGTGATGTACTTTAATTCGAACTTCGGCTCGAACAAGTACAGCATCTTCGGGCTTGAGGATTCGAATACGACGATAGCCGCGCTCTACCGCAAGCTCAATTCCGAAAATGTCGCGATGGAGTACTCGATGGGCAGAGGTAAGGCGTGCGGCTATGTCCCGCTCGAGAGCTTCGCCGAGAAGACCGACGCGCTCAGGCTGTCCGTTTACGCGGCATATCCGACAAGCGAGGACGTGACCGTGAAATACCTGCTCGACGGAGAATGCGTGTCGGAGAGCACGGCTTACCCGTATGAGTACGAGTTCAATTCGGAAAACACCTCATCGGGCGCGCATCTGCTCACCGTCGAGGTGACGTGCCGCAGCACGCGCACCGTGTATTATTATAAGCTTACCGCGGACTCCGACGGACAGCTCGGCGTGTCGCAGGCAGTGCCGAGCGAGATCGCCGATGTGAAGAAAAGCTTCTGGGGCTATGACGCCGTGGCATATTGCATGGCGCGTGAGATATTCGAGGGAACCTCTGCGAGCCGCTTCGAGCCGAATACGGCAATGACGCGCGCTATGTTCGTGACCGTGCTTTCGCGTATAGCCGGTGCGAAGGTATACACTCGCGCGGAAAGCTCCTTTGACGACGTGCCTGTGAAAAGGTGGTACTCGCCGTACATCGAATGGGCGGTTGAGAACGGTATCGTCGACGGAGTCGGAGACAGGCTCTTTGCTCCGGACGAAATAATAACGCGCGAGCAGATGTGTGCCGTGCTCATAAGATACGCCGAGAAGTACGGCATCGCTCTGCCCGACAGCGGAGAGCGAGAGCTCTTTGCCGATGACGGCGAGATAAGCCCGTATGCCGTTGAATACGTCTATCGTGCAAGGAGCGCAGACCTCGTGACCGGTAAGAACGGAAATGTGTTCGAGCCGAAGGCGGGGGCAACACGTGCCGAATGCGCTACGGTATTTATGCGCTTTATGAAGGCTGTGAAATGATCAAAGCAAAGCCATCGACCGAAATCGGCCGATGGCTTTTTTGTGTCAAACCGTCTTTGGCAAAATGAACAAAATATTCTTGAAAAGCATGTGAATGCGTTATATAATAGGTGTAGGGCAAATATACTGAGCATAATCGAAAGGAGGGCATTATGCTTACACCTCCGAACTATCTATCTGTGCCGGAATATAGCGATATTTAATGTGAAACAAGCAGCCTTTGCATCGGAAGCTATATGACCGGCAGAACCGAAGCTTTTTCGAAAGTCAATTCATTTTCCGTATTTCGGAGAAAGCACAAGGTATTTATGAAAAAGATAAGTATTCTTTTGTTGGCAGCACTTTTATTCAATGCATTTGCATTATCTGTCAGTGCTACGATTATTGACGAAACAACTACCCGGTATTATGCTCATAACATGTCGTGGCTGCTGTATGACGATAGGTTGGAGCATTCAGTAAATGTATCTGCTGAAGAAGCCCGACTTATAGCAGAACAGTTTATTACAAACATGCTTTCATCTGAGAATATTACTTGGAATGAAAACACTGAAATACGCGAAATTATTCCGATGTATGATCAGTCACAGGAGATGGTAAATGCATACTCTGTAGAACTGACAGCTGGCTATATTATAGTATCTGCGTATATGGATGTGAAGGATGTTGTTTTGGAATGGTCTGACGAATTTTTACCAATTTACAGCGAATTCCAAACTAACAGCAACTCCAAGATCATTTATCTCGGAAACTATGAGTACTATCTGGCGTCAGCAGACGGTGTCGTTATAGACGTATATGGTGACACTGTTGAAGACTCTGACCTCACAAATAGTTTATCTCAAACAAGGGATATAGAGAATTTGCCTATCGAGGTTTTGAATTATTGCAGTGTTTCGCCGCAGTATACTCCTAATGAATGGATAGCAGATCCTAGTTTGTATCCTATTATTGATCCGTTTTCACATGCAACAAATTACTTTGGTAGAGGCACATTCAAGTGCAGCGACTTCTGTAATATATGGGACAGCTATATTGAATGCTTTACCTATGGCGACAATTATCACGGATATAATAATTGGGCTGGTAGCTGCGGTCCTACAGCTATCACGAATATGATTTTGGCATACAACAACAGATACCCGGGCAAGATAAATATAACATCGCCTACGAGTGTTATGGATACTGTATGCACATATGGTGTTAATAATAATTACTACACCGCCTCTGATGATATATACGGAGGAACAAAAAATGATACGGCAGCAAAATATATTCTCAATTCATTGAGGCTGTATAATATTCCGACCAATGTTGTCGGCAATTATGACATAACATACGAGAATGTCAAGACATATCTTAAAGGCGACGATTTGTTGTACATGGTTGTATTCAATGATACATACAAATATCACTTTGTATTTTTTCACTTTACGGATGCACCAGTAAGGCAAGCGATGTTGACACATCCCTGACTACGGAGGGCGTTACGGAGAGCTATGCCGAAAGCACCGACGAAACCGAGCCTGCGGCAACAGAAGCAACAGCGACGGAAGACGAGACGAATGTCGATGACGCGCTCAAGGCAGCAAAGACCGTCGGCGAGGCTCTTGAGATCCTTCGTCCCGATGTATCGTTCGAGCTTTCGGATTTGAAATACATATTCTTCGACAGTGATGACTATGACGGAAAAGCTGTTGCATTCAGAGATGCCGAATCAATGGAGTACATTATAAACACCGTTGTAAACGCTTCGATTGTCAGCTATGAGCTTGGTCAGGGCACTCCCGGTGGAAACGGCTCTCTGATATTCCGCGGTGACTTCTCCTTTGACGCCGGGATTGAGTGACAGTCGTGTTTTCTTCGGTGCGGGCGAATACAGGTTTGAGGTTGAGGAGGGCTATTTCACTGAGCTTTGCTCGTTCCTTCTCTCGCACGAAGCGTAAGGAGAGTCTTATCGGCGGACTTTAGACAGTACGGTGTGCCTTAGCGGTGCGCGGCTGTCCTGCCGAGTCAGCTTTCTTTCTTTGTAAGTGATTATCCAATCAAACAATACCGCCGTGCCCTGCATGACATTTCGCAGGGCACGGCGGTGTTTTTCTTCAGATATTCTTTTTGAGCATTGCCTTCACCCTGTCGGCGTCGGGTGTAACATAGGCTGTCCAGTTTGTGTGATATATTACATATCCCGGCTTTGCACCCGCGGGCTTTTTTACCTCGCGAACGCGCGTGTAGTCGACAGGAACATTCGTGCTGCCGGCTGCGGACGAGTGGTGCGCCGCGATCATTGCAGCCTCCGTGAATGCGCTATCCGACGGCTCGTCCTCTCCCGGCAGACATTCGAGCACCACGTGCGAGCCCGGCTGTCCCTTAGCGTGAAACCACCAGTCGCTGCGGTTTGCAAGCCGTGTTGTAAGGTGGTCATTTGCGACATTGTTTTTGCCGCAAAGCACACGGTGTCCGTCCGAGGTCTCAAAATGCATGATAAGCACCTCTCGACGCTTTTTCTCTGTGTAGCTTTTCATCTTGGATGCGTATCCGCTGTGATAAAGCTCCGCGCGGAGCTCAGAGAGCTCCTTTTCGCTCTGCGCCCTTGACAGCGCATCGAATACCGTGCCGATGTACTCAAGCTCGCGACTGCAAAGCTCAAGCTGCTCGGCAAGGTGTATCTTGGCGCTTTTCGCCTTGTTATATTTTTTGTAATATGCCTGTGCGTTCTGCGCGGGCGTCAGTCTTTCCGACAGCGGAATGTCGACGGGCGCGCCGTCCTCGTACCAGTCGGACAGGGTGATGCTCTTCATTCCGCGCTTCATAAGATATATCGAGCCCGTGATGAGGTCGCCGTATTTCTTCCAGGTCTCGCCAAGCGCGCATTTGTCAAGCTCCTCGCGCTGAAGCGCGAGCTTTTTTGTAAGACGCGTCTCTGCGGCATTTAGAAGTCGGAAGATATCCGCCGCGCGTCGGCGAAGGCGCTCCTCTGAGGCTCGGGTGGAGTAGAATTCGTCGATCAACTGCTCGACCGAGTCGAAGAGCGTCACCTCGACGCCCTCGGCAGAGTCATACTGAGTCAGCCTCGTGTAGAGAAAGTCGGTCGGCATGCCGTCGGAGCTTTTTGCCATTGACGGCTCAATGCCTCCGGCGTCAGCGGCAGACACTACCTCCTTCATGCAGTCGAAAAGCCGTGCGGCGCATTCCTCGAGCGTCGCCGTGCAGCTTCCCGAGGCGCGAAAAACGATCTCTCTGGCAGTGACTGCTGCAAAGCCGAGGAAGGTAGAGCTGATGAATTTAACTGCGCTCCTTGTCGCGTCGGCGCTGCGTGCCGCTGCGTTGAATTCCTCGCGGGTAACAGTCAGCGGGTCGAGCTTATCCTGCGGAGGCGGGAGAGTGTATTTCATCCCGGGCAGCAGCTGCCTGATGGCGCTCGCGGCAAAATCGATCGGCTTGAGAATGCCGAGAATTCGCTCGTCCTCGCCGACGGCGATCATGTTGCTGTATTTTCCCATCAGCTCGCATATGAGCTCGCGCCGAGTCTTAAAGCCGAGCTCGTCGCGGCACTCGAACACGAGCCTTATAACGCGCTCGAAGCCGGGCTGCTCCGCAGCGATGAATTTCGCTCCCGTGAAGTACTTGCGGAGCATCATGCAAAACATGGGCGGCGTCGCGGGGTTTTCGCTCTTATGCTCGGTCAGCGTTATGCGCGGGCACGCGCTGCCCGCATTGATGAGCAGGCGACGCTCTCTGCCTCCCGCACGCACGAGCAGCACGACCTCGTCACGCTCGGGCTGATATATTTTCTCTATCCTGCCGTCGGCGCACTGTGCTTCTATCCTGCGTGCGACGGCTCTCATTATTCCGGCGTCAAATGCCATGGTGTGTCCTTCCTTTGCCGAATGTGTCGGCTTGCGATTGATTATGTTATCTGTCGTATATGAGCGTGAAGCTCCGTCCGCCGGGAGTAAAGCCCGCCCTCTCGGCTGTTTTTACCGATGCGAGATTCCCGAGCCGGCACTTGTATGTGACGCATTCGGCGTGCAGAGCCTCAAAAAGATAATTGCAGAGTCCGCGAACGCACGCTACGGCGTAGCCGCGACGTCTGTACGGTGCGGCACACTCGACATTGATCTCGCAGGAATCGTCCGAGGCAATGTCGTTGACTCCCGCAAAGGCGACGAGGTGTCCGTCACGTATCACGGAGCATATTACGTCTGCGGGGTCGTCGGCATCAAGCTCGAGCCTCCACGACGTTGTGTCGATCTCGTATTTTTCGAGCCCCGCGCTGTCCTTTATAATAACCGTTTCACACTCGCTCTTCGGCAGTGGGGCGTGCGCGGCGTAATCGAGAATTATTTCCTCGCCCTCTCGCGCCGTATAGCCGCGGCGGTGCATAAGCGGCTCGGCAAGCTCGTAAAGGCGCGCGATGCCGTCGGGTGAAAACGGGTCAGTGCCCGAGCGCTCAAAGGCTCGAAGCCTTCGAAGCAGCCCACGGTAGGCTGTGTAGGTGAGCTCTCCGTCAGTCGATTCCCGCACGGCTATCGGCAGGGCTGTCACTCCGTATTTTGAAAGAGAAAAGCGCTCAAAGGCCTTTTCCGCGCGTATAACCAAGTCACTTCACCTCCGATTTCGGGTCTTTTGATATTGTATCAGTAAATTGCTTCTTTGTCAAGACGCGAGCCGAACAAGCACCGCCCTTGCGGGTCGAAAATTGATAATAAAGCGTAAATTATCAGCTTTTCTTATGGATTTATTTTCGGTTTTATGCTATACTATAATGAATAGTTTTTTATAAGCTGCAAAAATTGCAAATTTGCCTTACCCCGAAAGGATAAAATAAATGTCACGAACGATAGAAAAAGCAGAAAAGCTTTACCTGCCGGTAATACCTCTGCGAGGGCTGGTCGCTTTTCCGTCAATGCCCATAAATTTTGAGCTTCAGCGCGATATTTCGATCAAGGCACTCGAGTGCTCTCTCGAGCGCGATATGTATATATTCCTTGTCGCGCAGAAGGATATCGCGACAGAGTCGCCGAGCGCGGAGGACTTGTACAAGACAGGCTGCGTTGCGAAGATAAAGCATTCGCTCCGCACCTCGGAGGACACGGTTCGCGTTATTGCGGAGGGCGTGCTCCGCGGAAGCGCTGCGGTATATTCCGAGCGCGACGGGTATTTCTCGGCAGAGGTCATCTCAAAGAAGGTCGTTAACGACCCGAGCTATTCCGACATTAAGACCGAAGCACTCATGCGCGAGGCGCTGTCTGCGCTTGAGAATATGCTTTCCTTCACGCCTCATCCGTCGGGAGACCTCCTTATCGGCGCAAAGTCGATACACTCCCCCGGAATGCTTGCCGATTTTATCGCCGCAGGCGCACTTGTCAGATACCAGGATAAGCAGCAGGTGCTCGAATGCTCCGACCCGCATCGCAGACTTGAGCTGATATGCGTGCTCATCGAGGATGAGCTGAAGCTCATTCGCACAGAGAGCACGATACACAAGAAGGTCAAGGAGCAGATCGACGAGAGCCAGAGGGAATATTATCTCCGCGAGCAGCTCAAGGTCATTCAGGATGAGCTCGGAATGGAAGCCGACGAGGAATGCGCCGAGCTTTCCGAAAGAATAAGCAAAGCCGAGCTTCCCGAAAAGGTCGAGCTCAAGCTCAAAAAGGAGCTCGCGCGCCTTTCAAGAACGCAGTTCGGCTCGCCGGAGGCTACGGTCTCCCGCGGATACATCGAGACCTGCCTTGACATCCCGTGGGGCAAGTACTCGCTCGACACGCTCGATATCACGCATGCCGCGGAAATACTCGACCGCGACCACGACGGACTTGATAAGGTCAAGGAGAGAATACTCGAGTTCCTTGCGGTAAAGCAGATGAATCCCGAGCTTGACGGTCAGACGATATGCTTTGTCGGACCTCCCGGAGTCGGAAAGACCTCTCTCGGACGCTCCATAGCCCGCGCAATGAACAGAGAATACGCACGCGTGTCGCTCGGCGGAGTTCGCGATGAGTCTGATATTCGCGGTCACAGAAAGACCTACGTCGGCTCAATGCCCGGTCGTATAATCACAGCTCTCATTGAAGCCGGAACGATGAATCCGGTAATTCAGCTTGACGAGATCGATAAGGTTTGCCGCGACGCACACGGAGACCCCGCCTCCGCACTGCTTGAGGTGCTTGACGCGGAGCAGAACGGCGAATTCAGGGATCACTTCATCGAGCTTCCCGTCGACCTTTCAAAGTGCATTTTTCTTGCAAGCGCAAATACGCTTGATACCATTCCCGAGCCGCTGCTTGACAGAATGGAGATTATTGAGCTTCATACATACACGCCGTCCGAAAAGGCGGCTATCGCGAGAAATCACCTGCTTCCGAAGCAGCTCGAGCGCCACGGTCTTTCAAAGCGCTCGGTGAAGATCTCCGACGAGGTTCTTGATGAGCTGATTTCAGGCTACACGCGCGAGTCGGGTGTGAGAAATCTCGAGCGCGAAATTGCCGCTGTATGCCGCAAGAGCGTGAAGTATATGCTCGACAACAGCCGTCAGAGCATTACCGTGTCGCATGACAGGCTTCGCAGCTTCCTCGGACCGAGAAAGTTCCTCGACGACGAGGCGGCAAACGGGGAGCTTATCGGAGTTGTCAACGGACTTGCTTATACCTCTGTCGGCGGAGATCTGTTGAAGATCGAGGTATCGGTCATGGAGGGCACAGGCAAGCTTGAGCTCACGGGCACGCTCGGCGACGTTATGAAGGAATCGGCAAAAATCGCATACAGCTATATCAGAGCAAATCATGCTTCTCTCGGAGTTCCCGCAGACTTTTACAAGAGCACGGATATCCATATCCATGTGCCGGAGGGTGCCGTGCCGAAGGACGGTCCGTCCGCCGGAGT
>CAYYKO010000054.1:0-11256 GCA_964441695.1 uncultured Ruminococcus sp. | reverse complement strand
TTGCGGCATCTCACCCCGCAAGAGCTGAGGAGCTCTTCAAGAAGGCTGAGGCTAACGCTCAGGCTAAGTACGAGCGACTCACAAAGTACGGCAAGCTCTACGAATAATATTAAGCATAAGCATAGCTTAATAAAGAAAAGCGCGTCCCGCAGAGGGACGCGCTTTTTGGCGCTCTGGAACATTCGGCTTGACGGTGCTGCTTTCGGCATGATGCGCTCTGCTTTGCCGTGCAAGACGGACGAATTGACGGAGGATTTGCCGCAATGCGGTGTCTGAGAACAAAAAAAGTCGGGCAAAAACGCCCGACAACATATCTATTATACCACATTCGCCGGCACTTGTCAATAGCTCGCGATAGCAAAGCGACGAAAATCTCCCTTCTGCACAAAAACAAAGTAGATACTTTGTACAAAATTACGTCTTGTCAAAACGTGAAAACTGTGGTACAATATAAACACAGGAAAGGAAGGACGGTAAACTCCAATGAACATCTGAGAGCTAAGGCTCACGAAAAAAGCGTCTGCGGAAAGCGTACTGCCGCGCACGACCGAGAGCGGTCGAGAATCTAATGCAAATTTATCATATACGGAACCGAAAGGAGAAATCCGAAGTCATACGTCAACGGGAAGCACTTCGTTACGACGCAAAACGAAGAAAATAACCTGACGCGCAGTACAAGCACCGAGAGCCTTAATTAAATTTCACCCTTGAACCGAATGTGCCGATATTCAAAACGCCATCCTGCGAAATAGGAAATGATAAAGGAATATGAATTGCGAAAGCTTCGGCGATGAGTAGGACAGAGAAGGGTAGATAAAGAAAGCGAGGTATACAAAAGGATGTTAGATATCAAGATCGACCGGAATGACCCTTGACCGCATTAAAAGCTGTGTAAAGAAACAGCGCGGTCAAGGGTCATTTCGTTTTGCAGTCTCCGCCGCACCCGGAGTGGGTGCTTTTTTCTTTTCCGCTTGAAATAAAGCGGCACAAGCCGCGCTTTGAGGCGAACGTAAAGGCTCGGAGAGCTTCACGGACGCATGATAGTGCGCGACGTGTGCCGTTTTTCTTTATTTTGAGCTGTGAGTTGCTTTAATGCGATGCGCTGACGAGCTTATCTGCGCTCGGTCAGAAGTCGCTCGCCGTCGAAGACGAGCACGCCGAAGCCTTCGCCCGTGCGATTGCCGTCAAGAAGGAATTTCTTCACCGCGCGACGCATGGAGGTGTCCTCGGGATATTCGGCTACGGGCAGGCGGTGAGCATGTCCGAACAGACGCCAGTCGTCGTGAAATTCGTCCTTTTCGTATCTGTGTGTTATGTCGAAGTCGTGCATGAAGGAAACGATATTCGACTTCGGGGAGAGGAGCTTCTCGTAATCGGGGAACAAAAGCCACGACGAGCAGATGCAGCACAGCTTGTCGCTGCCCGATTCGCGGGAATAAAATTCGTAAGCGGCGCAGTAGGACGCGAGTCTTGACTCAAGGTCGAACGGCTCGTTGCTCGACGGAATGTGAATGCTCTTTACGGGGTCGCCGCCCTCGAGACGAACGTCGCCGAGGCAGAACGGCTCGGCGCGGTCATAGCGCGCATCCTCATATTCGAGTCTGCCGAACTTGATTATCCTACAGGTGTAGAACAGACGGTACCAGCCCGCAACGAACGTTCCCCACACGCCGTTCTCCTCAAGGCACTCGAGAGCCTTGCAGCGCAGGTCGGAGAAGGTGTCGAAGAAGACCTCGTCGCTGACGCCGCGTCGGTCGTAGAGCACCTTCGCGCGCTCTGCGGCAAGAAGCAGCAGGAGCATCCAGCAGGAGTCGGTAGCTGCGGAAAGCTTTTCGCCGAGGACGGCAAGGCGCTTTGTTGTTTCATCGGTGTTGCAGTCGGAATCAAAGTAGAAGTCGACGATACTGTCGAGCTCCGTCTCAAGCCCCGCCTCGCGCACACGAAGCGCAAGAGCGTCGAAAAACTCGACAGCCTCGCTCGGAAAAGCGCATTTTTCGAGCATCAGATCCATAAAAGCAATATTCATATGTTACCTCACATACAGTACCTTGCCCTCGGCAAGGGTTAATTTGACTTATATACTTTGAAAGCCCCAATCTGTCCTCGGACAAATTGGGGCTTTCGCAGCTGCTACCCGGATTCGAACCGGGGACCTCATCCTTACCAAGGATGTGCTCTACCAACTGAGCCATAGCAGCGAAACTCAACGTAAAGTATTATATCAGATTCGAGGGCGTTTGTCAAGATAAATATGAAAAAAATTTGCCGCACGCGACAAAATACATTCATTTACCGCTTTTTTGCCGCCGTGCCGCCGACGGGCATTGCAATTTTACCTCCCGTGAGGTATAATATAAAAAACAAAGGGAGGCTCGTATGAAGCGTAAACACATCCTCACCGCGGTGAGAATAGTGCTCGTATGCATTATAGTGCTTGCGGGCGTTAATGTAGTAAGAATATATAACGGCTACCGCAAGGGTCAGCGCTTTTACGAGGACCTTCGCTCGGCGCATGTATCACTTCTCGAAGCTGTCGAGGCGGCCCCGCGCGCGGACGGCGCGGACAGTGCCGACGTGCCGACATCTGAGGCGCCGAGCTGCCCGATATCGGTCGACTTTGATGCGCTGAAGGCTGAAAACAGCGAGATCGTCTGCTGGCTGTATTCGCCCGACGGCAAGATAAATTATCCCGTGACGCAGGCAGCCGATAATAACAAATACCTGCGGCATGACCTGTACGGCAATTACCTTGTCAGCGGCACGCTGTTCGCAGACTGCGCCTGTGCGGCTCCCGGCGAGTGTAAGAATTATGTGGTCTACGGTCACAATATGGACGACGGCACGATGTTCGGCTCGTTGCTCGGCTACAAAAAGCAGTCATATTATGACGCGCAGCCGACGCTCTACTGCTTGACGGCGGAAAAAAACTACAAGATCGAGCTTTTGACCGGAGGCATCGTCGACAGCGGCAGCTTGATATATGACTGCACGGCTGACAGCGAGAGCCTGCGCGACTTTATTGAAGAGCTGCACGAAAACGGGACGTTCACGTCTGCTGACAGATATTCGGAGTACGACAGACTGATCACTCTGTCGACCTGCACCTATGAATACAGCACGGCGCGCTTTATCGTTATAGGACGCTTGGTCGAGCTTGACTGACTGCAATCTGAATTGTGGAGGATTTCCCCGTGAAAAGGATAATTTCGGCACTCAAAACGGCTCTTCGCCGTGCCGCTAAGATAACGGAGCTGAGATATTTGCTGTGGGCGCTGCTGACAGTCATTATCTCCGAGGCGCTTTCCTCAGGTCCCCTTCGCGCTCTCGTATACCCGTTTGCGCGTCCCCTGCCGTTCGCTGCGGCAACGCTTATCGTGCTGACGAGCCTGATGCTCACGATGCTTTTTAAGCGTCGGCTCGGCGTGTTCATTATAGTCGAGGGCTTTTGGGTAGGCATAGCAATCGCAAACTGCGTGCTGCTCGGTTACAGAGTGAATCCGCTGTCCGCAGTCGACTTTTCGATACTTCTCTCGGTCATCGGGATAATCAATGTTTATCTGTCGGTGTTCCAGATAATACTCATCATCGTCGCGATAGCGCTTGCCGTGGTGTTTGCCGTGCTCTGCGCGGTCAAGCTGCCGAAGAAGAAGCCGAATTACCGCCGCGTGGTGCCCGAGCTGCTTGTGTGTGCGCTGCTCTGCTGCTGCGCGGTGCTCGGAGCGGTCGCCATGCACCGTAACGACATGAAGGCAATGAAGATATCGGACGTCTACAGCGAGTACGGCTTTGTATATTGCTTCTCGCTTTCGACCTCCGACCGCGGTATCGACCGACCGACAAGCTATGATCGCGATTCGATATCCGACATCATGGACGGGATCGGCGACAGCGTCACGGATTCGAGCACGGGACCTAACATCATTATGGTGCAGCTCGAGTCCTTTATCGACGCCGATATGATAAAGAAGATAGAGACCTCCGAATGCGCGACACCGAATTTCTGCAAGCTTCGCGATAATTATCCCTCCGGCACGCTGACCGTCCCGGTTTCGGGTGCGGGAACGGTAAATACCGAGTTCGAGGTGCTGTGCGGAATCCCGATCTCGAGCTTCGGCCTCGGCGAATATCCCTACGAGACCGTGCTACGCGATGCGCCGTGCGAGTCGATAGCGTATTATCTCTCTGAGCTCGGCTACGCGACCCATTCGATACACAATCACACGGGAACCTTCTATAACAGATACCGCGTCATGGAGATGCTCGGCTTTGATACCTTCACTCCCGTCGAATATATGAGCTCCGTTCGCCGAAACAGCCTCGGCTGGGCGCGCGACGAGATACTGACCGACGAGATCGTCGCAGCTCTCGCCTCCACGGAGGGCTCGGATTTTGTGTACACGGTAAGCGTGCAGCCTCACGGAAAATACGTCACCGAGCCGGGCGATTACGGTGAGCTCAAGGTGAAAGGCGAGCTCGACGCGGAAACGCTCGCGGCGGCTGAATATTACGTCAATCAGCTTCACGAATGCGACGCATTTATCGGTGAGCTTATCGCCTATCTTTCGGATTCGGAGGAAAAGAGCGTCGTCGTGCTCTTCGGAGACCATCAGCCGAGCCTCGGACTTGAGGCGGGCGACCTTGAGAGCGGCTCGCTCTACACGACGGAGTACGTTATATGGAGCAATTTCGGGCTTGACGCGGAGGAGTGCGACCTTGCCTCCTATGAGCTGTCGGCGTACCTTCTTGAGCAGCTCGGGATCGACGGCGGCGTGATATCGCGCTTCCATCACAGCATGCGCGGCAGCGAGGATTACCTCGAAAAGCTCGAGCAGCTTTCCTACGACCTGCTCTTCGGTGAGAAATACGCCTACACCGACGGAAAATTCCCGTACAAGGTGCCGACGATAAGCTACGGAGTTCGCTCGATCACCGCAACACGCGCGTATATACACAACGACACGCTGTTTATCGAGGGGCAGAATCTCACGGAGGCAAGCGTTGCAACGGTCGACGGTCGCGTGAGCGACACGGTCTACATTGACCCGACGCTGATAGTCGTACCCGATATCAAAAAGGCGCAGCTCGTCAGCGTCGCGCAGGTGGCACAGGACGGCACGGAATTTTCGCGTGTCAGCTGCGCCGTGTCGGACGAGCCGCGGAAATAAAATATTATAAGGAAGCATAATGACAGCATACGAAATTGACGGGACGGTCGTCCTGACGGCAAATGACGCGGACGCGGGAGCGCGCGTCGACAGCGCACTGCTTTCCGCTTGCGCCTCGCTTTCGCTCTCACTCAGCCGCTCCGCGCTTCAAAAGCTAATACAAAACGGCGCACTCACGCGCGACGGACGCGTCCTTGCAAAGAATGCGCGCCTTTCGGCGGGGGATGAGCTGACGCTCGTTTTGCCGCCTCCCGCGGAATGCGAGGTAAAGCCGGAGAATATTCCGCTCGACATCGTCTACGAGGACGACGATATTATAGTTATCAATAAGAAAAAAGGCATGGTCGTGCATCCCGCGCCCGGTCACACGGAGGGCACGCTCGTCTCGGCATTGCTGTGGCACTGCGGAGACTCGCTGTCGGGCATCGGCGGCGTGCTGCGCCCCGGCATTGTACACAGGATCGACCGTGACACCGAGGGACTTATCTGTGCCGCAAAGAACGACAGCGCGCATATATGCCTCTCCGAGCAGCTGCGCGACCATTCAATGCGCCGCACCTATGAGGCGCTGTGCATCGGACGCCTTGACGACAGCTGCGGACGGATAGTCGGCGATATTGCGCGGAGCCGCACCGACCGCAAGAGAATGGCTGTCGTGCCCGACGGCACGGGCAAGCACGCGGCGACAAATTACACAGTGCTTGAGGAGTTTTCGCTTCCGGGCTCGTCCGCGTCGCATATCAGACTCGAGCTTGAGACGGGCAGAACACACCAGATTCGAGTTCACATGGCTCATATCGGTCATCCGCTTCTCGGCGACACGCTGTACGGCGGGGACAAAACGCTTTTCGAGCGCCGACATTCGGCGCTTTTCGAGGGGCAGTGCCTACAGGCGGTCGCGCTGACGCTCGTTCACCCGCGAACGGGAGAAAGCATGAGCTTTTCCTCGCCGCTGTCCGAGAGCTTTCGGCGAATACTGACGCTTTTACGCGAGGGGAAATAGCGAAGGCGGCATGACACATAATAATTGCCGCATTTTTTTAATATGTATTGACAAAGTGCTCGATTTATTATAAAATAAATGTGTAAATCTATGCTTGAAGCGAGCTTTAACGTATGGCGGACGCTTCAGCACATCAAGGAAAGGAAATAAGCAATGAAAAAGCTCATTTCGATCATCGTGCTCTGCGCGACAGTCGCACTTATGCTCGCTGTAAACGCAGCTGCGGAGTGCTTCATTCCCGGCGGCGAATCCTGCACGCTTAAGTTCGATGTCAAGAAAGCAGACAGCTCTGCCGTTATCAAGGACGGTATCATCAGCGAGAACGAGTACGTTCGCGCAGACATCTCCGTATCCCCCGAGGAGTCTCTTCTCGGACTCGGCTGGGGCTCCAACACCGCAATGTATGTTGAGGCTGAGAAGATGCTCGCCACAATGGAGTACTACTTCTCTTGGGATGAAGTTCACGGCTTCAACCTCGCCGTAAAGTTCAAGCCCCATGTCATCATGCAGGAGTTTGATCAGGCTCCCGATACCGTAGGTGCCGATGGCATCGTTTGCCACGGCGGTGACGACTTCCTCAACCAGACCGGTATCCTCGTTCACGTTGCCGAGTCCGTTAACACTCAGAAGAACGCGACCGGTGCCTTCGAGGAGGGCTTCATCTACCGTTGGGCTGTTGCCAAGAGAACGACCGACGGCAAGTACATCAACGGCTACTACACCAAGGGCGGACTTATCGGAAACGCGCCCGTCCCCGGTCAGGATTACATTATCAACTACACCGCTGACGGCTACGTTATCTGCGAGTACTCTATTCCCTTCGCAGAGATCAAGCCCGGCGCGACCGTAGGCGACAACCTTTACATCTCCATCGGTGTTACCGCAGGTACTGGAACTCCCGACAACCTTTTCGTTGACAGCTACAGCATCAACCTCGGCGAGTACACCTATTACATGACCCGCCACAAGCAGGCTCAGAATGCGACCTTTACTCTCACAGGCGACAAGATCGCAAACAATGCTACCGTAAGCACAACGACAAGTGCAAATCCCGACGGCGTTGAGACCACACCGGGCGCAGTCAATACAACTCCCGCTCCCACACAGACAACAGAGCCCGAGACCTCCATCATCGAGGTGGATTCCGTTGTTACCGATGCGGACGGCGAAGAGGTGACAAACGACGACGGCTCCAAGGTAACAGTCAAGGTTACCGAGGTCGTTACAAAGGCTCCCACGACCCCCACCTCTCCCATCACAGGCGACCCCGCGATCATCGCAGCAGTGGTTGCCGCTGTCTCCGCTTGCGGCGTAGTCGTTGCAAAGAAGAGAAAGTAATTTGTAAATACACCACCGCAGAAGGCTCTTTCCCCGTGAAGGAGCCTTCTATACGCACAGCAGCGACAGACTGCAAAGCTTACACACGAAAGGATACTTGAAATGAAGCTGAGAACAGCATCACTTATCCTCGCGCTTTTGATGCTTTTCTGCGCCGTTCCGACAGCGGCAGCGCAGAGCACGGAAGCCAAGGCGGAGTCGCTCACTGACAAATACCTTGAGTATGCTCAAAACGAGAGAGCCTATGAGGAAATACCGTCGCCCGTCGAAATTCCCGCGCCCGACGGAGCGCTGCTTGTCCCGAAGGATGAAAAATACCTCGGCTCTTATGACTACAGCACCGAATACTCCGTGCTGAAGACGTTGGAGCGTGACATCGTCTCCGCGATGAAGCCGGGCAGCTTTAGCGTTAACATAGCGTCATACAACATCGACCCGAACATGATAAACCTTTACAGCTTAAGAAACTACTCACCCTACATCGCAAACGGGATCGAGATCACCCCGTACTATTACGCGGGTGGCTATTATACCGAGATCCGTGTCAATTGCCCGATGAACAAGTATGAGCTTGAGTCGTATTATGCAAAGGTCGACGCTGCGATCGAGGACGCAAACGAAGCCGTCGAAAGGGCGAATAATGTCCTGGAGCGCACGCTTATGCTTCACGATTATCTCGCGTATAGCGCCGAATATGACTCGGTGAGACTCGATAACGGCACGATACCCGACGATTCCTACCGTTGCGCGGGCATACTCGTTCATAAAATAGGCGTCTGCCAATCTTATGCGTATGCCTATAAATACATTCTCGACGGCTACGGCATCGAAACCGATGTCATCACAAGCGGCTTGATGAATCACGCGTGGAATATCGTGAAGATCGACTCCGCGTATTATCACGTCGACGTAACGTGGGATGACCCGACACCCGACAGGATCTCGCGAGTCAATCACGATTATTTCCTTCTCAGCGACAGCGCAATGCGTTCCGCACGCGGAGGTGCGAGCGAGACGCACCATGATTGGTACTCAAAGGGCAAGAGCTGCTCCGACACGCGCTATGACAATGCGTACTGGTACGGCGTATCCTCGCCGATACACATCTTCGGTGACTACAGATACTTCATCGGCGAGAGATATCTCGTTCGCAGACAGGCGTACACCGGCGAGCAGGTCGCGCTCGATACGTTCGATTACTGGTACACGAACGACAAGTCGGGATATTGGAACGGAGTCTACAGCGGACTTTCGCTTTACAGAGGAAGGCTGTTTTACAATAACGCGGGCAGCATAAAATATCTCGACCTTTCAAGCGGCGCGATCTATGCCGCTTCGACCAAGTCGGTCTCGCCGAATTCGATATTTGCGTCGAAAATAATCGGCGACAGGCTCTACTATACCGTATCGGATTCACCGAATAACGCGGGCACGACGTATGAGGCGAATATTTACGATATTACAAGCATTGTGACGCTCGCAGTGAATGCGGACGATATTCTCCTGTGGGAGGGCGAGAGCTTTGAGCTTAATGTCGTCATCAAAAACCTCTCGGGCACGGATTACGTAAACTACACCATAAACGACTCGAATGTCATGGATATTGGGAACAACTGGAGCATTATCGCCAAGTCCGCGGGTGGAACAAGGGTCAAGCTCACCTACGGCGACTCGGAGCATGACCTTTACGTCTACGTGCTGAACTCCTCGAAGCTCTTCCGCGACGTGAAGAACGGCTCGTGGTTCAGAAAGGCCGTCGACTATGCTGTGAAGAACGGGCTGATGAACGGCACGAGCCACTACGACTTCGAGCCGAATATCTCGATGAACCGTGCAATGCTTGTCACCGTGCTTTGGCGTATGGCGGGCTCGCCCGAGCCGCGCGGAAATACTCCCTTCGGCGACCTGAAGCAGTCGTGGTACAAAAAAGCCGTCGCGTGGGCTTACGAGAACGGCATCGTAAACGGCATCAGCGCGACAAGCTTCGGACCTGAGGAGAACATTACCCGTGAGCAGATGGCGGCGATATTCTACAGATATTCCGCCTTCCGCGGCTACAAGGTATCGCAGAGCGGTAACATTTCGGCTTACCCCGACGCCGGCAAGGTGTCAAAGTACGCAGTTGTCGCAATGAGCTGGGCAAACGGCGCCGGACTCATAAAGGGTCAGTCGAGCGCCTCGGGCAACAGATTGAACCCGAGAGGCGAGGCGACACGTGCCGAGGTCGCAACGATTCTCGAAAGATTTGCCGCAATCGCAAAATAACAGCATCCGAGGCATGCCGCACGAGAAACAGTGCGGCATGCCTTTTGCGGTGCAAAAATTGTAAAGAAGTGTAAAAACTTTTGCCGCAAACGCTTGACAGAGCATTTCCGATGTGCTATACTATTCATATGGGACACGTCGTGTCTGACGCTTTGCGACAGAGAAGGGCGGCTTTGCCGAGATCGGCGATGAGCTGTGACCGCCCGCGCGAAGACCTTCACGGTACCACCCTGCCGACAGAATATGCTCGGCTCATATTTCAAAATTAAGTTAAAAGCTCGGGTGGAACCGTGCGGATATTTTGATCAGCACCCCGACAGAAGCGCCTTGCGGTGCAGCTGTTTGAGGGTCGCCGTCCCTCTTACAGGAGGGATTTTTCTTTTCCCTCAATGTACGGCAGAAATTAAGGAAAGGACACTTTCATCATGATCAAAGTAGTTTTCAACGATGCGGAGCTTACCTTCGACGCTCCTGTCACAGTTTATGACGCTGTCGCCTCGACAGGCGCCGTTTCACGCGAATTTATCGCAGCGCGTCTCAACGGCGAGACTGTCGGAATGACTCATCTCATCGAGTCCGACGCAACTCTCAGCCTTTTCCGCTTTGCGGACGCCGAGGGTGCACGTGTATTCCGCCATACTGCGTCTCACGTTCTCGCCGAGGCTGTAAAGAAGCTTCGCCCCGACGCAAAGCTTACGATAGGTCCCGCCATCGACGACGGCTTCTACTACGACTTCGACGTTACCCCCGCGATCACCCCCGATGAGCTTCCCGCGATCGAGGCTGAGATGAAGAAGATAATCAAGGCTAACGCAAAGCTCGAGCGCTTCACACTCCCGCGCGAGGAGGCTATCGCATACATGGAGGAGCGCGACGAGCCGTATAAGGTCGAGCTCATTCGCGACCTTCCCGAGGATGCCGTTATCTCCTTCTACAAGCAGGGCGAGTTCGTCGACCTGTGTGCCGGTCCACACCTTTTCTCGACAGGCGCGATAAAGGCGTTCAAGCTCACCTCCTGCACGGGCGCATATTGGAGAGGCGACGCGAAGAATAAGATGCTCTGCCGCGTTTACGGTACTGCCTTCCCGACAAAGGATGAGCTGAAGGCTCACCTTGAGAGACTTGAGCAGGCGCGTCTGCGCGACCACAACAAGATCGGCCGCGAGCTCGGCTATTTCACGACCGTCGATACCCTCGGTCAGGGACTTCCCGTACTCCTCGCAAAGGGCTCCCGCGTTATCCAGCTCCTTCAGAGATGGATCGAGGACGAGGAGCAGAAGCGCGGATATATCCTTACAAAGACACCGCTCATGGCAAAGCGTGAGTTCTTCAAGATCTCGGGACACTGGGATCACTACCTTGACGGAATGTTCATCATCGGCGACCCCCACGACGAGACAAAGGAGTGCTTCGCTCTCCGCCCGATGACATGTCCCTTCCAGTATCAGGTATACCTTAATAAGAAGCGCTCCTACAGAGAGCTTC
>CAYYKO010000053.1:0-11367 GCA_964441695.1 uncultured Ruminococcus sp. | reverse complement strand
CCAGAAACAGTGGGTCGTGCATCAGTTCTCGTACCATTGTATTATCCTCGATGTTATAATTTGAAAAGGGAAGTGCGCTCGCCTGTACCGTAATTATAGCACAATACAGCGGACATTTCAATTATTCTCCGAAAAATGAAAAAAAAGGCACCGACCGCCGATTGAAGGGGCAGTCGGTGCCTTTCTTAAGCGGCAGATCAATTCTCGCCGCTGTCGTTTGTTATAAGCTCGGGAGCGGCGCCGCTTGTGATGCAGTCGGCACCGATAATTACGCGCCTCACGTCCTTGCGTGAGGGCAGCTCAAACATGAGGTCTGTCAGCGTTTCCTCAAGGATGGAGCGAAGTCCGCGCGCTCCCGTGTTGCGCTCAATTGCGCGGGTGGCTATCTCGCGCAGCGCCTCGTCCGTGAACTTAAGCTCGATGTCGTCCATTGAGAAGAGCTTCTTATACTGCTTCTCGAGGGAATTCTTAGGCTCGCGCATAATGCGGATGAGAGCATCGCAATCGAGGTTTTCGAGACCGACGATGACCGGCAGACGTCCGACAAGCTCGGGGATGAGTCCGAACTTCACGATGTCGTGTGAGGTAACGTCCTTGAATATACCGCCGTTCTGCTTTTCGGACTTACTCTTGATGTCGCCGCCGAAGCCGATGGTCGAATGACCCTGGCGCTTTTCGATTATCTGGTCGAGCGTATCGAATGCTCCGCCGCAGATAAAGAGAATGTTTTCGGTATTGATCTGAATGAAGTCCTGGTTCGGATGCTTGCGTCCGCCCTGCGGAGGCACATTTGCGACAGTGCCCTCGAGTATCTTCAAGAGCGCCTGCTGAACGCCCTCGCCGGAGACGTCACGCGTGATGGAACGGTTCTCGCTGCGGCGGGATATCTTGTCGATCTCGTCAATGTAGATTATACCGCGCTCTGCCGCCTCTATGTCGTAATCTGCCGCCTGGATGAGGCGGAGGAGGATGTTCTCGACGTCCTCACCGACATAGCCTGCTTCGGTAAGCGTTGTAGCGTCTGCAATGGCAAACGGTACCTTGAGTGTTTTAGCGAGCGTCTGAGCGAGGAAGGTCTTACCGACTCCTGTCGGACCGATAAGCAGCACGTTGCTCTTCTGAAGCTCAACGTCATCCGTGTCTGCGTCGCGCTTTGACTTGCTGTCGGAGTGGAGCAGACGCTTATAATGATTGTATACCGCGACGGAAAGCGCAGTTTTTGCCTTGTCCTGACCGATGACGTACTCGTCGAGCGTTGCTTTGATCTCGCGGGGAGTCAAAAGATCGCTCTTTGTAAGCGTGTCGGACTCGTGCATCATGATGTCATGCGAGCATATGACCTCATTGCACGCCTCGATACAGTTATTGCAAATATAAGCGTCTCCGGTGGGGGAGGGAATGAGGAACAGAACGTTATGCTCGTCGTTTCCGCAGAAGGAGCACCTTCTCGTTATTGAAGTCGAGGTGCGGTTGTTGTTTGCCATGTTGCTCTCCAATCGCCGAATTTCGGGAAAAATTAAATGGTCTCAGCGCGCTTATCGATGACGCGGTCTATAAGGCCGTACTCTACAGCCTCAGCGGCACGCATGAAATTGTCGCGCTCGGTATCGCGGCAAATCTCCTCAAGCGGGCGACCGGTGTTAGCGGCGAGAATGCTGTTGAGATTGTCTCTTGTGCGGAGGATGTGCTCGGCGTGAATCTTAATGTCGGAGGCCTGACCCTGAGCGCCGCCGAGGGGCTGGTGGATCATGATCTCGCTGTTCGGAAGTGCAAAGCGCTTGCCCTTAGCACCCGACGAAAGGAGGAAAGCACCCATGCTTGCTGCCATGCCGATGCATATGGTCGAGACGTCGCACTTGACGAAGTTCATTGTGTCGTAGATAGCCATGCCTGCGGAGACGGAGCCTCCGGGGCTGTTGATATAAAGCTCGATGTCCTTATCCGGGTCCTGTGCCTCAAGATAAAGAAGCTGCGCTACGACGAGAGATGCTGTAGCGTCGTTGACCTCATCGGAGAGGATGATGATGCGGTCGTTAAGAAGCCTTGAATAAATGTCGTAGGAGCGTTCTCCTCTGTTTGTTTGCTCTACTACCATTGGTACGAGTGCCATTGTTGTTTTCCGCCTTTCTTGTGTATTCGGATAATGTCCGGAAATGGGGTAATGTGGGTATTTTATTAGTGCCGCTGTCCGTGGACAGCGGCACGTAAATGCATATTGCTTACTCGGCGTCTGCGCTCTTTTCCTCAGCGGCGGTCTCCTCAGCGGGAGCCTCCTCTGCGGGAGCTGCCTTCTTTGTTGTCTTTCTCTTTGCGGGAGCGCGCTTTGCCTTGGGCTTCTCAGTCTCGCCCTCGGTAACCGCTGCATTTTCCTTAACGAGATCAACAGCCTTCTTGACCTTAAGATCCTCGCTGACAGCGTCTGCCGCTACAGCCTCCTTGACCTTATCAGCCTCCATGCCGTAAGCTGCTGCGAGGCGGTTGTACTCCTCCTCGAGCTCCTCGTCGCTTACTGTAAGACCCTCAAGCTCTGCAATCTTCTCGAGAGCGAGGCGAGTCTTGACCTGACGCTCGGCGTCGGGACGCATCTGCTTTCTTACGGTGTCGAGATCGAGACCTGTGTACTTGAAGTATGTAGTGAGGTCGAGACCCTGCATACGGAGTCTTGTGTCATAGTCGCGGACGAAGTTCTCTGTCTCATTCTCGAACATTGCCTCGGGAATGTCAGCCTCGAGCTTCTCGATGAGAGCAGCGATTATCTGCTCCTCAACCTCGGCGTCAGCCGCCTTATTGTTCTTCTCCTCGAGTTTAGCCTTTACGTCTGCCTTATATTCATCGAGAGTGTCAAACTCGGAAACATCGCGAGCGAACTCATCGTCGAGCTCGGGAAGCTCATTGAACTTGATAGCATTGATGTGGCACTTGAATACAGCTGCCTTGCCTGCAAGGTCGGATGCGTGGTAGTCCTCGGGGAAGGTGACGTTAACGTCGAAGTCCTCGCCGATGCTGTGACCTACGATCTGATCCTCGAAGCCGGGGATGAACTGACCGGAGCCGAGCTTAAGGTCGTGTCCGTCAGCCTTACCGCCGTCGAAGGGAACGCCGTCAACGGAGCCCTCATAATTGAAGTTGACAACGTCGTCGTTCTGTGCGGCGCGGTCTGTTACCTCGATGAGTCTTGCGTTGCGGTTTCTTACGCGGTCGAGCTCATCTGCAATGTCCTTATCGGTAACCTCTGCGACCTTGCGGGTCACGGGGATACCCTTGTAATCCTTGATCTCAACATCGGGCTTAACAAAGAACTTTGCTGTGATGACAACGCCGTTCTCGTCGATGGTCTCGATGTCAAACTCGGGACGGGAAACGATAGTCTTGTCGAAGTCGCGGATAGCGTCCTCGTAAGCTGCGGGAAGGATCTCGTTTACAGCATCCTCATAGAATACTTCCTTGCCGTACATCTTCTCAACGATAGCACGGGGAGCCTTACCCTTTCTGAAGCCGGGAATGCTTATGTTGCGTGCGGTTCTCTTGTACACCGTATTGATAGCGGCGTCGAAGTCTGCACGGGGTGCGTCGAATGTAACGCAGTACTGATTTGCACCGATCTGCTCGGTCTTTTTCATACTCATTGGCTTTATGTCCTCCGATATAATATACTTATAAAAATTTCTCATTATATTGTATAATTTTTTGCTGACCGTGTCAATAAACAAACCGAAAAAACAATTCGCGAAAAAACGGTGTCAACATGGTCAAAATCACAAAATCGCCTAAAATTACCCTTTATGCGTCAGGTAAGGCACGAATTCGAGGTGGTCTGCGGCGATTATCGTCAGCTCGATATCCTCGAAGAAGCTTCGGCGGGGAAGCGTGTAATTTCCGTGCAGATGTCCGTAGAAGCAGCGTCTTACGCCGAACTCGTGCAGCAGCTCGATTATCGGTCTGCACACGGTGTCGCCGAAGACTGGAGGAAAGTGAAGGTACACAAGGTACGGCAGCTCTCCGTATACGTCTCGCATTGCACGTCCCGCTTCGAGACTTGCGCGAAGACGCAGAGCCTCACGTGCGGACAGCTTATCGAAATCCGCATTGTTTGTAACGGCGCGACCGTGCAGCGCTTCGTCAACGAACCAGCCGCGGCTGCCGCAGATTATGTGCTCCTCTGCCACGTAGGCGTTATTGTGTAAAAACGAAATGCTGTGAAGACTCCACCTCTCGAGAGCGGACTCCATTTTCGAGAGCGTCGTCCACCAGTAGTCGTGGTTGCCCTTGCCGATCAGCTTGTGTCCG
This sequence comes from uncultured Ruminococcus sp., assembly GCA_964441695.1. GTDB lineage: Bacteria > Bacillota > Clostridia > Oscillospirales > CAG-272 > RUG11130. The sequence goes on along the minus strand of CAYYKO010000053.1, from coordinate 7,080 downwards.
GGAAGACTGTCGATGAAGGCGAGGTCAGCTTCAGCCTCCTCGAGCTTCATAGCCCACGAAATATCGCCGGGGAGCACAACGGTGTCAGACTCCTTGACGACGGCTCGCCAATTTTTCTCAAGGCGCTCGGTGTGACCCGTCCAGCGTCTGCCGAAGACATCCATCGGCTTCGGCGAGGCAAGCGACAGATGAAGGTCGGAGATCGAAAACAGCGACATTTTATCTGCCGAGGGCGACGTCGGGCATGTCGGACGGCTCTACGGTTCTCGTGAATCTTACGGGAAGGGTAAGTGTGCGGCTGAGAGGTGCGGGGATCTCGGTGCCCGTAAGGCTTGAAAGTGCCGAGAGGATCTCAGCGGGGTCGTCGGAGTCGATCGAGTGACCGAGCGAGGCTGCAACGTCGGCTGCAAACTTATAGGGGCTTGCGGTAGATGCAACGATTGTGCGGCGTGTATCCCCTGTCTCCTCAATATACTTTCTCGCGCATCCCACGCCGACGGCTGTGTGAGTATCAATAAGATATCCGTTCTTCTCGAAGGTATCGCGGATGACCTTGGCGGTCTCCTCCTCGTTGAGGTAATAGCCCTTGAACACCTCGCCGATGAGCTCGCGAATGGAATCGGGGACGGTGTAGCGTCCGTTTGTGCGGAGCTCTGTCATCAGCTCACTCGTGAGAGCCGAGCCGCCGATAACGTAGAGAAGTCTTTCGAGATTGCTCGAGATGAGGATGTCCATGGAGGGGGACATCGTCTTGTAAAACTCGCGTGTTCTGTCATAGGTGCCGGTTCTGATGAAATCCGTGAGCACGCAGTTCGAATTGGAGGCGCAGATGAGACGTGCGATGGGAAGACCCATGCGGCGCGCAATGAATGCGGCAAAGATATTACCGAAGTTTCCGGTGGGAACGCAGACATTGATCTCCTCGCCGTCGGGAAGAGTTCCGTTTTCGACAAGGTCGCAGTAGGCGGAGATATAGTAAACGATCTGAGGAGCAAGGCGTCCCCAGTTGATGGAGTTCGCGCTCGAGAAGAAGCGTCCGTCGGCGAGAGCACGCTCGGCAAGGGAGGCATCTGCGAAGATCTCCTTGACACCGTTCTGAGCGTCGTCGAAGTTTCCGCGAACGGCGCAAACGTTGACATTGTCGCCCTCCTGAGTCGTCATCTGAAGCTTCTGCATGCGGCTGACGCCGTCGACGGGGTAGAATACGGAAATGTCGACGCCGGGAACGTCGCGGTAGCCCTCGAGAGCTGCCTTGCCGGTGTCTCCGGAGGTCGCAACGAGGATATGTGCGCGAAGCTTTTCGCCGGTCATCTCGAGTGCGCGGGAGAGTAGGCGGGGCATTATCTGAAGCGCCATGTCCTTGAAGGCGCAGGTCGGACCGTGCCACAGCTCGAGAGCGGTGAGAGTGCCGTCGATCTCGTGAAGAGGAGCGGCGCCCCCGGGGAATTTCTCCTCGGAATATGCTGCGCGGCAATCCTCAAGAAGCGCATCGCGGTCATAGTCCGTGAGGAACATCGAAAGGATGTATGCGGCGCGCTCGGCGTAGGAAAGGCGGCGAAGCTCGGCGATATCGTCACGCGACAGGCGCGGGATCATATCGGGCATATAAAGACCGCCGTCGGGAGCAAGCCCCTTCTTAATAGCCTCGGCGGAGCTTGTCAAATGGGGCGCGTTTGATGTGTCTCTGGTACTGCGATAATTCATTTTCCACTTTCCTTTATATGTATGATTGTATTTTTTTTCGGGTAAAAGCTCAAATGCTTCGCTTGAGGAAGGCGTAAACATTTGAAAAGAGTATTTTCTCGCAGAGGTCGTCGCTCATGCCGAGCAGGCGAAGCTCAAAGGCGAGACGCTGAAGGCATGAAACGTTTTCTCCTCCCGAGGTATAAAGACCCATGCCGTCAAAGTCGCAGCCGAGTCCGACCGCGTCTTCTCCGACGAGAGAGGCAAGGTAGTAGATATGCCGCGCGGCGTCCGCCAATGTTGCAGACGAGCCGGTAAGGTGCGGCGGGTAAAGATTAACGCCTATGACGCCGCCGAGCTGTGCTATGCGTCGTGCATGGCGGTCGTGAATGTTTCTGGAATGCTTATTGACAGAATAGGCGCAGGAGTGACTTGCTATAACGGGAGCACCGAGCAGCCGGGCTATGTCCAAAATATCGTCAGCCGCACGCGTCGAGGCGTGGGAGATATCAAGTATCATACCGAGCTCGGCGCTGTGTGCCACGACAGCGATCCCGTCGTGCGTCAGCGGCAGCGTGGTGTCATGTGAGCCGCCAATGCAGCTTTCGCCGCCCCAAAGTGGGGCAACGCAGCGGACTCCGAGTGCATAAAGCTCGTCAACGCGCTCAAGCTTGCCGGCGGTAACGCGTGCATCCTCAAGGGTTAAAACAAAGGCGGGACGTCTGTCCTCAAGCGCGCGGTCGAGGTCCGCGCTGCTTTTGCATATTCGGCAGCCGCAGTCGACGGCATCTGTCGAAAAGTATTTGTACACGCTGTGGCACATGTCAAACGCCTTATCGTCATCGGTGTCGGGCGGGGCGCAGAAGGCGGCAAGCTGCACGGCTCGCTCGAAGCGCGACAGCCGCCGGAGGCTGATGTCAGTCGAGCAGTCGGCAAGGCTTTCGCCGCGAGCATACAGCTCAAGTGGCGTGTCACAATGCAGGTCTGCGTAATTCATAAGGTCAGTTTATCTGTGTACGGCATTCGGAAAATGCCTGATATCGAGAACTCGGTAAACCTCGGAGGCGGGATCCGTGTATATCTCGATGATGTCTATTCTCGGCTGGAGGTGGCTCGTGCTTTCGCGGTTTTCGTGTAAATATCGGACAGCTGCCGTGAGAAGATGCTCGCGCTTTTTTCGGTCGACGGCGGAAGCCGGACGTCCGTAGATGCTCCGCGTATCGGGAAGCTGTCGACGAGTTTTGACTTCAACAAATAAAAGCAGCTCGCCGTTTTCGGCGATGATGTCAAGCTCGCACTTGCCGACGTACACGTTTTGTCCGATAATGTTGTACCCCTGTGCTTTAAGGTAGAGCGCGGCGGAATTCTCGCCGACCCGCCCGAAGGAACGTCTGTCCATTACACAAGACCTCCGAAGGGTGAAAATTCAGCTGTTTTTGTCGAGCTCATCCCACGCGGCAAGCTTTTCTCGGTCTCGCTCCAAAAAGGAGAGAAACGAGCGTCTGTGACACTCGGAGGGACCGAGTCTGTAGACGGCAAGCTTATGTGCCTTGGTGGGGTAGCCCTTGTGCTTTGCGAGTGAGTAGCCCGGGTGCTTGCTGTCAAGCTCGAGCATCATTCGGTCACGCGTTACCTTTGCAAGTATCGAGGCTGCGGCTATCGACGGCGATTTTGCGTCTCCGCCGACCACGGCAAGCGCGGGATACGGAAAGCCTCGGTCGACATTTCCGTCGACAAGCAGCAGGTCCGGCGTGACTTGTGCCGCCTCGACGGCGCGTCTCATTGCGAGCAGTGATGCCTCAAGTATATTGAGACGGTCGATCTCCTCGACGCTCGAGACGCCGATGCCGTAGGCGAGCGCCTTTTCGCGTATTTCGTCGTAAAGCGCGTCGCGCTTCTTTTCGGAAAGCTTTTTTGAGTCGTTCAGTGACTCTATGCGGCAGTCCGTCGGTAGCACGACTGCTGCGGCAACCACAGGTCCCGCAAGCGGTCCGCGACCTGCCTCATCCGTGCCGCATATTATACGCACTGAGTCGGAAAGGTATGCAGAGTCGAAATTAAAGTCCATGATTACAGAGCAGCCTCCGGAGCTTCAAGCGATATTTTGCCTATCTTTGAAAGCCTGAATTCATCAAGCACGATGGCAGCGGCGCGTTCAGTGTCAAGCTCGCCTCCCGATATCAGGAAGCCGCGGCGGCGTGCAACTGCGGCAAGAAGCTCATGCGGCGGCGCGTCGCGCAGTGCGTCGGCGTCAAGCTTGTACCTCTCGCAGAAGCTTGCGGGAGCATTTTCGTAAAGACGGGCGCACAGGCGTGCGGCGAGAGTCTCGGTGTCGAGGATCGCGTCCTTTATCGCGCCGGTGAAGGCAAGATTTTCGCCGATTTTTTCGTCCTCGAATTTCGGCCACAGGATACCGGGCATGTCAAGCAGCTCGATGCCGATATTCGTCGTGACCCACTGCTTTGTCATCGTGACTCCGGGTCTGTCCTCAACGCGAGCCTTTTTCGAGCCGCTGAGGCGGTTGACAAGAGAAGATTTGCCGACGTTCGGAATACCGACTATCATGGCGCGAATGCGGCGTCCGCTCATGCCGCGCGCTTCGTAGCGCTCGAGCTTATCGCGGAGAATGTCGCGGCAGGCGGGGGCTATTGCCTTCAGTCCCTCTCCCGTAACGCAGTCGATCGCAAGCGCCCGTCCGCCCGTGTGCCTATAATATTCGATCCAGCTTTTTGTGGTCGCTTTATCGGCAAGGGAGGATTTATTAAGAAGGGTAAGTATCGGACGCGTGCCGCAGAGTGCGGCGATTTCGGGGTTCTTCGAGCTTTGCGGAATACGTGCGTCAAGCAGCTCTATGACGATGTCCACAAGCTTTATGCTTTCCGAGATGAGTCGGCGGGTCTTCGCCATGTGCCCGGGGAACCACTGTATGTTTTGTGAAGGCATTTCAGTCTCCGTTTTCAGTCGTGTAAGGATTTTTGAAGGGTGTGAACTTGTTGAAGGGGAAGATGCGTGCGTATACCTTGCCTACGATGCAGCGCTCGTCAATGAGTCCGATCTCCTCAAGACGACTGTCGGCGGAATGGTTTCTGTTGTCGCCCATGACAAACACCGTGCCCTCAGCCACCGTCAGCGGGAATTCAACGGTGGAGGTGAGAAGTCTGCCGTCAAGCTTTCTGTAGGAGCTTTCGTCGACGATCTTGCCGTCCACGGTGAGAGTCCATGTTGTGAAATCGATGTCAACTGTCTGACCCGCCGTTGCGATCACTCGCTTTACTATCGGGTCGGCATAGCTTCCCTTTGTCAAGTCGTGAATTACGACGATGTCGCCGGGTGCGGGGTCGTAAAAGAGATCAGAGACAAAGAGGTATTCGCCGGTGTGGAGCGTGTTCTCCATTGACGGACCCTCGACTGTGTTGAGTCGGCATACGAAGGAGAAGCAGAGAATTATGGTCATGGTGACAAGCGCGAGCATTTCTATAAAATCGAATACCGAGCGCACGCCTCGGTTCGGCTCGTGCCCGTTTTTGTCCTCGGGCTCGGAGAAATATTCGTCGCTGTCAAAGCTTCCGTCGGCGTGAAGGACACGCTCGGAGTCTATTTCAAGCTCGGTGCCGTCCGAGCGGTACTCAGCCTCGGCAAATGCACGTGCGAGCGCATCCGAGGCGCATTCCGTAACGCCCTTTACCTCTCCGGAAGCGGTGCTTGACTCAGCTGCACCGACATTCTCGGCACAGCTGAGCTTTTCTTCGTTGTTTTCCATTATGATAATTATTTCCTTTGGCGGTAATGCTTACTTTACTATCATGTGCTCAAGAAGAGTTGAGCCGTCGGGAATGTGGAAGCCTGTTGCGCGGCAGGTCTCCTCGGTGAAGGCGGCGACTCCGCTCTTTTCATCTGCGGGGTCATAAATAAAGAAGGGAACAGGCTCGGGAGAGTGAGTGCGAAGCTCGAGGGGAGTCGGGTGATCGGGGAGCACCATTACCTTGAAGTCGTCGCCGCAGGAGCGCAGATATTCGAGCACGGGCGCAAGAATTTCGGAGTCGATCTTCTCGATGGCGAGAGGCTTGATATCGAATTCTCCGCGGTGACCGCACTCGTCGGGAGCCTCAACGTGAACGTAAACGAATTCACGACCGCGGCGGAAGGCGTCGATCGCGGCGTCTGCCTTGCCCTTGTAATTTGTGGAATAGTTGCCGGTCGCGCCGGGAACATTGATGACCTCCATGCCAGCGCAGATGCCGATGCCCTTGATGAGGTCAACGGCGGAAACGACAGACGCGCTCACGCCCCACTTCTCGCTGAAGGAGGGAAGAGAGGGATTCTGTCCCGGACTCCAGAGCCACGGGGAATTCGCTGGGCGCTTGCCCTCCGCACGGCGGCGAACGTTAACGGGGTGGTCGCGCAGGATCTCATAGCCGCGCTTCATGTATTCGAGGAATTCCGCGCCGCCGTTGTCCGTGCGTGGGAGGTAGTCGCCGATGCGGCGACCGATTATGTCATGCGGACGGGCGAAGTCGTAGCTTGCCGATGCGTTCTCCCAAATGAGGCAGTGACGGTAGCTGACACCCGTGTAGAGATGTCTGCCCTCCATGGGGAGCGCCTTGTCGAGCGCGCGAACGAGCTCGTCGGCCTCCTCTGTCGATATTTCGTCGGCACTGTGGTCGAGCATTATCTTGTCCTCATAGGCTTCCTCCTCGTCGGATATCGTAACGAGGTTGCAGCGGATAGCCGTGTCGTGCTCTCCGAGCTTTATGCCGAGGCTGACAGCCTCGAGAGGAGAACGTCCCTTGGAATAGATCTTCGGGTCGTAGGACATGATTGCGAGGTTTGCGGTGTCACTTTCGGGCACCATTGTCACGGGGACGTTGAGGACCGTGCCGCACAGAGCGTGCGAGGCAAGGGAGTCCATCGTGGGCTTATTTGCGATCTCCATAGGTGTCTTGCCGCCGAGCTTTTCGCTGGGGCGATCTGCCATGCCGTCAGGGATAAGTACAAGGTATTTCATATATGCGCCGTCCTTATGTGGGAAATTCGTGTAGTACGATGCATTCGTGCATACAAACTCACAGTATATTATACCACAAATCTCACGCGATAACAATTGCTTTTTCAAAGTTTTGGCGGCATTGCGGTATAATTATAAGAAAAAGCCCGCGCCGTCGCGCTGTGTTCGCCCCATCTGTTATCCCGACAAAAAAGAAAAAGCCCTTCCGCGAGTCGGAAGGGCTTTTTTCGTTCCCGAGGTGATTCGAACACCCGACCTACCGCTTAGGAGAACAGAGCTAATGCATCTGGGGGATTTACAGTATCCATATATTCTATATTGGGCATATTCTAGAGGGTTTTCGTGTGAATTACACACAAATTCGATATCTTTTACAATATCATTGAGATTTT
>CAYYKO010000052.1:0-11669 GCA_964441695.1 uncultured Ruminococcus sp. | reverse complement strand
CGATAATCATGAATCTCATCGCCGCCGAGGCGAAGGCTTGGCAGGGCTACGTGCCGGACCCCGAAGGCGACGGATATGCCGTTTACGGCGCGTCGTACCTTTATTATAACGGCACGGCAGTCTCCGGCGGACTCGGAACGGAGCTTGTTGGAGAAAACAGTGGCGAGTACACGCATCTTTCGGCTTTCCTTGACGACGATGCCGCAGATATGTATGCAACTCCCGATACGGCTACGGGCATATGCACCTCTGTTTTCGAGGATCTCGATCTTGACGCTCTTCCTGTTATGAAGATCGTATATTCCTACGAGGGTGCAAATGCCCCCGAAACGCTGACGGGACGCTATGTTGTAAACCCGTGCCAGAACGACTGGTCTTGGCAGTATTTCAATGTCTATATCGATGAAGCTTTCAACTTCACCGCAGGCAACGATGATGCGGGCTATAAGAGTGCGACAGTCGACCTTACCGAGCTGCTTACCAAGCACTCGAAGGTTATCGATGACATCGACCTTTCTCACGTGCTTGTCAACGCATTCGAGGACGGCTATGACGGTGACGGACACTTTAATCTCCGCTATATCGGCTTCTTCAAGAATCAGGCGGCGGCTGACGCGTTCGACAGCTCGAAGCTTGACGACTACCTCAAGAATTATTTCTGCTTTGCAAGCATCAAGTACGAGGAGTACACCGATGACGTGAAGGCAGAGTATGACGCACTTCTTTCACGTCGTATTCACGAGATACTGGACTCAGAGTCTGCGTACTCTCCCGACGAATTCACCTCGGCAGGTAAGAAGGTCTACTATGTTTCGAGCATCAACGGCGACGACTCGAACACGGGAACATCTCCCGATCAGGCTTGGCGCACACTTGAAAGACTTTGGGAGGTAAAGGCAGGCGGTCTTGCGATCCTCTCCATCCCGAAGGCGGGAGACGCGGTCTTCTTTGAGCGCGGGAGCGTTTGGTCGACCGAAAGGTATCATAATTCTTCCGTAAGTACACTCAACACGGAAAAGGGCGTTGTTTACAGCGCATACGGCGAGGGCGAAAAGCCGCTCTTTACAAATGCTTTCGACTTCTCGAAGGACGGCAATACCGGCGTTTGGCTCGAGAGCGGATATGAGAATATTTGGAGACTCGATATCGACAGATACGTTCGCGAGGGCTGGACGAAAGAAGAAGTCGGATGCATCTTCTTCAACGAGGGCGAGGCCATCGGCATACGTATTTTCCCCGTTGAGAGAAAAGACGACACAAGCCCGTTCTATGCGGAAAACACAAGCTATGACTTCGGACTTCTCAGTGCGGACGGCAAGGAGCATTTCCACACCGGCGGCAGATCGCTCGAGAACCTTGGCACGGCTCTGACTCACAACTACGAGTTCTTCTACGACACCTATTCGAAGCAGCTGTGGCTGTACTGGGATCGCGGCAACCCGTCCGACAGCTTTGACGATATCAAGGTGGGACGTAACGGCACTGCGGCATGGATCGCAGACAATACCGTCATCGACAACCTTGCGTTCATGTACAGCTCAAACTACGCGATGAGAATCAGCAACGGTGTGAATATTACGGTTCAGAACTGTGAGATAGGCTGCTCCGGCGGCGACTACGGCTCTGTAGGAAGCGGAATCGAGCTTTACGGCTGTGCAAACGGCATTCGCATGATAAATAACTATGTACACGACGTAACCGACGGTCCTCTCAGCATTCAAGACGGCACGGACGATACAGTCGATGTATCCGTAAGACATGTAACGCGCAATGTCGAGCTTGCAGACAATGTAGTCGTAGCGAGCGGAAACGGCGTTGAGCTTTGGATGAAGCCCGGAGCACCGATCGACGGTCGCTACACCTCGAGCATCGGTCAGCATTATTCCGAGAACTACAATATCCATGACAATATCATGGCTTATATCGGCTACGGAATCTGCATCCGCCAGGAGGAAAAGCGACTCGGAACGGTATTCTGCTGCAGATATGATATGCTCAACAGTAAGATCGAGGACAATATTATCATGTACGCGGCAGGCTATGTCGGAATCGATACATTTTCGTCCGATGAATTTAAGGAAGGATATGAGCTTATAAACAACACATATATTCTCAATCCCGCCTTCTGCGACTTTACCAATATTCGTGACAACGTCAACAGCCGTTGGAATCACAACCTCGCAGGCTACGGTATCGGTGTGAAGATCCCCTATCAGTACAGATATCTCACATATTTCGCAAGCCTCGGTATCGGCAACGGCGAGACCTACTACCATATCGACGAGGAGCCCACGGAGGAAGAGGCTGCCGAGTCCTTCTTCATGACGGGCTGGCATGCAGAGCGCCTCGGACAGTAAAACAAACGAAAATCTCGGGTACACCGAACGGTGACCCGAGATTTTTTTGCTGTGTTCCTTTGTGAGGTCAAATTGCATACGCGACGAAAATCATTCGTCATCGAGCTGTGCATCCGCGCGAAGTCGAGCCTGCGCGGCACTTCGACGGCGCATTGCGAGAATTTTGTTGATCTCCGCGCCGAACAGCAGTATCATCATACAGAAGTAGAGCCAAAGCATTAACAGCACGAGCGCTGCAAGGCTTCCGTAGATGTACGAGGCATTCGTAAAAACGAGAGTGTAGAGTGAGTAGAAATACGAAAACAGCACCCACGCCGCCGACGCAAGAAGCGCGCCCGGCATGTGCTCGATAAAGCGTCCGCGAAACAGATGCGCGCGCTTTCCGACGGTATAGTAGAGAAGATCGAAGAACAGCGTCAGGAAGATGAAGAATATTCCGATCCTGTATCTGAATATTCCGTTGAAGCGGGCGATAAAGGAAAAGCGTCCCGACAGAATATCGAAAAGCTGCTCACCGAAGAGAAGCACGAGCACAAGCGCAATTATCAGCACGATAAATGCCGCTGTGTACAGCAGCGATATCGCGATGCTTCGCAGAAAGCCCTTGTTCTTGTATGCCTTATACACCGTGGCAATTCCGCCCCTGACCGCCGCGATTCCGCGGGATGCCGTCCAGAAGGTCGTAACAGCCGTGATGGAGATAAGATTCATTGCCTGACGGGCGTACATTTCGTCGATTATCCCGAGATAGAGCGTCTTCACGCTCGAAGGCAGCGAATTACCGAATGAGATGAGAAAGTCGTAGATCCTGTCGGGGATAATAAACTGGCTGAGGCTGAACAGCAGCATTACAAACGGGATCGACGAAATTACGATAAACAGAGTTGCCTGCGCCGCGTATACGGATATGCGGTCGCGGGTGATAATATCGAATATATCCGCAATTCTTCCGAGAAAGCCTTTTATATCGATCAAAGCGGAACGTTTCTTTTTCACATTGATCCTCCGACGGCGAGCAGCTGTTTTTATAAGAGCGCTTGCTTTATTGCCGATGATTTGGTATAATAAGCTCATTGAGACCTATGACTACATTGTACCATTTTAATTCTCATTTGTCAAATATTATAAGCAGAATCTCGGGGGAATTTCATATAATGCGAAATATCGGATGCCATCTGTCGATAGAGGGCGGCTACACGGCGCTCGGCGAGCGTGCGAGGCGTGTCGGAGCCGACACCTTTCAGTTCTTTACGAAAAATCCGCGCGGGCGCTCACACGGACGCGTGCTCGACGACGCGGCGGCACTTCAGCTGCGCGAGGTAATGCAGGGCGGCGGAATGAAGTATATTTTGGCGCACGCACCCTATACCTACAATCCCGCCTCGCGCGATGAGAAAATAAGAAGCTACACGGCAGAGGCCATGGCTGAGGAGATATTCTTCCTTGAAAGGGTGGACGGCGCGATGTACAATTTTCATCCCGGCTGCCATGTCGGGCAGGGGGATAGAGTCGGCATGCGGCTGGTCTCCGACATGCTTTCGCGAATTCTCGTGCCGGGAATGAAGACGCGCGTTCTCCTTGAAAGCATGGCGGGCAAGGGCACGGAGCTCGGTCGCAGCTTTGAACAGCTTGCCGCGATGATAGAGGGCGTCGACGCCTCGGTTCGCGACTGCGTCGGCGTGTGCCTTGACACCTGCCACATCCACGATGCGGGATATAATATTGCGGAGGATCCCGACGGCGTGCTCGATGAGTTTGACCGAGTCGTCGGGCTCGACAGGCTGTGCGCCATTCACGTGAACGACAGCAAAAACGAGCGCGGCGCGGCAAAGGACAGACACGAGCGGCTCGGCGCGGGGCACATCCCGCTTTCGGCGATAGAGCGCTTTATAACGCACCCGCGAACGGCGGCTCTTCCGATATATCTTGAAACTCCGTGCGAGCTTGACGGCTATGCGGAAGAAATTTCCGTGCTTTCTGAAATGAGGGAACGCTGTGACAGGTAATATAGACTTTGAAGCGGCACGCCGAGCGGCAGCGTGCGTCGGCTTTGATATAGACGAAAACGAGTACCGAGGAATGCCGCATATCTCGGCATTTGCCGTAAAATGCGCCGACGGAGACGGACGTCTGCTTTGCGACGACGCACCGACGGTGTGCGCGACACGCGATGCTTCGCGTGAAAACAGGGCATCACGTGCCGATGTGTACACGACAGGCTGCCACGACGGTATTGCCGCACAGGCGGCGGCTGCGAACGTGGAGCTTTTCTCGCGTAACGCCGAGGCGCTGAAAAAAGCGTCGGAAAAGCATCTCGACGCGGCGCGGCGTGACACGTGCAATGCTTATATCACGCTCCTTGACACCCACTTCAGTGCGGCGCTTGAGCAGCTTTGCGAGAGACTACGGCAAGGGGACAAATTGCCTCTTGCGGGCGTGCCGATATCGGTCAAGGATAATATCTGCGTAGCCTCCGCGCGGACGAGCTGCGCCTCAAGAGCGCTGCGCGACTGGGTATCGCCGTATGACGCGACCGTGTATTCGCGCCTTATCGCGGCGGGAGCGCTCCCCGTCGGCAAGACGAATATGGACGAGTTCGCCGTCGGCTCGGACGGTACGAGCTCCTTTTTCGGCGCGTGTAAAAATCCGCTTGACGCCTCGCGAACGCCGGGCGGCTCCTCCTCGGGCTCTGCGGCGTCGGTATCCTCGGGAAGTGCCGTGATATCACTCGGCAGCGACACCGGCGGCTCGGCAAGACTACCCGCCGTTTACTGCGGACTTTGTGCCCTGAAGCCGAGCTACGGCGCGTTTTCGAGGTACGGTCTTGTCGGAATGGCGCCGTCGCTTGAACAGATAGCTCCGATAGCGCGCTGCGTCGACGATTTGTACCTGACCTTTGAAATATGCGCGTGCGGGGATGGACGAGACCTGACGTGCGCCTCCTTTGGCGAATATTTGCCGCGCTGCGAAGGCAGACGCCCGAGAGTAGCGGTGTTTTTGCCATCGGACGCGACGCGCGAGACGGTAAGCTCCACGGAGCACGCCGCAGCACTTCTGCGCGCCTCGGGCTGTACGGTAGAATATATTCACAGTCTGCCGTGCTTTGACGATATCCTCGGAATATATTATACGCTGTCGTCTGCTGAGGCGACGTCTCAGCTTGCGCGCTATGACGGCCTCCGCTACGGCACGTGTGTCGGTGAGCGCGGGGGAAATGTTGTCCTGACCAGGACTCACACTCTCGGCGCGCCGCTTCGCGAGCGTTTGACGGAGGGAGCGTATGCATTAACTCATAACGGAGGCGGTATCTACACCGCGGCGCTTCGCCTTCGCGAGCACGTGCGGCGCGAGTGTGACGCACTCCTTGCAAGCTACGAGCTTCTTCTCACGCCTGCAAGCGACAGCGCGGCAACACCGCTCGGGAATTCCCGAGCAGACGCCGACAGATACGCTGTTTATGCAAATCTGACCTCACAGCCCGCGCTCGTGCTGCCGTGCGGTGTCGGAGAGGGCGGTCTGCCTATGGGAATCCAGCTGACGGCACGCTACGGAGCGGATCGCTTTTTGCTCGACGAAGCGCGACGTCTTGAGAAAATGCTCGGAGGTGCGGAGAAATGAGAAGCTATAAGGGCTTTGAGGCTGTGGTCGGTGCGGAGCTCCACGTCGAGCTTCGAACACGCGAAAAGGCATTTTGCACCTGCTCCGCAGAATACGGCGCGGAGGCTGACCGAAGCACCTGCCCCGTGTGCCTCGGAATGCCGGGCGCCACGCCTATGCTGAACGGCGAAGCTGTGCGACTCGCCGTGAGGGCGGGACTTGCGACAAATTGCCGCATCTCGCGCCTCTCGCGCTTTGACCGCAAGCATTATTTTTACCCCGACCTTCCGAAGGGCTATCAGATAACGCAGTATTACGAGCCGCTGTGCCGCGACGGCGAGCTTGAATACGAGCTTGACGGAGAGACGCATCGCGTAAGGATAGAGCGGATCCACCTTGAGGAGGACGCGGGAAAGCTGTCGTACTCCGACGGACGCGTCATAATCGACAATAACCGCTGCGGCGTCCCGCTTGCCGAGATCGTGACGTGCCCCGATATGATCGGCGCCGAGCAGGCAATGGCATTCGTTCGGGAGATAAGGCGGCAGCTTTTGTTCGCGGGCGTTTCCGACTGCCGCATGAACGAGGGCTCGCTCCGCTGCGATATCAACGTTTCCGTAAGACGCGTCGGTGAGCGGACGCTCGGCGAGCGCTGCGAGATAAAGAATATCAATTCCATAGCCTTCGTCGGGCGTGCAGTGGACGCGGAGCTCGTGCGGCAGACGGAGCTTATCCTTGCGGGCGAGAGCGTGACGGTGCAGACACGGCGCTTCAACGAGGACACAGGTGCGACAGAATACATGCGCGACAAGGAGACTCCCGCGGATTACAGATACATTCGCGAGCCGGAGCTGCCCGCGCTGCTTACGGATGACGCCTACGTCGAGCGCGAGCGCGTGCAAATGCCGAAAAGCCCCGCAGAGCGCGAGCGGCGCCTGAAGCAGCTGAACATCGGCAGCGAGAATATTTCGGTCATATGCCGAGCCCCGGAGAGCGCAGACGCCTTCGACGAGTGCCTGGCTCTTACTCCCCACGCGGAGGCGGCGGCTAATTTGTACGTTTCGGAAATTCTGAGTGCCGCATCGCGCGGCGAGAGAACAGCCTCAATGCAAGCTCTTGCCGATTGCGTCGAAATGTATGTCGGCGGAGAGATGAATATCGTCTCGACGAGAAAATGCCTGAAGGCATGTGCCGCAGAGGGTATCGACGCCCGAAGCATTGCACAGCGCGACGGACTTTTCATACTGCGTGACCGCACTGCGATACGTGAGCTGACGAGCCGCGCGTGCGCTGAGAACGAAAGACTCGTCGCGCAGATACGCGGCGGCAAGGAGAGCGCGAAAAAGGCACTGGTCGGTGCCGTGATGAAGGCCTCGGGAGGCAGAGCCGCAGCAGAGCTTGTCGCCGAGTGCGTTGACGAATATTTCAAGTGAGCCGAAGCGGCGGGAGTACTCCCGCCGCTTCGTTTTCCGTGCGTCTCGGGCGGAGAGTGAAGCAGCTGCCGAGAACAGTGTGGAGGGCAGCGACAAGGCAACAGCTTTTCGGCGAAGCTCGGTGGCTGAAAGCGGAATTCTCCGAGGACGTCGGCTTTTCAAGTAATGCACGCTTTCATGCTGACACCTGTCGTATATCAGCGAAAAATTACCAGAAAAATGAGACAGTACACACTAATTTTACTTGACAAGCAGCTTTACGTGTGATAAAATTTATATGGCTCGGGCTGAAAGCAAGGTCACGAGCCTTTACCCAGAGTTTGACGTTTATATTCAATGATCCTTGAGCGTCCTCCGAATTTCGGCGGGCTTTTGTTGTGCCGAGTTTATGCTCGGTTTTTGCTTGTTATTCGAGCGAACGTCTGACTCGGCAAAGGGGATACCTATGACGGACAGAGAACTGAAAAAGCTGAGCCGCAGAGATCTTTTGGAGATGCTTATCGAGCAGGGACGTGAGATTCGGGAATTGCGGCAGAAAAATGCAGCGCTCGAGAGCGCGCTTCACGACAAGAGCATAAATCTCGAGAAGGCGGGCTCGATTGCCGAGGCTGCACTTGCGCTGAACGGCGTATTTGAGGCGGCAGAGGCCGCATGCAAGCAGTATACCGACAGTATCGCGGAGCTTAGCTTTCGCCGCGAAAGCATCTGCTCTCGGCTGGAGGCTGAGGGTCGCGGACGCGCACGTGTCATTGTGGAGAAGGCAGAGAAGGAAAGTGCCGCACTTCGCCGCGATACAGCCGCGCAGTGCGAGCAGATGATAAACAACGCGAAGGAGCAGTCGCAAAAATATTGGGACGAGGTGTCGTCAAGGCTGAAGTCCATATCGTCAGAGCAGACGGGAGCACAGCCTTCGCCGAGGACAGCGCCCGAAGGGTCCGACAATGAAGCGCAGAAAAAGAAAAGTTGATATACCGGAGGTCGAGCAGCTCGAGGCCGAGCTCGGTCGCGTCAGATACAGGTCGCGATACCGCTCCGTTTTGAAAAGTACAGTATATTCTTTGATAGTCGTCGCGGCAGTCGCGGTGCTCGTGGCGATGATATGGTTGCCTGTTTTACAGATATACGGCTACTCAATGACTCCTACCCTCAGCGAGGGGGACGTAGTCGTGTCTGTCAAGGGCTCCTCCTTTAAGGCCGGAGACCTTGTTGCTTTTTATATAGGCAATAAAATTCTCGTCAAGCGGTGTATCGCCACACCGGGGCAGACGGTCGATATCGATGAGGACGGCAACGTGTTTATCGACGGCAAGCTGCTCGACGAGCCGTATCTCAGCGAAAAATCATTCGGAAACGCGAATATCGAGTTTCCGTATCAGGTGCCCGAGAACAGATATTTCTGCATGGGCGACCACAGAAGCACCTCGGTCGATTCACGTCATACCGAGGTCGGCTGCGTCTCCGAGGAGCAGATCGTCGGAAGAATTGTCTTCCGCGTGTGGCCGCTGTCCTCGCTCGGAGCGATAGATCGTTAAGCATATTACATTAAAGGTAAGGAGGTGATGACGGATGCGACATCGTGTGCCGAACAGTGAAGACGATTATTTGAAGACCCGTAAGAAGCGCAAGCGTTGGCACAGGCTTGTGACGCTTCTCGCGTCCGTCGTCGTCTTCTATACGACCTACGCACTTATCCTGCCCGCTATAACGCTGGAGCGCGAGTGCGAGCTTCCCGAGCACCTCCACACCGATGAGTGCTATACGCTTGCCGAGCTTGCCCCGTGTGTGCTTGATGGCAAAAGCCCGCACACGCATACCGAGGACTGCTATAATGCACGCGGCGAGACGGTCTGCGGCTATGCCGATTTCGTGCTTCATACGCACAGTGAGCTGTGCCGCGACGAAAACGGCGAGCTTTGGTGTACGCTGCCCGAGATAACGGAGCACACGCACGGCGCGGAGTGCTTTGCAAGCAGCGCCAGCTCACCGCTGGGCACGGTCTTTAATGACGTCACGCCGAGCGGAAATGCCTCAGTCGACACGCCGAAAGAAAGCGACACCGCCGAAGCTTCTGCCGAAGCTGTGCCTGCGGACGGGGGCACAGCGGCGAGCACGGACGAGCTTACCGATGAGTCGACCGCGCCCGAGAGTGCGTTGGACGGCGAGGCACCGCAGGAGCCTTTCGAGAGCACCGCAGAAAGCGTGAGCGCACCAGAGAGCCCCGTCGAGGGCTCGGACGGGCAGCCTGCGGAGGACGCCCCCGTGCTTGTCTGCGGAAGGGATGAGCTTCATGCGCACTCGCACGACGAGTCCTGCTTTAACGCGGACGGCGAGCTCATCTGCGGAAGGGTTGAGCTGCTTTACCACACGCACACGCGCGAGTGCTTCGGAAAATGGACGCTCGTCTGCACGCTCGACGAGCACACGCACAGCGACGAGTGCAAAAAGAAGACCTCGGGCGGGACGGACGCTGAGCTCGGCGAGAATGCAGAGGACTCCGTCGGCGTGTATTTCTGCGGAAAAGCGGAGCACACGCACACGGACGTCTGCCGCGATGAAAGCGGGAAGCTCACCTGCACGCTTGACGAGCACGTACACGGCGAGCTTTGCACAAGGGCGATAACCTACTGCGGCATTGCCGCGCACATCCACAGCGACGAATGTCGCGACGCGGAAGGAAGGCTTGTCTGCGCGAAGCTCGAGCACACGCACACGATAGAATGTACGCATGTCGAAGCCGTGACGGGCGCGGAGCTTGAAAGCCTTATTTCGAGCATAGACGCGGAGCTTTCGGAGCTTGAAAATACGCTTTCGCTCGGCGTGAGCCTGACCGACGGGCAAATGTCGGCTGCACGCGCACTGCTCGAGCGCCTTGACGAGCTGTATCTGCGGCGGGAGCTCGGAGAAGAGCGGTACGTAAGCTTGTACGCGAGAGCTGCGGCGGTCGGCACGGACGCGCTTGAATCAATTGCCGAGCCGTGCTACGGTACGAATCACATAATCGAAAGAGCGAAATTCCTCGCCGAGTCGGCACAGGCGGATATCGATACCGTGCTGCTCTCGCCCGAGAGCGCGTCGCACCTTAACTGGAGCGTGGCGCGAGCCGAGGCGGATAAACAAAGCGGGGAGGATCCGCCGTCAGCGGTTCAGGTCGACGACCCGGGCGGCTCGAATAAAAACGACGAGGACAATGTCGAGGTCAGCAAGACCATCGAGGGCACGGATATCGAGAATGTATTCGACATCACGCTGAGCGTAAAGACGCAAAGCAGGATCGAGGAAATAATTTCCGAGCCCGACATGGCGGTCGTTATCGTGATGGATATCTCGAACACCATGACCGATAACTTCGGCGGTGTCACGCGATATGCGGCGGCGATGGAGGCAGCCGAGGACTTCCTCGACAAGTTCGCACAAAGCAACGAGCTCGGCGTCAGCAAGATAGGCTATGTCGCCTTCAATACCGACGCGCATGAGATATTCGGCTTAACGCCGTGTACAAGCTCGGCCGAGGCGACGGCACTTAAGCAAACGATGCGAGATAAAACTCGACTGATCATTACGGCGAGCGGCTACGGCGAGTCTCACTCACGCTTCACGAACGTCGAGGCGGGTCTGAAGATGGTAAACGACATGCTTGCGGGAGCGAGAAACAAAAACAAGTTCATCGTCTTCATCAGCGACGGCTTCCCGACAACGTACGTAAAGTCCGGCTATAGCGGCTATGACCCTTATGACAGCACGGGCAGGTTCTACGATCATGTGCTCAAAAAGCCCTGCCTTTACGGCACAAGCTACTCCGACGAGGCGGCTATCCGCGCGCGTGAGATGGCAACGTCCATCAAAGCCGACGGTACTACGATATTCTCGATCGGCGTCGACGTCGGCGGTCAGACCGTACAGGAGTATATAACGAGCAGTGAAAAGTCAAACGGCTTTTCCGTTGTCGACAGAACCGGCACAAGCTACGAGATCGGAAGCGCGACGAGCAAGGCTGCCTACCAAAGCTGGCTGAAGAACAGCATCGGCTCGGGCTATTACTACGACAGTACAAACACCGCGGGGCTGAAGGATGCCTACAATCAGATTTTTGAAAGCATAAAGCAAACCGTATCCGCGGCTGCAAAGGCCGACTGGGTTGCGGAGGACCCGATACCGAACGGCACTCCCATCTAGTTTGAGTTTATCGGAATGTACGACAAGGACGGCTCGCTGTTCGGTGCCGATAATGCTCCGTACATGAGCCTTAAGGGCGAGCACGCGAGCGGCAGCGAGAACACGGCGG
>CAYYKO010000051.1:0-11929 GCA_964441695.1 uncultured Ruminococcus sp. | reverse complement strand
GACGGCGGGTGCTTGAGCAACTTTTATACCACCTTGGCCGGTGGATATATCTGGTGAACCGTCGGCAAGAATGCCGTGTCGGGAATTATGACTGAGCTTCGCGAGGACGTCGACGCGATCTGCCAGCGAGACCCTGCCGCAAAGAGCAGACTTGAGGTTATAACGCTCTACTCGGGTCTTCACGCGCTGCTGATCTACCGTGCTGCTCACAAGCTCAATTCAAACGGTCACGAGTACCTTGCGCGTATGCTCTCGCAGGGAGCGAAGTTTCTCACCGGAATAGAAATACACCCCGGTGCCGAGATCGGACGAGGGCTGTTTATCGACCACGGCAGCGGAGTCGTTATAGGCGAGACGACAATTATCGGCGATAACTGCACGCTTTATCAGGGCGTGACGCTCGGAGGAACAGGCAAGCAGACCGGAAAGCGTCACCCGACGCTCGGAAACAACGTAATGGTGGGTGCGGGCGCAAAGCTTCTCGGCGCATTCACCGTCGGCGACAATTCGAAGATCGCGGCGGGAGCCGTCGTCCTCGGAGACGTGCCCGAAAACTGCACCGCCGTCGGAATTCCCGCAAAGGTAGTCGTTCGCGAGGGCGTCAGAGTAAACGACACGGTCGACCTCGACCAGGTCCACATACCCGACCCTATCGCCGACGAGCTTGCGCGTATTAAGGAACGCGTGGCGTCTCTCGAGCGAGAGCTTGCCGAGAAGTGCAGAAGCAAGGATGAATAACAGCTGTCATAATTGCTCAAAGCCGCTGCCGCCGGGTGCTGTATTCTGCCCCGAATGCGGAGCCGTCGTCAAAAGGAAGGACGGTAAGGCGGCAAGCCTTATTAAAGCACTGCTCTGCGGAGCGGGCTATATCGCGATACAGTACGTATGCGCCTTGTTGATTTTTTTGCTGCTTGGCGTGACCCTTGCCGTGATCGGTGACGCGCCCGCAGTCGAGCTTTTTACTGATATCGCATCGATCGTTTCGGGGGCTGTTGTGCTTGTCTGCGCGATGCTGCTCTTCGCCGCCACAGGCAAAAGTCCAACGAAGGAGCTTTCAATGCGCGCGTTTCCGCCGCGGCTTTTGCCGCTGTGCGCTCTGCTCGGAGTCACCTTGCAGTTTGTGCTGTCGTTTATGACTTCGCTTGTGCCGTGGCCGCGTGAGGTCATGCTGCAACACACGGAAAGCACGACGGCGCTGCTGTCCGGCAATATCCTGTTGACGGTGCTGTCGAGCGCTGTCGTCGCGGGCATCGTTGAGGAGGTCGTATTCCGAGCACTGATAATCGGAAGGCTGACTCCCGCCTTCGGCAAGAAGGCATGCATTGCCGTTTCGGCGGTAATATTCGGTGCGGCGCACATGTCGCCTGTGGCGTTCTTTTACGCAACGCTGCTCGGCATAATTCTCGGAGCGATGCTTTTACGCTACCGCTCTGTTTGGATGTGCGCGACGGTACATATCTGCTTTAATTTGACTGCGATACTCGCGGGCAGCGTGAGCTCGCCGCTGCTGTATATCGCGCTGGTGCTCATTTCGGCTGCGCTTGCGCTGATTTTACTGTACCTGATCTTCAAACGTCCGCATGACGTAGAAATGTAAATTATAACGGGGAACTGATGATGAAGCTTTACAACACCATATCACGAACAAAAGAAGAATTCAAGACCCACGATGAGGGAATATGCAGAATGTACACCTGCGGTCCCACCGTGTATCATTTCGCGCATATCGGAAACCTGCGCTCGTACATTATGGAGGACGTGCTTGAGAAGTATCTCAGATACGACGGACTCGATGTAAGACGCGTTATGAACATCACCGACGTCGGTCATCTTTCGAGCGATGCCGACACCGGCGAGGATAAGATGCTTAAGGGCGCGCGCCGCGAGCATAAGACCGTCATGGAGATCGCGAAGTTTTATACAGATGCCTTTTTCGACGACTGCAAAAAGCTCAACATACGCCGCCCCGACGTCGTTCAGCCGGCGACCGGCTGTATTGCCGAGTTTAT
This sequence comes from uncultured Ruminococcus sp., assembly GCA_964441695.1. Taxonomy (GTDB): domain Bacteria; phylum Bacillota; class Clostridia; order Oscillospirales; family CAG-272; genus RUG11130. The sequence continues at coordinate 9,920 of CAYYKO010000051.1, read as the reverse complement.
CGAGATGATCGAGCGCCTTATCGAGAAGGGCTATGCATATCTCTCCGACGGAAACGTGTACTTCGATACCTCGCGCCTCGACGAGTATTATGTGTTCAACAAGCACGACGTTGAAGACCTTGAGGTCGGCGTCCGCGAGGGCGTTGAGGAGGACAGGGCAAAGCGCAACAAGTCCGACTTCGTTCTCTGGTTCACAAAGTCAAAGTTCGATGACCAGGAGCTCAAGTGGGCCAGCCCGTGGGGCGTCGGCTATCCCGGCTGGCACATCGAGTGCTCCGCCATCAGCCTCAAGTTCCTCGGAGAATACCTTGACCTCCACTGCGGCGGCATTGACAATGCCTTCCCGCATCACACCAACGAAATAGCGCAGAGCGAGGCTTATATCGGTCACAAGTGGTGCCCGCATTGGTTCCACGTGCTCCACCTGAATACAGGCAGCGGAAAGATGAGCAAGTCGAAGGGCGAGTTCTTGACCGTTTCTCTGCTCGAGGAAAAGGGCTACGACCCGCTCGTGTACCGCTTCTTCTGCCTGCTGTCGCACTACAGAAAATCTCTCGTATTCACCTACGAGACGCTTGACAACGCCGCGCTTTCCTACAAGAAGCTTGTTGAGAGAATAGCGGGAATTGCCGACGAGGGCGAAGTTGACAGCGAGAGCTTTGAGTCGCTTCGCGCACGCTTTGTCGAGGCAATGGACAACGACCTTAACACCTCGCTTGCGATCACGGCTCTTTACGACGTGCTGAAGGCGAAGACAAACGGCGCTACAAAGCGCGCGCTTATTGCGGACTTTGATCGCGTGCTCTCCCTCGACCTGCTTGCAAAGGCAGACGCGCTCCGTGCCGCACGCACGGAGAACGACGATAGCACCGACGACGCTGTTCCCGCAGAGCTGAGGGAGTGGATAGAGGCGCTTATCGCCGAGAGAGCACAGGCAAAGAAGGATAAGAACTACGCACGTGCCGACGAGATACGCGCCGAGCTTTCCAAAAAGGGAGTTGTGCTCAAGGATACAAAGGACGGCACAAGCTACACTGTGGGTTGACGGAGCAGCTATGAAAAACGTTGTAATCGGAATAGACGTCGGCGGGAGTACGACGAAGATAGTCGGCTTTAATCTGCAAAGCGGCACGTCGCAGCTTATCGAGCCGCTGTTTATAAAGGCGACCGACCCCGTCACCGCGACCTTCGGCGCCTTCGGTAAGTTTCTTGTGGAAAACTCGCTGTCGCTTGACGATATCGAACGCGTGATGATAACGGGCGCGGGCTCGTCCTTTATAACACAGCCGCTCTACGGCTTGCCGTGCTACAAGATAGAGGAATTCATGGCGATAGGTCTCGGCGGACTGTATCTGTCGCGCCTGCCGCGCGCTCTCATCGCAAGCCTCGGCACGGGTACCGCACTTGTGTATGCCGAAAGCGGCAAAAAGCCCGAATATCTCGGAGGCACGGGAGTCGGCGGCGGAACGCTCATCGGACTGTCGAAAAAGCTTCTCAATATGGACACCGTCGAGCACATTGAGCAGCTTGCCCGAGACGGCTCGCTCGACCGCGTGGATCTTCGCATCGGCGACATGATAAACCATAATGACATCCCGGGCTTCACCGACACGACCACCGCGTCGAACTTCGGAAATATCAGCGACCTTGCCACAAAGAGCGACATCGCGCTCGGCATTGTCAACATGGTATTCGAGACCATCGGCATGATATCGATATTTGCCGCGCGAGGGCGTGACATTCGCGATGTCATCCTCACGGGTAACCTGTCGAGCGTCGCGCAGGCGGAGGGGATCTTTGCGACGCTCAATAAAATGTTCGACATGAACTTCATGATCCCCGAATATTCACGCTTCGGCACGGTGATCGGCGCAGCACTCGCCGAGTGTACCGAAAGACTATAAATTATCCCAAAAAAGAAGGTTAGAAAATGGAAACAATTCTCGTAATCGCAATCGCGCTGCTTGCGGGACTTCTTATGTCGCGAGTCGTAAAGCCGCTCGGACTTCCCGCAGTCACAGCGTACCTTATCGCCGGTATCCTTATCGGTCCGTTCTGCCTCGGCAGACTCGGAATCGCCGGTATCGGCTTCAACTCGATGGAGCAGCTTGAGTCCTTCAGCATAATCTCCGATGTCGCAATGGGCTTTATCGCCTTCACAATCGGAAACGAGTTCCGTCTTTCTCAGCTTAAAACGAACGGCAAGCAGGCAACCGTCATCGGAATAATCCAGGCTGTTGTCGCAACACTGCTCGTTGATGCGGTGCTCATCGCGTTCCACTTTATCAGACCCGACGTGCTGTCGCTCCCCGCAGCAATCACGCTCGGCGCGGTAGCGGCAGCGACGGCACCCGCCGCAACGCTCATGGTCGTTCGCCAGTACAAGGCAAAGGGACCGCTTACGGACATTCTTCTGCCGATCGTTGCACTTGATGACGCTGTCGGACTTGTAATTTTCGCTATCTCCTTCGGAATCGCCAAGTCGATAACAAGCGGTAAGATCGATATCCTCTCCGTTATCGCAGAGCCGATACTTGAGGTCGTTCTCTCGCTTGCGCTCGGTGCTGTAATGGGAATCTGCTTCAACCTTGTGGAGAAGCTTTTCCACTCGCGCAGCAAGCGTATGGCAATATCCATTACATTCGTGCTTATGACGGTTGCAATAACAAAGCTCAAGTTTGAAGTCGGCGGCATTGAAATCGGCTTCTCGTCGCTTCTCGCCTGCATGATGCTCGGCACGGTATTCTGCAATATCTGCGACGTGTCCGAGGAGCTTATGGATAGGACTGACAGATGGACAGCTCCGCTCAATATCCTCTTCTTCGTGCTCAGCGGTGCGGAGCTTGATTTCGGTGTTATCGCAAATGTTGCGGTCATCGTCGTCGGTGTGCTTTACATACTCAGCCGCTCGGTCGGTAAATACGTGGGAGCTCATTGGAGTGCGCGTCTTATGAAGTGTGCGCCGTCCATAGTCAAGCACCTCGGAATAACACTTCTTCCGCAGGCAGGCGTTGCTCTCGGTATGTCCGTCATGGCAATGGAGCTTGGCGGCGGCGACGGTACGCTTATCAGAAATATCATTCTTTTCTCTGTGCTCATCTACGAGCTTGTCGGTCCGACGCTGACGAAGCTCTCGCTGACTGCCGCAGGCGAGATCATCCCCGGCGGACAGAGCGCGCGCGGAACAAAGGAGATCGCAGTCAAGGCGGACAGCGTACAAAAGTAATATTTACGCTTTACAAAAGCAAAAAGAGCTTCCCGACGCAACAGCGAAGGGAAGCTTTTGTATTATAGTCGAAGTATGCATTGCGCGGCGGCAGCTCTCGAAGCGTAGCTTATCGACCGTCGGAAACGCCGACAGTGTGACCGGCGGAAGGCGGAAAAGAAAAACACCCGACGTGGGTTAAGCGTCGGGTGAAAGACTTAGTTAGATGTTGTTGAGCATCTTTGTGAACTGGCTCTTGTGACGAGCAGCCTTGTTGGGGTGAATGATGTTGCGAGCTGCAGCCTGGTCGATCTTCTTAACAGCGAGCTTGTATGCAGCAGCAGCCTCATCCTTGTTACCTGCCTCAACGGCAGCATTGTACTTCTTGATAACGGTGCGGAGCTGAGACTTGAACATCTTGTTCTGGAGAGTCTTGCTCTCGATAACCTTTACGCGCTTCTTAGCAGACTTAATATTCGGCATTTTTGGTTCCTTCCCGACGCTTTGGCGTCAAACAGATTAAATAATTCTGACGGCCCCACGGTACGACCGCGGCGAGAACCGTTTAATTGTATGTCGGCGTCTGCCGATCGTAAAGAGTACGTATCTGAGAGGGTACACATACTCGCATTCACATACATTTGATATTATACCACACAAGTAAAATAATTGCAATAGCTTTTCAAGAAAAATCGTTGTCTGCAAGCATTTTTTGTCATGTGGCGGAGCATCGAGCTCGATGGCAAAGAGAAAATCCCAAGCGCACGGGACGCTTGGGACCTTATTATGCGGATGAAGGGACTTGAACCCATATGAAATTGCTTTCACTAGAACCTGAATCTAGCGCGTCTGCCAATTCCGCCACATCCGCATGTGTCACTTTGACTTTAATATTATATCACAGTCCGCGTGAAAATTCAAGCCCATTTTTCATTATTTTTCGAAATACCGTAATTCCTCGCAAAAATGGGCAAATTGCCGCCGCACTGCGCGACGAATAGCGTCACGTGTATTGAATTTCCGCCTGATTTGGGGTATAATTATAAGGGAAGAATATTTTTCCGCGCAAAATCTTCGAAAGGGAAGTATAACATGAAGCTAAGTGTAAAAACCTGCCTCAAGGCAGGGCTTACAGTATTCCTAACATACCTCTGTATCACATATTGGCAGCCGCTGGTCGGCATTGTCGGAAAGCTGCTCGGGGCGGCGTCCCCGCTTATCATCGGCTTTTTTATTGCGTACATTCTCAACATACTCATGAGCTTTTACGAGCGCATACCGCTTCCGCGCTCGTCGGTCGGAAAGTCAACCTCCGCTGCGCGACGCATCATTTGCATGATACTTGCCTTCTTGACGCTTGTCGGCGTTGCGGCTCTTGTTATTGGGCTCGTAATACCGGAGCTTATTTCCTGCGTCAGCTTCCTGATATCCGAGATCCCGCCTGCGATTGAGAAATTTATCGGCAGCGATTTCGTGCGTGATCATCTGCCGGAGGACTGGCTCGCGCAGCTTGCCTCGGTGAACTGGCAGGAGCATCTTCAGAACATCGCGGGAATCGTTGCGAGCGGAATTGGCGGAGTTGCCGGTATCGTCATAAAGACGCTTTCGTCCGTTTTCTCCGTGCTCGTAACAGCGTTTATCAGCATAATATTTGCAATTTACCTGCTTCTCGGACGTGACAGACTCAGCTCGCAGCTGAAGCGCATAATGGCGGTCTTCCTCCCGCGCAAGGTGAATTCGCGTGTCTTCTACGTTGCGAGGATCGTCAACGACTGCTTCAAGAGATACATCGTCGGACAGTGTACCGAGGCGGTCATCCTCGGCTGCCTGTGCGTTGTCGGAATGCTTATCTTCCGCTTCCCCTATGCCGCAATGATCGGTGCGCTCATCGGCTTCACAGCGCTGATACCGATAGCGGGAGCGTACATCGGAGCGGCGGTCGGCGCACTTATGATACTTACGGAGTCACCCGTGAAGGCTGTGCTGTTTATCGTATTCATAATCGTGCTTCAGCAGCTTGAGGGTAACATCATATATCCCCGCGTGGTCGGAAAGTCGATAGGTCTGCCGGGTCTTTGGGTGCTTGCGGCGGTCACCGTCGGAGGCGGGCTTTTCGGAATATTCGGAATGCTCATCGGAGTGCCGATCACAGCGTCGCTGTACCGACTGCTCGGTCGTGAGATAAGAAAGCGCGAAAGGCTTGATAAGTTCGAAAGCGAGCTTCAGCGGACAGGCGAAAGAAATATTTCAAAGGAGACTGCAAAATGATATCATTTCAGAGTGATTATACAGAGGGTGCGCATCCCGAGGTGCTTGACGCGCTCGTGAAAACGAACCTCGAAACGGTCGCAAGCTACGGCTACGACAGCTACACGCTGAGTGCGGCTGAAAAGATAAAGAAGGCATGCGACGCACCCGACGCACAGGTGTACTTTCTCACGGGAGGCACGCAGACAAACAGACTCGTGCTCGATTCTTGCCTTGCACCCTTTGAGGGCGTGCTTTCAGCCGATACGGGACATATTGCCGTTCATGAGGCGGGAGCTATAGAGGCATCGGGACACAAGGTGCTCACCCTGAAGAATAAAAACGGCAAGCTGTGCGCCGAGGACGTCGAGCGCTACGTTACAGCCTTTTTCGCAGATCCCGACTGCAATCACATGGTCATACCGGCTGCCGTGTATATATCTCAGCCCACCGAATACGGCACGCTTTACTCGCTCGAAGAGCTGACGGCGCTGTCAGAGGTCTGCCGCAGACATTCGCTGACGCTGTACGCCGACGGCGCGCGCCTCGGCTACGCCCTTGCAAGCGACGCGTGCGACGTGACGCTCGCCGATATGGCGCGCCTTTGCGACGTGTTCTACATAGGCGGCACGAAGGTCGGCGCACTCTGCGGAGAGGCTGTCGTATTCACGCACGGCAATATGCCGCGCCGCTTTGAGACCTTTGTCAAGCAGAACGGTGCGATGATAGCCAAGAGCAGGCTCATCGGCGTGCAGTTCGACGCTTTGTTTACGGACGACTTGTATATCCGAGCAGCCGCTCACGGAATCAGGGCAGCGGCGCGCCTTCGCGCGGTGTTTGCGGAGAATAATATTCCGTTTTTCATTGATTCGCCGACGAATCAGCAGTTTGTCATCCTCGAAAAGTCTCGCGCCGCGCGCCTCTCGGAGAAGCTTCGCTTCGGGCTGTGGGAGAATATTTCCGACTCGCAAGCCGCTTACAGATTTGTGACCAGCTGGTCGACAAGCGATGAGGCTGTCGACGCCTTGGATAAGCTGCTGAAGGAGGAAGCATGACAGACATTAACCGCAGACTGTTTTCGTTTATCAAGGCGGCGCCCACTGCGTTTCATGCCGTCTCTCAATGCGCCGCAAGACTTGACGGAGAGGGCTTTTGCCGCCTTTCTGAGGCGGATGAATGGAGACTTGAGGCGGGACACGGATATTACGTCACGCGCAACGGCTCGTCGCTTATCGCCTTCAGAATACCGTCTGAACTCGACGGCGGCTTTATGATAGCAGCCTCACACGGCGACTCACCGTCCTTCAAGGTCAAGGACTCACCGGAGCTTTCGGACGGCTGCTGCATCAGACTGTCAACGGAGGGCTACGGCGGTATGCTTTGCTCAAGCTGGCTCGACCGCCCGCTCGGGATCGCCGGAAGAGTCGTCGCACGCGAGGGCACGCGCCTTTTTACGCGGCTTTTCGACAGCGAGAAGCCCCTTGCCGTGATACCAAATGTGGCAATTCACATGAATCGCCGCGCGAACGAGGGCACGCCCTACAACAACGCCGTCGACATGTTGCCGCTTTTCGCTTCGTCGAAGCCCGGCGAGCTGAAGCGCCTTATCGCGGAAAGGACGGGAATTTCTGCTGACGGCATAGTCTCGTGGGATCTGTCGCTTTACTGTGCCGAGGACGGCTGCGAGTGGGGAGAATACATCAGCGCGCCGAGGCTCGACGACCTGCAATGCGTGTTCGCATCCCTTGAGGCGTTCGTGTCGGCGAAGGTGCAGGGAAGCATACCGATGCTGTGTGTCTTCGACAATGAGGAGGTCGGAAGCCTGACGCGTCAGGGCGCGGATTCTACCTTCCTGTTCGACACGATGGCAGGCGTGTGTGACGCCATGTCGCTCGAAATGCGGCAAATGTGCGCCCGCTCGTATCTTGTTTCGTGCGACAATGCACATGCGCTTCATCCGAACCACCCGGAGCTGTCTGACAAGAACCACTCCGTGCGAATGAACGGCGGCGTCGTTATAAAATATAACGCCAATCAGAAATACACCTCGGACGGCATGTCCGTTGCGATATTCCGCACGCTTTGCGAGAGGGCAGGGGCTGCGTCTCAGCTTTACGCAAACCGCGCCGATATCGCCGGAGGCTCGACCCTCGGCAATATATCGAACGCGCATGTCTCACTCTGCTCGGTAGACGTCGGACTGCCGCAGCTTGCAATGCATTCGGCATATGAGAGTGCCGGCAGGGACGACACACAGACGCTCGAGCGCGTGCTCGAGAGCCTGTTCTCAAGCTCGATAATCCCGGGCTTTGACGGCGATTACGTGATAAAGCACCCGTGACGCGGCAACATGAAATAGCCTTATTTCCGCTTTTGTTAAAATTCGCAAAAAGCGCCGCTCATTTGTTTTAAGATTTTAGAAGCGCAGCGGCTCAGTTTTCGTTGACAGCTATTGAATTTCAGGCTGAAATGTTATATAATAATTATGTGTTTTTCAGAGCCTGTACGCCTCGTACAGAGCTGAACGCACTACACGGAAGCGTTAATAAATGCCTCTATTACAGAAAGGATTCCAAGAACTATATGGAACAGAACACAAGAAGAGTCGGAACAGTATCCCGTGGTATCCGTTGCCCCATTATCAGAGAGGGCGATGACCTTGCAGCTATCGTTGCCGACAGTGTACTCCAAGCAGCAGAAAGCGAGGGCTTTGCTCTTCGCGACCGCGACGTTATCTCCGTCACGGAATCCATCGTAGCACGTGCCCAGGGCAACTATGCCTCTGTTGACGACATTGCTGCAGACGTTAAGGAGAAGCTCGGCGGAGAGACCGTCGGAGTTATCTTCCCCATCCTTTCGCGCAATCGCTTTGCCATCTGCCTTCGCGGTATCGCAAGGGGAGCGAAGAAGGTAGTGCTTCAGCTCAGCTACCCCTCCGACGAGGTCGGAAATGAGCTTGTCAGCATCGATAAGCTCGACGAGGCAGGAATAAACCCCTATTCGGACGTACTTACACTCGAGAAGTATCGCGAGCTCTTCGGCGAGAACCGCCACGAGTTCACGGGCGTTGATTACGTAGAGTATTACGGCAATATCATAAGAGAGGCAGGAGCCGAGGCGGAGATCATCTTCGCAAATCAGCCCCGCGCCATCCTCGAATATACAGATTGCGTGCTTAACTGCGATATCCACACAAGAGCACGTACAAAGCGCATCCTCAAGGCTGCCGGCGCGAAGATCGTCTGCGGACTTGACGACATTCTTACCGCACCCGTCAACGGAAGCGGCTGCAACGAGCAGTACGGTCTTCTCGGCTCGAATAAGTCGACAGAGGACAAGATCAAGCTTTTCCCGCGCGAGTGCTCCGACCTCGTTCTCGATATCCAGGCGCGCATAAAGGCAGCCTGCGGCGCGAACGTTGAGGTAATGGTATACGGCGACGGCGCATTCAAGGATCCCAAGGGTAAGATCTGGGAGCTTGCAGACCCGGTAGTTTCTCCCGCCTTCACAAGCGGACTCGTCGGCACACCGAACGAGCTCAAGCTCAAGTATCTTGCCGATAACGATTATAAGGATCTTTCCGGCGAAGCGCTTCGCGAGGCAATCTCCGCAAGCATCAAGGCGAAGGACGCCGACCTTGTCGGAAGCATGGCATCTCAGGGCACGACTCCGAGACAGCTGACCGACCTCATCGGCTCGCTTTGCGACCTTACAAGCGGCTCCGGCGACAAGGGAACTCCCGTTGTGCTCGTTCAGGGCTACTTCGATAACTACACAAACTGATCTTGAATGCCGGCACACCTCCGGTGACAGAAATGGAGATATTTATGCTTAACAGTAATGTTCGTCCGGAAACAATGGAGAGAATCACGACACGTGCTCTCGCTGATGCGTTCATCGAAGAGCAGATCGCGGCAGTTCGCGAGCAGGTAGGCGACCGTAAGGTGCTCCTCGCACTGTCCGGCGGCGTCGATTCGTCCGTTGTTGCGGCACTTCTCATAAAGGCTATCGGCCGTCAGCTCGTTTGCGTTCACGTAAACCACGGCCTCATGCGTAAGAACGAGTCCGAGAATGTCATTAAGGTGTTCAAGGACGAGCTTGACGCGAACCTTATCTATGTTGATGCTACCGACCGCTTCCTCGACCTTCTCGCGGGCGTATCCGACCCCGAGTCCAAGAGAAAGATCATCGGCGCCGAGTTTATCAACGTATTTGCCGACGAGGCAAGAAAGCTTGACGATATCAGCTTCCTCGCGCAGGGAACTATCTATCCCGACATCCTCGAGAGCTTCAAGCAGGCAGAGGGCAAGAAGGCTGTAAAGAGCCACCACAATGTAGGCGGACTTCCCGAAGATCTCGCATTTGAGCTCGTTGAGCCCTTAAAGCTGCTCTATAAGGACGAGGTTCGCGTAGTCGGAGAGGCACTCGGCTTGCCGCACGAGATGGTGTACCGTCAGCCGTTCCCGGG
>CAYYKO010000050.1:0-12203 GCA_964441695.1 uncultured Ruminococcus sp. | reverse complement strand
CCGCGCGCTTATCGCGATCGACCAGGACCCCGAGGTCAGACCTCCGATCGTTACGTACTGCAACCACGAGGACGCTACTCCCGTGCTCATGAAGCACCTTTCAAACGGCGAGTATGCCTTCGGTCTGTTTAACCTCGCGGGCTGTGAGCTTGACTGGGTCGCTTTCTGGCTCCCCAACGCAGGCTTCTCCCCGAACGACGGCTACGCATTCCGCGTATACGACATCGAAACCGACGAGTGTCTCGGCGAGTTTGACGATATGATCAGAGTCCCCGGTCGCCTTGATGCTCACTCTTGCAAGGTTTACCGCGCACAGCTCGTAAAGAAGGCGTAAAATGGAGCTTCCCTTTCGCAGACCGCAGGGCGCTCCGACGAGCTCCGCTATCCTGTGCATCAAATGCTCACGCGAGCTTACAATGACGGATATCGGTCTGCACAAGAAAATGATAAACCGCGGTGCGACAAGCTTTATGTGCGTCGACTGCCTTGCGAAGCACACGGGACTTACACGTGAGATTCTTTTGGAAAAGGCAGAGCAGTTCCGCAAAATGGGTTGCATACTGTTCTGAGATCACGGAAGTGACCTTTAACGGAGGGTGGCGAAAATGAAGCGTTCAATTGCGATAATACTCTCGGCACTTTTCTTCACCTCTTGCAGTGCGGCACCCGACGTTACGGTACACTCTCGAGCGTCAAGCACGGTCGGTGAGGCTTACGAAGCAGAGAGTGCAGCTGAAAGCCTACCGCCGGACACTTCCGTCGAAGGTCACACAGACTCTTCCGATAGCATCGAAGAGTCTGTCGGAGAAGGTGCGACTGAAAGCGCGACAGTGTCTACGGACGAAGGCTCAGTCGAGCACACGCAGACCGAGCCTTACGCAGAGGCTACCGACACCGTTGCCGAAGCCTTCACAGAGGGTATTTCGGAAGTCAGCACCGAGTATGTCCCGCAGTACACCGACAATTATCACGGACATGTCTACACCGGAGGTCAGTACAGCAAGAAGTATCATTACGAAGCAAACTGCGCCGGAAAAAGCAGCCATGAGATAACCTGGGACGAGGTCGAACAAAGAGCTCTCGGACCGTGCGGCACGTGTGTACTTAAATAAAATGCAAAAGGAAGGGCGCGAAGCTCCGAAAACGGAGCTCGCACCCTTTCTTTTGTTCCTCGCCTTTAGCCTAAGCTTCAATATCCGTCACAGCTCCGAGCATTACGGGCAGTGAGCTTTCGCGGTCGACTATCATGTACATGAACGGTCTGTCAAGCACCACGGCTCTACCGTTCGGTTCACCTGCTCTCAGCTTAATACCGCTCACGGCTGCGGCACGTGTTCCCTCGCGCGACAGCTCAATGTGCGTCATATGCATGACCGCATCCAAAAGGAACGGCGTATCCGAGGAAAAGCCCGAATAGTCGGCAGCCGCCGAAAGCGCCTTTTCAAGCCCCATGTCCTCAAGAAGCTTATTCATCTCAAGCTTGAAGTCATAAGCAAACTCGGGAAGGCACACTCTGACCTCTTCGTCCTCCTTTGCCGTGGCAAAAAGCTCACGTATTTCGTCTCCGTCCAGAGAAGCTGCAAGTGTCGAAAGAGATACGCCCTCGTTTGGCAGAAGTGCGACAAATGCATAACGTCCTCCGTCGTAGTTTTTCACAAAGCCCGTCGCAAGCGAGCTTTCGAGAAACACCTTCTCATTAGAGCTCAGCATCACAGCGCTGCGCACCTTACCGTCCTGAGACGTAAACTCTCCTTCTGACACCGCATGCTCGGCATATTCGTCCTCCCACGGCGACTTAAAGCAGAGTGCATTCACGATAAGCGCCGCCGTGCTCGGAGACAGCGTATCGACAAAGTGCTCGATCATGCCGTCCGTATTCTCAGAGCACCAACGGTTGACCTCATCTGCGGTGGCATCGGAAAACTCACCCTTGAATACCTCCGCTGCGTACCAGTCTACCGCGCTTTGCAGAAATTCGCGCTTCACCTCGTATTCCGGCGAAGCATTGAGCCAAAGCGAATTTGCCGCGGTAAGCTTACGCGCTTTTTCATCCTCAAGACCTTTAACGTATGAATACAGATATCTGTTCATCTCATCGACGGATATCCCGCCGAAAAAACTTGTGTATTCGTCGGCTGTCTCGCCGCCGGCGCCGTTTGCGACAAGTCCGAGCGCGAGCAGCATAGACAGCGGTGACACTGCGGTATTTTCGCCGTCGAAGCTGCGGCTGAACAGCTCCGCCGCAAAGTCGGTGTATGCCTGAATGAACCTCTCGTCAATATCGACCGCTTTTATATTATTGCTTGGCGTTACGCCTTGCGTCAGCCGCTCGGCAGCCGCAGAAACACGTGTGCAGCCGACAAGAGCATTAAGACTTGCCGCGACGAGCAGCAATGCGATAAGTGAATTCAGCCTCTTTCTCATAATAGTTTTTTCCTTTCGTATCAATCAGAGAATTTTATTCCCGCGTCCGCGAGAAGGTCAAGCAGCGTGTCCGCATTTTCCGCTCGGTACAGCACGCCGTCGACAGCAAAGCGGCGTTCTGCCGTTATGCCGAGGTCAAGCCTTCCGCCGTCCTCGAGCAAAAGCACAAGCGTAGCAGCCGTCGAAACGGCGTCACCGTCAGTGCGATAAAGCGCCACATCGCCGAGCGCACACAAAAGCTCGGATGAAAATTCGTCTGACAGCGGAATGCTTTCAGACCCGACGGCAGTGAGCGAAAGCACTCCTGTCGGGGCAAGCGGCATATCCGAGCCCTTACTCTCACCTCCGCGAAGCGGTACATCCAAGGCTCCGCCGAGCGTCTGCCATTCTCCCGCAAACATATTGCCATCCCCTGCTTGCGATTTGGCAACAGCGTTATTTCCTCCGAGCGAAAACGCCGTAGGAAGCGACACAGCGATAAGAGCACACATTGCAATTCCGACACAAAGTGCCGTGCCTCGCTTATAACGTCGTTGCGCCTCCTTCTTTTCTTCATACCGGCGCCACAGCTCGGAGCTTGCCTGACCTATATCCCGTCTCATAAAACCACCTCCGTTCATTGTCTGTCCGTCTCGGACAGCTCATGCTTAAGTCGCGCCTTCGCACGGTAGAGAAGATTGTCAAGCTGCTTTACCGACTTCTTCATTACCCGCGCCGCTTCCTTATATGTCATCTCATCAAAATATATAAGATGTACAGCCTCGCGCATGTCCGCGGGCAGCTCTCCGAGCGCACGGCTCAGAGCAAGGTATTCCTCGCTTTCGATAAGCTGCTCCTCAAGGGACAGCTCATCCGCCGTGTTTTCCTCAAGCGTATCCGCAAGAGCCGTGCGACAGCGTCGCTTCAGGTAATTCACACCCTTGTTGTGAGCTATCGCAAACAGATAGGTCTTCAGAGATGTTTTGAAATTATAGCGCTTCGGATGAAGGATCAGCTCAAGCAGTGTGTCAATTGCGATATCCTCCGCGGCGTGGACATCGCACAGCTGTCGATTTATGAAGAAGGTCAGCCTGTCAAAGTACAGCTCAAGCACGCCGTCAAAGGCATCCTTGTCACCGTCAAGGTAGCGTCGCAGATATATCTCGCCGCAATCCATTTCAGACCGCACCTCCCCCATTGGAAATTTCCTTTTCGTATATTATACAATCAAAAAAGCAAAATTCCTCGTCCGACAGGAAAATTTTTTCTTTATTTTGCAAAAAGTCGCAAAAGTCGCTTACCTCTTTACATATTTCGCGTTATATGATAAAATATATGTATAATTCATAATAGTCGGAGTAGCCATGCCAAGATTTTTCATAAACAGCTCCGCTCTTTTCGACGACGGAGAAAAAATGCATGCCGTTATTTGCGGCGATGACGCAAGTCATATCTCGCGCTCTCTCAGAATGCGACTCGGCGACAGCCTCACGCTGTGCGATGCATGCGGAGTCGATTACGAATGCGAGATATCCGAGATCACGCAGTCGAGCGTCACACTTAACGTTATCGAGAAAAAAGCAAGCCGCAGCGAGCCGCCGTACAGGGCTACCGTATTTCAGGCTCTCGCCAAGGGTGACAGATTTGACACGGTAGTACAAAAATCCGTCGAATTCGGTGCCTTCTCAGTCACACCGCTTATCACCTCGAGATGCACGGTAAAGCTTGACGGCGCGGATATAAAGAAGAAATGCGTCCGTTGGCAGCGCATTGCCGAGGAGGGTGCCAAGCAGTGCGGACGAGGAATTATCCCAAGGGTCAATGAGGGCGTCGATATAAAGAAGGCGGCAGAGGCATTTGCGGAATTTGATACGGTACTCTTCTGCTACGAAAAGGCAACAAGCCCGCTTCGCGACGCCGTGCAAAGCATACCGTGCGACGCAAATATCGCTGTGGTTATCGGTCCGGAGGGCGGCTTTGACGAAGCTGAGGCAGAATTAATGGAAGAAATCGGAGCGCTCTCCGTATCTCTCGGCAATCGGATACTCCGAACCGAAAGCGCGGCTCCGTTTGCCCTTGCGTGCCTGTCATATGCACTCGAAAAGTGATTTGGACACTATTTCTCCTAAATTAATTCCAATGTAAGTGTGATTTACCCGTCTTTCGCTATTATCCACAAAAAAAACGCGTCATTTTTATAAAAAAAACTTATCAACCTATTGAAAAATGACAAAAAATCATGTAAAATATAGTATAGTATCTATTATATTTTTATCAGCCGTTTTAACGGCAAGGAGTTAACAATGGCAAATCGTCTGTTCCAGGGAATCATCCATCAAATGAGGGATACCGTCGACCGTGTAATCGGAGTCGTTGATGACAACGGTGTTATCATCGCCTGCAGTGAGCTTGTCAAAATAGGTGAGCTCCGACAGGGTGTTCGCGACGAGCTCGCTTACACCACCGAGGCTATCACCTCCGGCGGCTACACCTACAGGCCTATCGGTACGGGCTCCAAGTGGGAGTATATCGTTTTCGTCGAAGGCGAGGACAAGCTGGCAGAGAAGATGGCGTCCATCCTCTCCGTTACACTTTCCAATATCAAGAATCTTTATGATGAAAAGTATGACAAGAATTCCTTCATAAAGAACATCATTCTCGACAACATTCTCCCGAGCGACATTTACATCAAGTCCAAAGAGCTTCACTTCAATTCCGATGAGGTCCGTATCGTTCTCCTCATCAAGTTCAATTCTCGCTCCGATGTTCTGCCCTACGACATGGTGCAGAATATTTTCCCGGACAAGAGCCGCGAGTTTGTCATCAGTGTTACCGAGCAGGATATCGTAGTAGTTAAGGATATCAAGGCAGGAACCGACATTCGCGAGGTTGAGGAAATGGCAAGCAATATCGCCGACACACTCAACACAGAGTTCTTCGCTAAGGTTTCCATCGGTATCGGTACGGCTGTTGACAACATCAAGGACCTCGCCCGCTCCTATAAGGAGGCTCAGGTCGCTCTTGAGGTCGGCAAGGTATTCGACACCGAAAAGAACATCATCAGCTATGAGAACCTCGGTATCGGCAGACTTATCTATCAGCTTCCCACGACCCTTTGCGAGATGTTCCTCCAGGAGGTCTTCAAGAACGGAAGCCTCGATTCTCTCGACCGCGAAACTCTTATGACGATCCAGTGCTTCTTCGAGAACAACCTGAACGTCTCCGAGACCTCGAGAAAGCTCTTCGTACACAGAAATACCCTCGTTTACAGACTTGAAAAAATACGCAAGCTCACAGGTCTCGACCTGCGCGAGTTCGACCATGCCATCACCTTCAAGGTCGCGCTCATGGTCAAGAGATACCTCGTTGCGAAGCCCGTTAAGTTCTGACATAGGGTTGCACGAAGTGCAAGTGCAACGTAATACTGACTGCAGGGATGGCATATCTCCGTTTCCCGCTCGCGCGGATATCGTGTTAGTGCTTTCCCTGCACTGTTTTGAAAGGTCAGATGTCACCCTCGCTCACCCGCGGGTCGGCATTTAAGGAAATTTTTATGATCGAATTCAGAAATGTAAAAAAATCGTACCCGTCAGGCACAGTTGCCCTGAAGGACGTTAACCTCCACATCGATGACGGCGAGTTTGTATTTATCGTCGGTCACTCGGGTGCGGGAAAAACGACCCTCATGAAGCTTCTTCTCTGCGAGGAAAAGCCGACTGCGGGAAACATTATCGTCGGCAAATACAATCTGACGACGATTCCCGATCGAAAGATCCCCTACTACAGACGACAGCTCGGCGTTGTATTCCAGGATTTCCGTCTCCTTCCTAACAAAACCGTATACGAAAATGTAGCCTTTGCAATGCAGGTCGTCGGCACTCCTTCAAAAATGATCAAGCGCCGCGTTCCCGCGATCCTAAATACCGTAAACCTCGCTGACAAGCACTCCTCCTTCCCGGGAGAGATCTCAGGCGGAGAGCAGCAGAGAGTTGCACTCGCGCGTGCTCTTGCGAACAATCCCTCCGTCATTATCGCCGACGAGCCTACGGGTAACATTGACCCGCAGATGTCCCTTGACATTATGAATCTTCTCATCAAGATAAACAAGCTCGGCAAAACCGTTATCGTCGTTACTCACGAGCAGAACCTCGTCGACTACTATAAGCAAAGAGTTATCACGATTCGTGACGGAGTCGTAACGGAGGATCATGTGGGAGGTATGTTCGAATGAAAAGATACAACATTTTCTACTTCATCCTCGAGGCTCTGAAGGGCATGAAGCGCAACGGCGTCATGAGCTTTGCCTCCGTCGCCGTGCTTCTCAGCTGTCTTCTCGTGATAGGAGGCTTCTCACTTATCGTCGTTAATATCGACCTCAATCTCGACAAGCTCGGTGATCTCAATGAGATCGTCGCCTTCTGCGAGAGCGATGCCGACGACGAGACCATCGAGGAGATTGAAAAGCAGATAACCTCTCTTGATAATGTTGAAGCCGTCGTCCATGCTACAAAGGACGAGCAGCTCAAGAAGCTTCAGGAGGAGAACCCCACCCTTTACGGTGACATCACCGAAGAGGAGAATCCTCTTTCCGACTCCTTTACCATCTCATACGCGGACAACTCCAAGGTTCCCGAGCTTGATTACAATCTCAAGCAGATCGAGGGCGTGCGTAAGGTCAGAAACAATCTCGAGCTTGCAAACACCATTGAGAGCATTCGAGGCGGTATCATGCTTGTGTTCTTCTGGTTCCTCGCGATACTGTTTGTGGTCACGGTGTTCATCATTATAAACACCATAAAGCTCTCCGTATTCTCGCGCCGCAAGGAAATCGGTATCATGCGTTACATCGGTGCAACGAATTGGTTCATCACGCTTCCCTTCATTTTTGAGGGTATCTTCATCGGCATCGCCTCGGGTGTCGGCTCCTTCATCATTCTGAAGCTCGGATACTCTGCGCTTCTTTCCGGAGTCGCTACCGATATGCAGATGATCTCGCTTATAAGCTTTTCCGACATATCCGGCTACGTATTCGGAGCAACGCTTACGATAGGTATCGTAACGGGTGTCGTCGGAGGTCTTATTTCTCTCGGAAAGTATCTCAAGGAGTAATATTCGAAAAGTTACAAAATCTCTCGAATATGTTTGCATTTTCACGCAGATACGACACAGCAGGTGCGGTATAATTACCGTGTAACGTCATGAGAGTTATTTAAGGAAAGGCAATCATGAAGCATTCAAGAATATTTCGTCGCTGCCTGTCGGCGGCTGTGGCATTGGCGGCATGCTCCTCTCTTATTTGGGTCGTGCCCTCCTCTGCCGAGCAGGTTGACGACGCTACGGTCAAATCCTATGAGGATCAAATCGCAGAGCT
This sequence comes from uncultured Ruminococcus sp., assembly GCA_964441695.1. GTDB lineage: Bacteria > Bacillota > Clostridia > Oscillospirales > CAG-272 > RUG11130. Next base: position 4,429 of record CAYYKO010000050.1, on the reverse strand, counting down.
CTCCGCACAGCAGGAGGCTCTCCTTCAAAAGCTTCGCGACACGGAAGACTCGATCAACACCGCAATGGAGCGCAAGCAGTATATTGACCAGCTTATAAGAAACACCACCCAAAAGATTCAGACAGCTGAAGCTATGATAGCCGACCTTGATTCTCAGATCGAAGCCAAGGAGGCGCAGATCGAGGAAACAGAGGAACGCATCGAAGCACAGCGTGAAGCATTTCTTAACAGAATGGCAGCTCTCCATGAGGACGGAAACGCCTCATATCTTGAGCTCGTTCTCGGCTCTGCCGATATCGCAACGCTGCTTACGAAGATCGACTATGTCAATTCCATGATGGAGTACGACAAGAAGGTCATCGGAGATCTCACAGGCTCCAAGGAAGAGCTTGCAAAGACCGTGGACTCGCTTGAAGCATCAAGAAAGGCTCAGGAGGACGCAAAGGCTCTTCTTGAGGAGGAGCGCACATACAATCAAACTCTCGCAAACGAGTCGGAGAGCATCATCTCGCAGCTTGAAAATGACAATGCCGAATGGCAGTCGCAGTACGATGCGGCTGTAGCGGCAGAGGCGCAGCTTGACGCAGAGCTCCAGGAATACATCCGCGAGATGCAGAGCGTAAACCAGAACAATCCCGTCTTTGAAGAAGGCTCTAAAAACGACAGCGGTCAGCTTTATGTAGGCGGTGAATTCGCATGGCCGCTCCCCGTCGGTGTAGGATACATTTCCTCGCACTTCGGAGGAAGAGTCCTCAACGGATATCAGGACTTCCACGCTGCTACCGACATTGCAGCTCCACAGGGAACGCAGATATTCGCCTCCAACGGCGGAATCGTGCTTCGTGCCGAGTGGCATGACAGCTACGGCTATTACGTGCTCATCGATCACGGCAACGGCATTTCTACACTTTATGCTCACATGTCGCTTCTCAATATTTCGGCAGGTCAGAGCGTCGCTCAGGGTCAGGTCATAGGCTATGTCGGAAATACTGGCTACTCCTTCGGAGCTCACCTCCATTTCGAGTACCGTATCAACGGTGAACGCGTCGACGCAATGAACTACGTCCGGAGCCCGTATTGATCCCACGCAGGCGGAGCGCTACTATGAAAAGAAAAATTTCAATATCGACAGCGGTCGCGCTGATGCTTCTTGCAGCAGTGCTGACGTTTCAGATCACCTTTGTCGCCGTTAAGGGCTCAATGGCTGATGCAAAAAGCTCGCAGACGACAGACGAAGGCTTCGCAGCGAAGGTAGCCGAACGTCTTTCGGCGCTTGACGGCGCATATCGCGAGCTGTACCTCGGCGAGCTTGACGATGACACTCTGGTCGATTATATTTTGAAGGGCTATGTCGCTGGCACGGGTGACAGCTACGGTGTGTATTACACCTCCGATGAGGTTGCGGACTTTATGTCTGATCTCACCGGAGAAACCGAGGGCATCGGAGTTAACGTAATATACGATTCCGAGCAGAGCGCAATCGAGATTTTAACGGTGCAGCCCGATTCTCCCGCGCTTTCCGCGGGCATTTGCGAGGGCGACCTCATTGTTTACGTAGGAGAGGAACGCGAGCCTGTGGCAGAGCTCGGCTATAATGCCGCAGTTGCAAAGCTGCGCGGTGCCGAGGGCACTGATGCAGTGCTTACGGTGCTTCGCGACGGCGAGCTTATCGATTTCTCCATAACGCGTGCCAAGGTTATCTCGACCACGGTGTACAGCCATGTATGTGAACTTGATGAGACCGTCGGAATAATCCGCATCACCGGCTTTGACCGTGATACGACCTTCGAGCAGTTCAAGTCAGCCTATACCGAGCTGGAAAACGCAGGCTGCACGTCGTTTATATTCGACCTTCGCAACAATCCCGGTGGAGAGCTTAATGCTGTTGTCGACACGCTCGACTTTCTCCTTCCCGAGGGACCCGTCATCAGAATATTCGACAAGGATGACAATATGGTCGACGAGTACACCTCGGACGCCGAATGCAAAACACAGCCGATGGCTGTGCTTATCAACGGAAACACGGCAAGCGCTGCGGAGCTGTTCACATCGGCTCTGCGCGATTACGACAAGGCGGTAATTATCGGAGAGACCTCCTACGGCAAGGGCTGTATGCAGAGCTCGGTCACACTCCCCGACGGCGGTATGCTGTCTGTTACCTACCGCATGTATAAGCCGCCCTTCTCCGAGAGCTATCACGGCATCGGCATTGTTCCCGATGCAGAGGTGAAGGCCGAGGGCGCACTTCTCGAAAAGCATTTTCTCAAGGTCACCGACAGCGAGGACAATCAGCTGGCGGCAGCCCTTGACGAGCTGACAAAATAAAGCTTGACCTATAACAAGTGAAAGGATAATACCATGGATAACAACGAAACAAAGGTAACACTTTATACAGCCGAGGGCTATAAGGCTCTCGTAGATGAGCTGTCCTACCTCAAGCAGACAAAGCTTGAGGAGGTCAAAAGAAGCCTCGCCGAGGCGCGCTCCTTCGGAGACCTTTCCGAGAACAGCGAGTACGATGAGGCAAAGAACGAGCAGGCTAAGGTAGTAGCACGTATTACCGAGCTTGAGAATCTTATCAATCACGCAAAGGTCATCGACGAGTCCGAAATGCGCGCAGACGTCGTTAACCTCGGCTCTACCGTTCGCGTTCTCGACTACGAGTTCAACGAGGAGGTTGAATACAACCTCGTCGGTACAAACGAGGCAAACCCCATGCTCGGTAAGATTTCCGACCAAAGCCCTATCGGCAGCGCAATGCTCGGCTCGGTTGTCGGCGATATCATTACGGTACAGGCTCCGAGCGGCGAGCTCAAGTTTAAGATTCTTGCCGTTGAGAGATCGAAGCCGACCATCCGCGAGGACTGATTTTAGGAGTAGCATATGGCAGAACAGACAACAAATAACGAGCGCGTTCAGCAGCAAAATACAAACGAGCTGTTAAAGATACGCCGTGAAAAGCTCGCAGAGCTTCAGGCAGCAGGTGAAGACCCGTTCAAGATCACAAGATACGACAGAACCCATCACAGCGCGGATATCAAGGCTTCCTTCGACGAGCTCGACGGAAAGACCGTGTCTATTGCCGGCAGACTTATGTCTAAGCGTGTCATGGGCAAGGCTTCCTTCTGCAATGTCCAGGATCTCAAGGGCGGCATTCAGTGCTATGTAGCACGCGACAGCCTCGGAGAGGACGAATACAAGAAATTCAAGAAGCTTGATATCGGCGACGTCGTCGGCGTTGTAGGCTTTGTATTTAAGACCAAGACAGGCGAGATATCCGTTCACGCGGAACGCATTACCCTGCTCTCCAAGAGCCTGCAAATTCTCCCCGAGAAGTACCACGGTCTTACCAACACCGATACACGTTACCGTCAGAGATACACAGACCTTATAATGAATCCCGAGGCGAAGGATACCTTTATCAAGCGCTCAAAGATCATCAGCACGATCAGACGCTTCCTCGACTCACAGGGCTTCATCGAAGTCGAGACTCCCATGCTCGTTTCGAACGCCGGCGGTGCGGCAGCCCGTCCCTTTGAGACACATTTCAACGCTCTCGACGAGGACTTCAAGCTTCGCATCTCTCTTGAGCTCTACCTTAAGAGACTTATCGTCGGCGGACTTGAAAAGGTTTATGAGATCGGCCGTGTATTCCGCAACGAGGGAATGGACACACGCCACAACCCCGAGTTTACTCTCATGGAGCTTTACCAGGCTTACACCGACTATAACGGAATGATGGATCTCACCGAGAACATGTTCCGCCATATTGCAAAAGAGGTGCTCGGCACAACTACTATCGTGTATAACGGTATTGAGATGGATCTCGGTCGTCCGTTTGAGCGGATCACCATGGTCGACGCCGTCAAGAAGTACTCTGGTGTTGACTTCAAGGAAATACACACTCTTGAGGAAGCACGTGCGATAGCTGACGAAAAGGGCGTCCACTACGAGCAGCGTCACGCAAAGGGCGATATTCTCAACCTCTTCTTCGAGGAGTTCGTTGAGCATCACCTTGTTCAGCCGACCTTCGTTATGGATCACCCAGTTGAGATCTCACCGCTCACAAAGAAGAAGCCCGACGATCCCGAATATGTCGAGCGCTTCGAGATGTTCATGAACGGCTGGGAAATGTGCAACGCTTACTCCGAGCTCAATGACCCGATCGACCAGCGCGAGCGCTTCAAGGCTCAGGAGGCTCTGCTTTCTCAGGGAGATGAGGAAGCAAACCGAACCGACGAGGACTTCATGAATGCCCTCGAGATCGGCATGCCCCCGACAGGCGGTATCGGCTACGGAATCGACAGACTCTGCATGCTCTTCACAGACTCCGCCGCAATTCGCGACGTTCTGCTTTTCCCGACAATGAAGCCGCTGGATTAAAAAACCGTTGTGAGACAACGACTTACACCGTTATTAAGAGTTGTTT
>CAYYKO010000049.1:0-12864 GCA_964441695.1 uncultured Ruminococcus sp. | reverse complement strand
GATGACACGCAGTCTGCCGACAGCGAGAGCGGAGCGGTCAACGAAAACGCAAGTCGCAGCGAGGATTACGAAAGCGCCGAGAACGCCGAGTAAGCCTTAACGCGACCGAATAACAGACCGGGACGGTGAGTCATCATGTATATTCCCTTCATTTGCTTATCGGAAAAATGCGAAGTTACCGATATCTCTCCGCCGATGAAGCCCTTGCCCGATTACAAATGGGGCAAGGGCTTTTTAAGTAATCTTTTCGGTGAGAGCTTTGCACAGCGCATTGATGAGCTGTGCCGTGACGGGCTCGGCGACGGTGCGACGCTGCTCGAGCTTCCGCAGCCCTTCGCCGGCTTTTCCTTCGCAGCGGCGCTTCGTTATCCCGCAGGCGGGGTCGCGCTGTATCTTATCCGCAGCGAGGACGAGCTTCCACTATTGCTGAAGGATCGCTCTCGAGCGAGAGCCGACAGCAGTACGCCGCTTGTGTCGTCGATACTGTCGGCAAACGATTTTCCGACGGATATGCTGTCCTTTTGCGACATGTGCCTGAAGGTGACCTCGTTTCCTTCACTGCCTGCCGTAAGGGCAACGTGCTCGGATGACGACGCGACTCTAAGCTCGGGCGTCGGCGCGCTCCTTACGGTGTGCTGCTCGCTGATATGCGCGCTCGGCGGCTCGGCTGCCGGTGATATTGAGCTTTTCCTTGACGGTACGGGCGCTTCGGTGCGCGTTAGTGTATCGGCAAGGTGTCCCGAGGCGCTTCAGTTTGTCGGACACGCGGATGACCTGATGGCGCTTGCGCCCTATCTCAGAGGGGCGCGCTCGTATCTTCGCTGTGCCTCCGTGGTCGCGAAGGGTGCAGAGCTTTCCGTCAGTGCCGAATGCTCGGACGGCAGGATAGCCTTCGAGGTCGTCGCTCTTCCCACGCTGCTTCCGCCTCCGGAATTCAAGTCCCCGAGATGCGAGAGTGCCGCAGTAGAGCGCACTCTTGCGGAAACGGTAAGCTTTATACTTTCAAGCTTGAAGGAGCAAAAGCAGTAAAAGCAGCATCAGCTCGCCGCTGTCCTCGCTACCGCCAACGATAAGTATGAGCGAAATTATGAGCAGTTCCTCGTGCGACAGACCGTCGAGAAGATGCGCCGGCTCCGAGCCCCTTGCGGGTTCTGTGTCTGTGTGGGAAAGGTCTGAGGCTTTGTCCGTCGGGCTGTCGGTCAGCGCTTCGCGATGCTCGGTCGGCGCCTCGCCTTTGACATCGGCGGCGCCTTCACTGTCACTGCGTGCCGCAGCCAATGCGCTTTTTCGGCTTCGTGAGAAGCGGCTTCCGTCGTATTTCGGCGGAAGCTCGTAGCGGCAGAGCTCGCGCTCCTCCTCGCTAAGCAAGGTCTCGAGCTCCTCGCGCTCACGGCAGCCTCGGCAATATTTGTTTTTACTGTACAAGATGCGCCTCCTATCTGTCACGCGGCAGCAGCTCCGCGAGGTCTGTTATTCGCGACAGCTGCATTATACGCTCGACAAGCGCACGTCGGCTGTCGCTGAGATACGGACGCAGCGCGGCGAGCAGCGCGTTTCTTGCGGCAGTTCCGCCGTGAGGCGCGGCGGCAGGCTTGCTTGAATTGATGATGGGTGAAAGAGCGGACAGCACAGCCGGCAGCTGCTCGGCAAGACTGCTGTCTGCGGCAGCGACGGACGGGGATGTGCTGCCTTGAGCTGCGGCGTCTGCGGCAGGCTTGCCGTCGGCTTCGCTTGAGGTCTTGAGCTTGTCAATCAGCTCGCGCGCCTCCTTGCTGTTCATTAATTGCCCGATGACCTCGGACAGCTCGTTTTCGCCGGGCATTACTTCCGCCTTCCTTCCCTGTAGACCTCGAGCAGCTCGGCGGCTCTTGCAATGTCCGAGTCCGTGGCGCGCGAGATCACGTTTCTGATGCCGGAAAGGCTTTCCGCTCGAAGCCGCACGGCGGTGTCCGCGCCGAGGGCTGCGGTCAGAAGGCGGCGAAGGCTGTCGTCCGACATAGACGACAGGCTCTCAAGGGTGCGCTTGTCAATATTCATTGCTTCCTCCGATTTTTTCAGTGCTTTCGCTTCAGTATATGCGCCGACAGGGCTACTTGACACAAAACTGAGATATCGGCGGAGACTTTTCAACAGTTTGGAGGGAAAACCTTGAAGATACTGATCTTTTCGGATTCACACGGCAATATTTCGCGCATGAAGGCTGCCGTTGAGGCTCATTTGCCGCGCGTCGACCTCTTGATACACCTTGGCGACGGCGTGCGCGACTTTGAATACATTACCTCTCTTTACCCGAGCATACAGTCGCTGTCCCTGCGCGGGAATGCGGAGAGCTCTGCGAGAGAAAGAGTGATACTCGAGCTTGACGGCGTGCGGATAATGTGCATTCACGGGCACAGCTACGGCGTCAAGGCGGGCGTGACATGTGCCGCGCAGGCGGCAATTGCGGAGGAGTGCGACCTTCTTTTGTTCGGGCACACGCATACGCCGTGCGACACGGTGTATAACGGAGAGGGAGACTCGCGAGTTAGAATATTCAATCCCGGCTCGATAGGTCGCGCCTACCCGCCGTCCTACGGAGTGCTGAATATCGCAAGGAACGGCGCATTTCTTACCTCGCACGCATTTTTGTGAAGCAGAATAACAAATTAGCAAATATTACCAAATTCCAAAGGCGAATTTTGGTAATATTTTTTTGCGGCAAGTATTGATTTAATTGGAGAAATATGGTAAAATAGTTACAAACAATTTTTACCAAATTTACGCAAATAATGCGGAGGACAGGAATATGAACGAAATACGTGTACTTATCGCGGATGAAAATGCGGAGAGCAGAAAGAGCATGAGAGAGCTGCTTGTCGGGCGCGGCTGTAGAACTGTGCGCGAAGCTGAAAACGGAGAGGTCGCCGAGAGCCTTCTTCGCAGCGGGGACTACGATGTGGCGATCTGCGACGCGTGGCTCGGCGGGATCGACGGAATTACCCTCGCGCGTCGGCAGAACGAGCTGAGAGGAGAGCGAGCGCCCGCGTTTATCATACTGACCCAGGTGTCGTCGCAGAGCATATTTGTCGAGGCAAACCGTGCGGGAGCACAGCTGTGCATGACAAAGCCGGTCGATTATTCGGCATTTGCGGAGCGCTTCGACACCGTTTGCAGAAATCGCGGCTACACCGCCTCACAGGCTCGCGCGGGCGAGAGCGGATTTCCGCCGAGCGATATCGAGTCTCAGGTGACAAAGATAATCCACCAGATAGGCGTGCCCGCGCATATTAAGGGCTACCAGTACCTCAGAAGCGCTATAATGATGACCGTCGCCGACGGCGGCGTGATAAATTCCGTAACGAAGGTTCTGTATCCGTCGGTGGCGAAGGAATATTCAACGACGACCTCACGCGTCGAGCGCGCGATACGCCATGCCATCGAGGTCGCATGGGACAGGGGCGACATCGACACGCTGAATTCGTATTTCGGCTACACGATACAGAACGACCGCGGCAAGCCGACAAACAGCGAATTTATTGCCATGATAGCGGACAATCTGCGCCTGAAGTATAAGATAAAGTGAAATATGCCGCCGCACACGCCGAGAGCGATTGACAAGAGAGCGATAATCTGCTACAATATATTATACATTTATATGAAAGGCAGGATCGGTCATGGTACAGATCGAAATGAATGACGGCGGCATCATCAAGCTCGAGCTTGACAGCACCGCCGCTCCGATAACAGTCGAGAACTTCACAAAGCTCGCAAAGGCAGGCTTCTACAACGGCCTTATTTTCCACCGCGTTATAAAGGATTTTATGATCCAGGGCGGAGACCCCACAGGCTCGGGAATGGGAGGCGCAGACAGCTGCATTAAGGGCGAGTTCGCCAAGAACGGCGTCGACAACCCCATCTCGCACACCCGCGGCGTTATCTCGATGGCACGCGCCAACGACCCCGACTCTGCGTCGTCTCAGTTCTTCATCGTACACAAGGATTCGAAGTACCTTGACGGCTCGTATGCCGCCTTCGGACATGTTACCGAAGGAATGGACGTCGTCGACCGTATCGCGTCCGTAAAGACCGACTTCCTCGACAGACCCCTCGAGGATCAGACGATAAAGAGCGTTACCGTGCTTGACGACTGATAAACAAAATATCGGACAGCCCGTCTTTGCCGCAAGGCAGGGTAAGCTGTCCGATGTTTTTTTATTTTCTGTCAATTGCCGAGCTGATGAGTCGGTCGATGAGCTCGCTGTAGGGGATGCCGGAGTGTATCATGAGCTTCGGATACATCGATATCGGGGTGAAGCCGGGTATCGTGTTTATCTCATTAAAGACGAACTCGCCCTCGGGGGTGCAGAAGAAGTCGACTCTCGAAAAGCCGCGGCAGTCGAGCGCGCGGAATATGCGCTCCGCATATGCGCGAACCTCGTTTTGCTTTTCCTCCGAAAGACGCGCGGGAATGTAGTACGACGACACGTTGCTGACGTATTTTGTTTCGTAATCGTAAAAGTCGCTTGAGCCGATGTCTATCTCGGCAGGGCAGGACACGGTGTATTTTCCGTTCTCCTCGAGGACTGCGACCTCGATCTCGCAGCCGCTTATCATTTCCTCAACGAGCACCTTCGTGTCCTCGTGAAGGGCAGTCTCGAGAGCGGTGAGAAGCTCCTCGCGCGTGCGTGCTTTGCTGATGCCGACCGACGAGCCGGCGCAGGCGGGCTTTACGAACATCGGATAGCCGAGTGCAGCCTCGGCGCGCGCGACAAACGCCACGCGGTCGTCACCCGCGCGGAGCGTTACGCTGCTTGCCTGACGTATGCCCGTCTCGCGAATGACAGCCTTTGTGAGCGCCTTATCCATGCAGAGTGCGCTTGACGCGGGACCGCAGCCGACAACGGGAATTCCCATGACGGAGAACATTCCCTGTATCTGTCCGTCCTCTCCGAATTTTCCGTGGAGCATCGGGAAGACAGCGTCCGGCATGATATCCTCAAAGACGCCGTTCTTTTCCGCGCGGAGGAGTCCCGTGCCGTTGTCGGGCGAGAAGAATATCGGATAAATGCTTTCGCTCTGCCAGCTGTCGCTTCTTATTGCCTCAAGCTCGCCCTCGAACAGAAACCATTTTCCGTCCTTGGTGATGCCGATTTTATAAAGCTCGTATTTTTCGCTGTCAATGTTTGAAAGCATTGCATATGAGGAGGACAGCGATACCTCATATTCGGAAGAAGCGCCTCCGAAGAGAACGGCGATTTTCTTTTTCATTGCGGTGAAGTCCTTTCGTTTGTATGCGTTATGTTAGTTTAATTCGGTAGGGTAAAGAGAGTTACGCGCTCGCGGCGCTCAATGTCGCGCAGCGTCGTCGGGCAATGCCCCGCGCGAGATATTATATCGCGGACTGCCGCGCCCTGAGTAGCGCCGTGCTCGAAGGCAAGCGTGCCGTTCGGCGCAAGGTACGGCGTATATATTTCGGTAATGCCTCGGTAGAAGGTCAGCCCGTCGGCGCCGTCCGTCAGCGCACACGCAGGCTCCGCGTAAAGCTCGCGCTCGAGCGCACGATGCTCCTCGAGTGTAATATACGGCGGATTTGACACTATCATGTCAAAGACCTCGCCGCGAAAATGTCTTTCGGCATCCGCAGCCGACAGCGCGTCGGCTCGTATAAGGCGCACACGCGAGTCGGTAAGGCGTCTGAAATTCTCCTCTGCGACCGCGGCTGCCCCGTCCGACAGCTCAAGGGCTGTGACCGTAAGGTCGGGGCGGTAGTGCGCGACGGCGGCAGCAATGCAGCCGCTGCCCGTGCAAAGATCGAGAAGCGCGCCTCCGCGCGGGCACGCTTTAACAGCCGTCTCGCAAAGCAGCTCGGTGTCGGCGCGCGGTATCAGGCAGTCCGGGGTTACCTTAAAGACAAGCCCCATAAAGTCCCACTCGCCGATTATGTACTGTAGCGGCTCGCGGCGCTCGCGGCGGCAAAGCGCCGCTTCAAGTGCATCGGCATTCGGCAGCGGAAGCGCTCGACGGGCTAAAAGCTGTGCTGCACCGATGCATGTGAAATGCTCGGCAAGAACGCGCGCCTCGTAAGCGGCGTCGGGGATATCGGCTGCCTCAAGCCGCTTTGTTATTTCGTCAAGCGTCATTTTCGTCGCTCTTCGAGTCGTCCGCCGTCTTGCTCTCCTCGCTTTCGGCAGAGCCTGCGCTTTCGTCCTTGTCGGCGTTCACGTCTGCCTCGGGGAACTCCTCGGGCAGCGCACCCTTGAGTGCGGTTATAGCGATCTCGAGCTGAGAGGCATCGGGCTCTCGGGTTGTGATGCGCTGCATCCAGAGACCGGGAGCGGAGAGAAGGCGCGTGAGAGCATTGTCGTGCTTGCCGGCGAAGATAATATACTCAAAGCCGATTCCGACGGACAGCGGGAGCAGCAGAAGCTTGACAGCGCTTCTGACGAGCGAGCCGCGACCGGGAATGAACATCGAAATGACGATGGAGATCGTGAGCATTACGATAATGAAGCTCGTTCCGCAGCGAGGGTGGAAGCGTGTGCAGGTCGCGGCGTTCTCGGGCGTCAGCTCAAGACCGCGCTCGTAGCAGGCAACGGACTTGTGCTCCGCGCCGTGATATTCGAAGGTGCGGCGGATATCAGGCATGAGTGCGACCAGCGCAATATACGCAACGAATATTCCGATCTTCAGCACTCCCTCGACGACGGAGCGGAAGACGACGCTTTTGATGCCGGTAAGATAGGACAGTCCCTCGGACGCCTTCGTAGGCAGGAAGACAAAGAGCACGACACTGAGCACCACGGCGAGCACGGAGGCAACAGCCATTACAGCCGACATAAGTCGGTCGCCGAGCTTGTCGGTGAGCCATTTTTCAAACTTGCTTTCCGGCTCGATGTCGTCTATGCCGAGCATTTCCGCCGAGGAGGAGAGCGTGCTCATGCTCAGGCACATCATCTCAACGAAATTCACAACGCCGCGAATGAGCGGGAGGTTGAAGAATTTGTGCTTTTTTCTGAGAGAGACGAATTTTGTTTTCTTTGTGACAACACTTCCGTCATCGCATCTGACGGCAAGACAGGTGTCGTCTCCCGACTTCATCATAACGCCTTCGAGCACGGCCTGTCCGCCGACACGTCCGAGGCGTTTGTTTTCGGTATTTTCTTTTTTCAAATAGCTTTATTTCCTTTCGGGTGAGTGAGCATAGAATAACATTATATAGTATACTACATTTTTGCCTTCATTTCAATAATAAACGTGCCGAGAGCTGAAATTTTACTTTTTGCAGATATATCCGCCGTTCCCGAGAATTCACAAATAAAAATATTTATGCTCATTGATATTACACGGAAATTTTGATATAATAACATACGGAGGATGTTCATGCCCGCCGACGGGCTGAAAGGAGCTTTTTGTGAATGCAAATAAGCTGATATCGTGTGCCGAAACGGCAGTCGAGCACCTGAAAAGAGCCGACCTTCCCGTAATGCGGAAAAGGCTTCAGATGACCGACACGCTCTACCGCAGGAGCAGACCCTCGGAGAGCATATTCGAAAGCCGCGTGTCGTGCGATTTCGACATGTGTCTTTGGACGCTTGCGGCGGTCTCGGCGGCGCTTCTTGCCGTGCTGCTCTTGTATAAGAGCGCAAGGCATCTCTCGCGCTCGCTCAGCCGTATTTGTCACGCACACGGAAAAAGGTAATGTCTCCACTCGGCGGTGCTTGCCGCCGACTACATAACAAAGCTGAAAAAGGAGCCGCAATGAACAAAAGGCATGACGGGCTGTGGCGTTACATAGTGATCGGCGCGTTTTTTATCGCGGTGTGCATCGTGTACGCTGGGCTCTTTATAGATTTGCAGGTAACCGGACAGGATTATTACAGCACTGCAAGCTCGGCACAGTACAGAGTGCGAAGTGTGAAGATACGGGCGCAGCGCGGTGAGATATACGACAGAAACGGCAAGCTGCTTGTCGGCAATGTGTATTATAACGACATCAGGCTCGACTACGGCTCGATGCCGCGCACAAATTCCGAGAAGAACAATGTTATTCTCGCGCTCGCAGCGTATCTCGAGCAGACCGGCGAGAGCGAGAAGCTTGAGAAATACAGATATACTCCGTTCGAGCTGACGCTGACGGACGGTGGCTTGAGCTTTGAATACTGCGACTCGTTTTTCGAGACGACGCGGCGCTCGAAGTTTGAAAAGCTGGCGTCGGAGCTGAATATTCCCGAGGACGCGGACGCCGCCGGCGCTGCCTCTGTTTTCATGAAGCGCTACGGAATATGCGACAGCGACGGAACGCTGACGGTTTCTCCGCAGAGCGCCCTGATGCTGTTTTACTATAGAATGGATCTCGAGCTGTGCGACTTCTCAGCTGAGGCGCCCTACAGCTTTGCCTCGGATGTGTCGCTTGAATACATAGCGAAGATAAGCGAGGCGGCACTGCGCGGGTACACGGTGTACTGCCGTGCGTCGCGAAGCTACAATTTTCCGGGCTATGCCTCTCATCTGCTCGGAAGGCTCCAGAAGATCCCCTCCTCGGAGGCGGAATATTACACCTCGCTCGGCTATCCGCTCGACGCATATGTCGGCACCTCGGGCGCCGAGTACGCGTTTGAGGAATATCTGCACGGCAGCGACGGCGAGCTGCTTATCACAGAGGACGCATACGGCAATATCATCTCGACCGAGGTGAAAAGTGAGCCTGTTGCGGGGCTTGACGTTTATTTGACTATTGACATCGGAATGCAGATGGCGGCGGAGGACTCGCTGGCGGATAATGTTGCCTTCGTTCGCGCGGAGGCGGCGAAAAATCCCGGAGAGCGCGACGGCGAGGACGCAGAGGCGGGCGCGCTGACGGCGGTCGACCCGAAGACGGGCGAGGTGCTTGTGCTTGCGTCCTACCCGACCTACGACCTGTCAACGTATATCAACGACCTCGAATATCTGAACGCGGACGAGAGCGCACCGCTTCTCAACCGCGCCCTGAACGGAACGTATCAGCCGGGCTCCACCTTCAAGCCCGGGGTTGCCGTTGCCGCGCTCGATGCGGAGATAATCACGCCCTATACCACTATCGAGACTAAGGGTAAGTACGAATATTACTCCGGCTATCAGCCGCGCTGCTGGATATACCTCATGTACAACATGACGCACGGCAATATAAACGTTACCGAGGCGCTTCAGGAGTCCTGCAACTACTTCTTTTACGACATAGGGCGGCAGCTTACGATAGAAAGTCTCAATAAATACATGAGCTCCTTCGGACTCGGACAGCCGACGGGGATCGAGCTTCCCGAGAAGACGGGAGTGCTCGCGGGTCCCGAATACAGAGACGAAAACGGTCTTGAGCCGTGGGCGCCCGGAGATACGCTTCAGGCTGCGATCGGACAGTCGGACAACCTGTTTTCACCTCTACAGATGTCGATGTATATAACCACACTTGTCAACAACGGCACGCGCTATTCTGCGCACCTTCTCCTGAAGGCGTGCGATTATAAGACGGGCGAGACGGTGCATGAGGGAGAGCGACGCGTTATAAGCACGGTCGACGTTTCGGCAGAGGCGTGCGCGGTCGTTCGTAACGCCATGCGAGACGTTATCGAGAACGGCTCGGCGTCCGAGCTGTTTGAGGATTATCCGATAACCATCGGGGGCAAGACCGGTACGGCGCAGGTGTCGTCGCTGAAAAGCGATAACGCGATATTCACGGCATTTGCTCCGTTTGAGAATACAGAGTATGTCGTGACCTGCGTTATCGAGCAGGGAAATACGGGAGCTAATGCAGGCGTGTCGGTCAAGGGAGTGCTTGACTATTGCTTCTCTCTCGGCGACTATGCCGAGGAGCCCGAAGACGAAGACGTGGACGTTAAGACCGACGGAGAGGCTGGCGACGGAGGTGAAGCCGATGAATAACGCTGTGGAAAGGGCAGTGCTTGTCGCGGATGCACTTGCCGAGCTTTACCCGGAGGCGATATGCTCGCTCGAATACGGCGGCGACCCGTGGAGGCTCATAGTTGCCGCGAGACTGTCTGCACAGTGTACCGACGAGCGAGTCAATACAGTGACGCCGAGCCTCTTTGCACGCTTTCCGAATGCCGAGAGCATGGCAGCAGCTCCGCTCGAGGAGCTTGAAGAGCTCATCCGCCCGTGCGGACTTCACAGAACGAAGGCGCAAAGCATCAAGGCTATGTCGTCGCTCATATGCACGCGGCACGGCGGACGGGTGCCCGACACGCTCAAGGAGCTTATCGAGCTTCCGGGGGTCGGAAGGAAGATAGCGAATCTCGTGCTCGGCGATGTTTACGGCGTCGGCGGTATCGTGGCGGATACGCACTGCATACGCATATGCGGTCGTCTCGGCTTTTACGACAGCCGAAAAAAGGATCCGCTGCTTACCGAGCGGACGATGGAAAAGCTGATTGTACGCGAAGAACAGAGCGATTTTTGCCACAGGCTCGTGCTGTTCGGGCGCGAATACTGCACGGCGAGAGCTCCGAGGTGCGGCGAATGCCCGCTGTCGTCGCTGTGCGACGAATTTGAAAAAATCAATAAAAAGGAAGTATAAAAAATGAAGGACGGATTCATAAGGCTTGGCGCGGCATCTCCCCGCGTCAGCGTCGGTTCTGCCGAAAAAAATGCGGATGAGATAATTCATGCCGTTCACAGCGCCGCCTCAAGCGGCATTCGGGTGCTCGCTTTTCCCGAGCTTTCACTGACGGGTGTGACCTGCGGAGCGCTGTTTTATACGGAAACGCTCCTGCAAGACGCAAAGCATGCGCTGCTGCGCGTGACACGCGAATGCGCCGATTGCGACGTGCTGTTCTTTGTCGGGCTGCCGTATGTGTTCGGCGGTGCGCTGCTCGACTGCGTTGCAGCCGTAAAGAGCGGACGCGTGCTGGCGCTCATCCCGCGAATACTCAGGTGCGGCGAAAGCTTTGAGCCCGGTGTGTTCGTTACGGGAAGCGTGCCGAGCGGCGAATGCATTCTCGACGGCTGCCGCGTACCGGTGACAGCCGATGTTCTCTTCTCCTGCGAGAGCTGTGCTACGCTTACGGTCGCATGTGCGGCGGGAGGTGTGCTCGCGGACTCCGAGGACATTGTCGGAAGACTTGCATCTGCGGGCGCGACTGTCATCGTTTCCGCAGGCGGAGACGCGGAGCTTATCGGTCGCGAAGAGTACCGCCGCACTCTGGCTGCGGCAGCCTCCGGACGTCATAGCTGTGCGCTGCTTTACGCGGGCGCCGGAGAGGGCGAGTCGACGACGGACTTCATTTTCTCGGGACACTGCATAATTGCCGAAAACGGCAGCATCCGCGCAGAGCGTGAGCCTTTTGCGGCGCATGAGCTTTGCAGCTGCGTGGCGGACACCGAGCACCTTGCCTTTGACAGACGGAAGAAAAAGAGCGCTGCCGCGTCGGACGGCTTTACTGTAATCCCGTTTTGCTTCGAAAGCACGGAGAACACCTGTCTTGACGGCGAGATAGATCCCGCTCCGTTTATCCCGAAGGGAGAGGCGGCAGAGCGGACGACCTGCGCGCGAATTATCGAAATGCAGTCGCGTGCGCTCGCACGCCGTCTTGAAGCGGCACACGCAAAATGCGCCGTCGTCGGAATTTCCGGAGGACTTGATTCGTGCCTTGCACTCCTTGTCTCCGTGCGTGCCATGGAATATCTGTCGCGTCCGATGAGCGAGGTTTTGACCGTCACGATGCCGTGCTTCGGCACAACGGCAAGAACACGCGGCAATGCCGAACGGCTTTGCGAAATTCTCGGCTGCTCCTTCAGGACGGTGGACATCGCCGAAGCCGTGAAGCTGCACTTTCGCGATATCGGTCACGACGACAGCGCACACAATGTCGTGTACGAGAACGCACAGGCTCGCGAGCGCACACAGATAATTATGGATATAGCGAACGCCGAGGACGGTATCGTTGTCGGCACGGGTGACCTGTCCGAGCTTGCGCTCGGCTGGGCGACCTACAATGGCGACCACATGTCAAACTACGGCGTTAACGCGGGAATTCCGAAGACGCTCATCAGACGCGTCGTCGCATATTGCGCCGGTGACGCCGAGTCGCGCGGCAATGCCGAGCTCGCACACGTGCTTCGCGATATTCTGGCAACACCCGTCAGCCCCGAGCTGCTTCCGCCAAAGGAGGGCGAGATCGCACAGAAGACGGAGGACCTTGTGGGACCCTATGAGCTGCACGACTTCTTCCTTTACCGCTTCGTGCGGTACGGCGAGAGCGCCGAGAAGCTTAACAGAACGGCAAAGGCGGCTTTCGCGGGCGTGTATTCCGATGAGGTGATCGCGGGCTGGCTCCGAGTATTTATGCGTCGCTTCTTCACTCAGCAGTTTAAGAGAAGCGCGCTTCCCGACGGCGTGAAGATAGGCTCCGTCGGTCTCTCACCGAGAGGCGACTTCAATATGCCGAGCGATGCCGCACCGTGGAATATCGAGCTTTGACGGCAAAAGCACCTGTATGGCACGCGCTCCTGCCGCGCTGCGCCACGAGCAACAGCCGAATTTCGCCCGAAAAGCCGAAATATTATAAAAAAACAGAAAATTTTCAAAGATTGTATAGATATTTGATGCGAGATATGATATAATTACTGTTGCGAAGCGCACTATGCCTATTTGCGCGCTTTTGCAAACCCACAGTCAAAAAAATTATTTTTTATATTTTGGAGGACTACAACCAATGTCAAAGAAGTATGTATACCTCTTCTCCGAAGGCAACGCTACCATGCGTGAGCTCCTCGGCGGAAAGGGCGCAAACCTCGCTGAAATGACCAACATCGGTCTCCCCGTTCCTCAGGGCTTCACTATCACAACAGAGGCCTGCACACAGTACTATGAGGATGGTCGCCAGATCAATGACG
>CAYYKO010000048.1:0-12894 GCA_964441695.1 uncultured Ruminococcus sp. | reverse complement strand
GGTGCATTTCCGTCTCGCAGAACGACAACTCCGCATACTGTCAGTGCGATAAGTGCCTTGAGGCATATGAAAGAATCGGTCATTCCGGACAGATGCTTGAGTTTGTCAATCGCATCGCGGATAAGGTCGCAAAGCAATACCCGAATACCTTTATACATACCCTCGCATACGAATACACGCAGAGCACACCGAAGGACGACAGCCTTCGCGCACGCGACAACGTCATCGTACAGCTGTGCTCGATCAACTGCTGCTTTAATCATTCCATCGAGTCTGACCGACAGAAAAACGAAATATTCGAGGAAGACCTCAAAGCCTGGGCACAGATATGCGACAATCTGTTCATCTGGGATTATTCAACGAATTTCTGGTGGTATGTTACTGAGCTCGGAAACCTCGATTACGAGGTTGTCGTCGGCAATATGCGCCTGTTTGCCGAGTGCAATGCCACGGGCGTCCGCTCTCTCGGCGCATACAACACGCGCGGCACGACGGGCTTCCAGGATCTCAAGGCATATATGTTCTCACTGGCAATGCAGGACCCCTACATGAGTAAAGAGGAGTACAACACTTACCTTGAGGAATTCCTGCGCGGATATTACGGCGCAGGCTGGGCTGAGGTGAACAAGTACCTTCGCTTCGTCGAGGATGAGGTGTTCTTCAAGGCGCTGTGCAGCCCGATCTATGCTGACCCGAGCAATTATGTAATAGGTAAGTACGCCGCGAAAATGTCCGAGCTCGAGGCATGGCTCGATCGCGCGTCGGAGCTTGCCGAAACGGACTTCCACCGTGACAGCATCCGCCGCCTGCGTATCCAGGTCGACTTCTTCAAGATAAATGCGCTTTGGGATGAGATGTACACGAACGGCACAGCCGAAACACGGAGCGAGATAGTTCAAATGGCGTTTGACTGGCAGTCCGAGATGCAGTACTTCAAAATTCGCATAAGCGAGGGTGTCGGAATTCCGAAGCTTGAAGAGATAACAGCTCCTCCGAAGGACTGGAAAAAATAACACGTCCGCGCTGACGGCAAAAAGCGGCTCGCAAGGTCTCTCATGCGAGCCGCTTATCATATAATTTACAAAATACCAACAAGCCGGCTGACGCCCGTATTACTCCGTAATTGTCGAGCCGAAGGCGCTCAAATGCCGCCGACACCCCGCAAGCGCGGTCAAATCGAGCCATTACGGCACGCTTTGCCGCTTTCACTATTGACCCGAGGGCGGCTTTGTGATAAAATGTACATGTATAATGTAGCTTGAAGGAGAGTGCTGTGTGTTGAATATCAAATCGAGGATAAAGCTTCCGCTGTTGCTTTGCGTGCTTCTTCTCTGCTCGGCGCTCGTTTCCTGCTCGTCGGGCTTGTCGTCGGCACTGCCGCGTCTTGAGGGCACGGAGCCGTCGATAACGGCGAGCGGAATTATCGACCCCGCAAGCGAGATACGCGGTGTGTGGATAGCCTCGGTCTTTAATATTAATTTCCCGTCGCGCGCCGACCTTTCCGCCGCCGCTCTGCGTGCGGAGCTTGACGCGATACTCGACGTTTGCGAGGCAAACCGCCTCAATACGGTGTTTTTCCAGGTTCGCCCGTCCTGCGACGCGCTTTATAAAAGCGAGCTTTATCCCGTATCAAAAAGCCTCTCGTCAAACGGCGTGCTCACTCTCGACGTGCTTGAATATCTGCTCGAGGCGGCACACGCGAGAAATATTTTCGTTCATGCGTGGATAAACCCTCTGCGTGTCACGACGGTCGCGGATTCCGAGAGCAAGCTTGACAGCAAGAGTCCCGCCGTGACGCATCCCGAATGGACGGTAAAATACGCCGACGGCAAGGTGTATCTCAATGCGGGTATCCCCGAGGTGAGAGACTTCGTCGCGCAAGGCGTTCGCGAAATAGTGGAGGGCTATGACGTAGACGGCGTGGTATTCGATGACTACTTCTACCCATATCCGGTAAGCGGAGCACAATTTGACGATGCTACGGAATACGCAAGCTACGGCGCCGCCTTCGACAGTGTTGGCGACTTCAGGCGCGACAGCATCAACAGGCTCATCGAATCGGTCTACAGCACAGTGAAGTCTGCGGACAGCGACTGCCTGTTCGGTGTAGCGCCTGCCGGAGTTTGGCAGAACAACAACGGCTCCAACGGCGGCTCGGACACACGCGGCTTTGAGGCCTACAGCGAGCTCTACTGCGACGCACTCGCATGGATCGACGGAGGCTATATCGATTACATCTCCCCTCAGATATACTGGACTCGCGAGAGCGCGGCAACGCCCTTTACGACCGTTGCGGAGTGGTGGAACAGGCAGCTCGAGGGAACGTCTGTCGAGCTGTGGATCTCGCACGGCGTTTACCGCTATGACGAAAACGACTGGGGCAATGTCTCCGGTGAGATGGAGTCTCAGCTCGAGCTCGCGCGCACCCTGCTGTCCTACCGCGGGAGCGTGTTTTACGGCTACGATAAGCTCCGCTCCAATGCATACGGCGTGTGCTCAGAGCTTCTGGATGCTTATAAATATGATGTGATATACTGTGATGCCGAGCCCACAGGCGGCGGTGTCGGCTTTATTTCGCCGTATATCGGAGCTGTGTGCGATATCGGAGAGCTGACGCTCTCGGGCACCTCGGATCCGAGCCTTGAGCTGTATTTCGACGGTGAGACTGTCGGTCGGCGAAAGGACGGCTCGTTCAGCATTACCGTAGAGGTCGCGGAAGGCGAAAATCGCTTCGTCTTTACTCAGGACGGACACGAGTACATTCTCACCGTTTACGGTGAGCAATAATTAAAGCTTAAATACCGCAAGTGCGGAGGAGGCATAAAGTGAAGGCTTACGAAAGATTTCTTAAATATGTAAAATTTGATACAAAGAGTGACGAGCACAGCGGCAGGACGCCGTCGAGCGACGGACAGCGGATTTTCGCAGAATATCTGCGCGATGAGCTGTGCGCTATCGGTGCGCCGAATGTCAGCATTGACGAGAACTCGTATGTTTCGTGCCGTATTCCCGCGCTTTGCGGCTATGAAGGCGCGGAGGCTGTCGGCTTTATCGCTCATATGGACACCTCACCCGACTTCTCGGGCAAAAATGTCGAGCCGCAGATAATCGAAAATTACAACGGCGAGAATGTCGTGCTCGGCGACAGCGGACGCGTACTCGACGTGGCGGAATTCCCGCATCTGCGCTCGCTTCGCGGCAGAACGCTTATCACGACCGACGGAAAGACCCTCCTCGGTGCAGACGACAAGGCGGGTGTTGCCGAAATCATGACAGTCGTTGAACATCTGTTAAGCGGCGACATACCTCACGGAGATGTCTGCATCTGCTTTACTCCCGACGAGGAGATCGGCGAGGGCGCAGATCATTTTAACGCAGCTGACTTCGGCACGAGCGTCGCGTATACTGTCGACGGAGGCGCAGAGGGCGAGATCGAATTCGAAAACTTCAACGCATACGGCGCGCGCTTCAATATTGTCGGACGCAATATCCATCCGGGAGATGCAAAGGGCAAGATGATCAATGCCGCTCTCGTCGGCGCGGAGCTTATCGGACTTATTCCCGCCTGCGAGACTCCCGCGCACACCGAGGGCTACGAGGGCTTTTATCACCTGTGCTCTGTCGAGGGCTGTTGCGAAAGCTGCACGCTTGAATACATAGTTCGCGACCACGACGAGGCAATGATGAACGCGCGTCTCAGCACGCTGCGTCACATTGAAAAGACGCTCTGCGAGAAATACGGCGACGGCTGTGTCACGCTTGAGCTTCGCGAGCAGTACCGCAACATGAAGCAGATAGTCGAAGCCTTCCCTCATGTCACGCAGATCGCCCGCGAGGCAATCGAGGAATGCGGACTCGTACCCGTGCAGAACCCCGTCAGAGGCGGCACGGACGGCGCACGAATAAGCTACATGGGCATTCCCTGCCCCAATCTCGGCACGGGCGGCTACGCCTTCCACGGACCGTTTGAGCACATTACAGTCGAGGGCATGGACAAAAGCGTCGAGATAATTCTCAAAATCGTGCGCCGCTATGCCGCACGCCGATGAAGAACGGCAACGAACCGCCAAGGAGAACACAATGAAAAACGAGATCTACAGGCTTACCGAGCAGGCGCGCTCCGTGCGCGTATTTAACGAGAGTCATGAAATTTGCGAGGAGGTACTCCGGCGTATCGTGGACTGCGCGCGAATTGCACCTTCCGCAGGCAATCTTCAGTCGCTGAAATACCGCCTCTGCTATGAGCACGACGAGGCAGCAGCTGTGCTTGCGCTCACGCGATGGGCGGGCTATCTGCCTGACGCCAAGCTGCCGCCCGCGGGACATGCGCCTACGGCATTTATCGTAATATACCACGACAGCTCCGTCTGTCAAAGAAGCGCGTTTACGGCAGTAGATGTCGGAATTGCCGCACAGACGATAAATCTTGCCGCGCGTGCCGAGGGGCTCGGCGTGTGCATGATAGGCTCCTTCGACCGCGCAGAGCTCAAGCGGCTGTTCGTCACGGACGACAGCCTTGTACCCGAGCTTATTATCGCGCTCGGTGAGGCGCAGGAGTCACCCGAGCTTGTACCTGTCGGCGATGACGGAAGCATTAAGTATTACCGCGACAAAAGCGGCGGTCATTTCGTCCCGAAGCGCTCTCTCGAGGAGATACTGCTTTGATAAGGGACGAAAAAACAACAATTAAGCAGCGCACGGTGGGTACTCGGCGTCCCGTCATTGAGGCGGTGCTTGCCCTCTGCGGTGCGGCAGCGGTAATTGCATCGCGGCTTATCTTTAATTCGCGCTTTTCCGCTCCCCTCTCGGAGGGCGTAAGCGTCGCGCGTGATAATTTCATGCTGTTTTTCGTGCTGTCGCTTGCGCTGTGTGCGGTACTTTCGCTTCTGACTACACTGTCGGTCGTCTGCGCCGCGCTTCACCGCGAGTCGCCGAGAGCATTTCACATAACAGCTCGACTGTCCCCGCTCCTGTGCTCGCTTATAATGCTTGTGCTCGCGCTGTTTTATGCGTATCTCACTGCGGGAGGTGTACGCAGCATAACGCCGTATCTTCTCTCGCTCGGCATCGGCGAGGCACTGCTTCTCCGCTTTCCGTGCGTGATATACACGCTTTTCGAGTACCGCAGGTGCTCAAAGGTCAAAACGAAAGGAACTGAAAAATGATGAAAAGAAAGCTGACACATGCACTCTGTGCAATTCTCGCGCTTCTCATGCTCTCCGTGCTCGGCACACTCTCCGTGTATGCCGTCACCGACACCACGCTGAATTTCGGTGATGCAAGCAAAAACC
This sequence comes from uncultured Ruminococcus sp., assembly GCA_964441695.1. Lineage (GTDB taxonomy): Bacteria > Bacillota > Clostridia > Oscillospirales > CAG-272 > RUG11130. The sequence goes on along the minus strand of CAYYKO010000048.1, from coordinate 7,603 downwards.
TTCGCGGAGACGGCTACGAATGGAATAATCCCGACCGTATTCTGACGCTCAGCAATCTCTCGATAGACACCACAGACGACTTCGGACTGAAGCTTCCCGAGAATTGCACTGTCGTTCTCAAGGGAAAGAACACCGTGAAGGCAGCGCGCTTCGGCATCGGTGTGCCCGGAAGCGTCGTATTCGAGGGGGACGGCTCGCTCACCGTTGAAGCTGAGGAGTCCGCTGTCTACAATTACAGCTATTCCGACAATCACAAGATGCGCTTCGCGGGAGGCACTGTCGTTCTGAAGGCTGCGACGCCGCTTCTTGCTGACCGCGCCGAGGTATCGGTCACGGGCGGCAAGCTTGAGCTTATTTCAAGCGCGGACACTGCAGCAAACACGCGAGTGCTCAGCATCAGCGGAGGACAGCTTACCGCAGAGGGCGTGCTTTACGCTAAGCATCTGCTCTCTATAGACCGCGCCGAGGTCAAGGCCTCGGCAGACAGCGCCGTGCTGGTATCGGGCAATATTCTGAAGACAGAAAACGTAACGCTTCGCGCCGCCTCCGCCCCCGATTCGCTTTCGGAAGTCGACAGCTACAGCGGCGAAAGCGCAATTGAGACCGTGCCAGAAAGGAAGGCAGCGCGCAACAGCATACTCTTCGGCGATGGCGTGCCGATAACGGTGGATTACCTCCTGCTTGCAGCGGCGCTTCTGCTCGTTGCGGCAGCAATAGTCGTACCGATCCTTCGCAAGCGCGCAAGGGTTCGTCGCCTCTATGAGCGACTTGACGCCGAAAAGGAAGCCTCCGCTAAAAAGAAATAACAAAAAAGCTTCGGATGCTCAACGTCCGAAGCTTTTTATTTTGCTGTCAGTCAGCTATCACCGTGCCGCGACATACTCGTCCTTCAGCAGAGGCTCGAGGAGCTTTATGTCGATTACGAATTCGGGGCTGCCGACCGAGCCCGGCGCTACCTCGTATTTGTCGAAAACTATAACAATATCTCCGCTTTCATTAAAGTAGAAGCCACGCTTCGCATCGATCGCCGTGAATTCCTCGCCGTCTCCGCTGCCGTTTATCCGGTAGGATATATTCGGGTCGGCTGCTATCTGCTCGTACATCTGCCTTTTTATCTCCTCCGAAATAACCTCGCGGTAGGAATCTGACTTAAAGAGATCCCCGAGCTCTGTTCTCTGCCACGAGCTCTTGTCTATGTGGTAAAAACGGTAATATTGGTTGCTGCTCGCAGCCGTCTCGCTGACAGACAGCTTCAGCGTGAAGAAGCGCTCTGTGTTTGTAAGCACCTCATAGTCGACCCTTATCGAGCCGTAGCCGTTATTGCCGCTCATATCAAGGTCGCTGTAAAATTGCTTAACGAGAGCTGACGTAAGCTCACCGACGTCCTTATTGATATAATCGACCGCCTCGCTGCCATCCTTCTCGAGCTGCGGCACGTCAATATCCAGCTCATGCTTGCCGTCGTCATAGAAGTAATTGCGAATGGTCACAACTCTTACTATTTTCCCGAGAAGCGGAATATGCTCTGTCGCCTCGGCATATGTGCGGCTGACATTCGGCAGAACGATCAGCACCGCGAATGCAATGCATGCCGCAGCCGTTGCGAGCTTCTTGACGTGCCTTCGATTTCTTACAAAATGGATGCTTTCCGGCAGATTATCAAGCGTCCGCTCAACGCGCTCCTTAACGAGTGATGTAAGCGTTGTCGGCTCGTTTGCAGCTTTATACTTAATATATCTGTCAAAGCCGTTCATCAGTTAAAACCCTCCTTCAGCATTTCGCGAAGCATCTCTCGGGCGCGGGAGAGCTGCTTTTTTACGCTCACCGCATTTGCGCCCGTGACCTGCGCGATCTTCATTATCGAAAGATTTTCAAAGTAAAACAGTACTACCACGGTTCGGTACGGCTGTCTGAGTCGATTCACCGCGTCGCGCAGCGTCAGTCTTGCGGCAATATCGTTTTCACAGCCGTCGTTCGGGAGATCGGGCACCTCATCGACCGTAATTATCTTCGAGCCCTTGCGTATCGCTTCAACTGCCGTATTATGAACTATACGAAGTATCCACGGCTTGAACGCCGCGTCGTTTTTCAGTGTGTGCAAATTCTTGTATGCCCGATAAATCGACTCGCTGATAACGTCAGCCGCATCGGATTCGTTTCTGACAACGGAAAATGCCAGCGAGTACATTGCCTTTTCGTAAAAGCGGATGCTATCGCAAAATTCTTCCTTATCGGTCAAGGCTGTCCCTCCCCGAGCAGTGAAGCAGAGCTTTGGCGTATCCACTCGCCCCACTCCTTATAGTATTTTGCAAGGACATGTGCACTGTCGTTCGAGCGCTCCTCGGAAAGAGCACCGTTTTTGTCGTCGAAGAGAGCATTGGCGTCAATGTAAAAGCGTCGTTTTCCGTCCGCGAGCTTTGCTATCCGAGCGTTCAGGGAGTTGATAGCAGGGTTATTTATCACCTTGTCGCTGTCGGAGCGCTTTTTCGTAACGTGCAGATTCGCCTGGATGAATATCACCGCGTCAGGCTGGCTGCCGCTTATGAAGCTCAAAAGCTCGCTGTATTTTCCGACCGTGCCCTCGGGGCTGTAGCCGAGCTCGTTTATGCCGAGCATGACGTATATTTTATTGTACTTTTTTCTTGAAAGCAGCTCGGTCAGCGTGAGTTTGCCGACGTTCGGGACGGAAACGGGATTCTCATGAATATTATACACCGTCATCCCGACCGTGCAGAAATAGTCTGCGCCGCCGATTCCCGAGTATTCCATAAGTCCGACAGTCCTCGAGTCGCCGATAAACAGCGAGCCTTCCATCGAAAAATCGCCGACCGGCTTCGGCGGTATATATTCGGCAGCACTTGACTCGGGTGTGCCCTCCGGAGTGCTCTCCGTGACAGCGTCACTCTCGGCGACAGTTGACAGTGCATCGCCTGTCGTTTCCACAGGGCTTGAAGGCAGAGACTGCATCGAGGAAGCCTGCTCGCTCTCGCTCGCAGCTTCACTTGTCTCTTCGCTTGAAGACGGAGAATATACGGCGTCACTCGGCTGTGTCCATTCGACGTCTGCGCCGTCATCGAATTCCGCAGGCTCCTCGCGTCTCAGCGCCATAAACAGTATTACTGCCGCTATCATGAGAATGAGCGATATAAGTGTCCAAATATTAGATTTTTTCATTACGGTCCTCTCTCAAAATCTGAAATACAAAAACGGGTCGTCGAAGCCTCTGTACATGCAGTACGCGCTCGCGGCAAATATCACGGCTGTGATAATCCCTATGACCGCGCGGCTTTTGATGCGCTTTAATATGCTGTACGGGAGCTTCGTCGAGAAAAGCACGCCCGCGATAAAAAACGGATAATACAGCTTCAGATATTTCAGGTAGTCGTATCTGAAGCTCGACCACACGCCCTGTCCGAAAAACGGAAACAGTCGGCTGAAGAATACCGAAAGCTCGCCTATATCGCCGATGGCAAAGACCGCCCATGTCAGCGGTATCAGAATTATCATGTAAGCATGCGCAAGCGGCGTCTTCTCGAGATATTTTCCGATAAAAAGCTTCTCAAGCAATATGACAAGGAACAGTATCACGCCCCAGAGGACGAAATTATAGCCAGCCCCGTGCCATATTCCGGTCAGAAGCCACACTGCAAGCAGATTTCTCACCGTGGCAAGCGTACCGTTGCGGTTGCCGCCGAGCGGTATGTACACATATTCGCGAAACCACGAGCCGAGCGTTATATGCCATCGCCGCCAAAACTCAGTCAGCGTGCGGCTCGTGTACGGATGATCGAAGTTCTTCGGCAAATTAAAGCCGAGCATTTCGCCGAGGCCTATCGCCATAAGCGAGTACCCGAAAAAGTCAAAGTATATCTGAAAGGTATAAGCAAATATCGCCATCCACGCAAGTGGCGTCGAAATGCTTTCAAAGCCTATGGCGCAGGTCTGCGACCACAGCTTTCCTACAGGATTTGCAAGCAGCACCTTGAGCCCAAGTCCGAAGACAAAGGTGCAAAAGCCTCTGATCACGCGTGACGCGTAGAGCCTTCGCTCGTCAAGCTCATGCTCCACCTGACCGTATGTCACGATAGGTCCTGCGATAAGCTGCTCGAACATTGAAATATACACCGCATATTTAAGCAGACTCTGCTGCGCTGCCACCCTGCCGCGGTAAACGTCGGCAATATACGATATTCCCTGGAAGGTGTAAAACGATATTCCGATCGGAAGCACGATGCTTTCCGTAAAGCCTGCGCTGATGCCGAGAAGCTCGTTTATCACAAACGGAGAGTACTTAAACAGCCCGAGACTGCACAAATGAAGGAGCACTCCGACAGTCAGCAAGGCTTTTCCGTGCATACGGTGCTTTTCGATCAGCACTCCGAGCGCAAAATCCATAACGATACTCAGCACAAAGAGAATAAAATGCTCGGGATTATCAAGCGTGCCTACAAAGTAAAAGCACATGCTCCCGAAAAATAAAACGACATTCTTCACTTTACTCGGTGCAATATAATAGCACGCGAAGAATATCGGCATAAAAATAAAGACAAATTGTAAGCTGCTGAATACCATAATACACCACCGTTACGCTGTTCTGATATATAGATGCACGCCTGTTACAAAAGGTGACACGGATAATATTTTTTCGCGAAAAATCGACGGCATGAATTGCTCCGCGCCGTAATGTCACGCCGTCCCGCGGGAAGCCGCAGCTTTTTCATAATTGCGGCTTTGTTCGCTTGTCGAGGTATGCTTTAATTATACCGCATCAAGCTATGCTTTGCAATCATTTTCCCGGAGAAACGCCCCAAAGCATTTCCTCCGACTCGATTTTCTTTACGGATGGAAATATTGCGTTAAGGTGTGATATAATATCATCGGTTTAAGCGCTTAAACGAAAGCGAGGAATGTTTTTTGGAGATGCATGAACGGCTGCCTGAGCTTGCGGAGAGCTTTTCCGCCTGCTCGAAAATTCTCAGCGCCATCGGCGACGAAACACGGCAGCACCTTATTACGGAAATGATGAAATGCGGAAGCTGCAACGGAGTTCGCGTCTGCGAGATCACGGAAAAGACGAATCTTTCCCGTCCCGCAGTATCGCATCACCTGCAGATCATGAAGAACGCGGGTATTGTTAAGCTTCGTAAGGAGGGTACGAAAAACTACTACTATTTTGACTCGGAGACCGAAGCCTTCGAAAGGCTCATCGGCACGTTGCAGCTCGCAACGGAAATTTTGAAATCACTGCCCGACAGAAGCGAAGTCAACGGGCGATAATCGGAGGCGAGATAACTATGGAAATACTCGAGATCATGCAGGCGCGCCACAGCGTCAGACAGTACACAGACCGACCGATCGAAAAGGAAAAGCGCGCCGTGCTCGACGGCATGCTTTGCGAAATCAATCGAAAGTCCGGGCTGAATATTCAGATAATCTATGACGAGCCGAGCTGCTTTTCTTCCTTCGTGGCGCACTACGGGAAATTCAGCGGAGTTCGAAACTACATCGCGCTTGTCGGCAAGAGGTCGAAAACGCTCGACGAGGAGCTCGGCTATTACGGAGAGCAGCTCGTATTGAAGGCGCAGGAGCTGGGGCTCAACACGTGTTGGGTGGCAATGACTCACGGAAAAAGCCGTGCTGTCGTCAGCAAGGGCGAAAGGTCCGTCTGCCTTATCTCACTCGGCTACGGCGAGACTCAGGGCGTCGAGCACAAGAGCCGCCCGATGAAGGAGCTTTGCAGCTGCGCGGAGCCCATGCCCGACTACTTCAAGAGCGGCATGACCGCAGCCATGCTCGCGCCCACCGCAATGAATCAGCAAAAATTCCACTTTGAGCTGCTGCCGGACGGCAGCGTGAAGCTCACCCACGGCAGCGGCTTCTACACAAAGCTCGACCGAGGCATCGTAAAACACCACTTCGAAGCGGCGTCCGGCAAAAGGGTGCTGTAAATATTACTCCCCGTTTGGAATACAGACTGCACTGTACTCCAAGCGGGGAGTTTTTGCTTTGGCGGGTTTCGTATTATTTGCTGTTGGTCAAAATGCCCGTATACCGCATATATATTATTGCAATTACGGCACAAGTGTGTTATAATACCGTCAGTAAACCAAAAGATGACATTATTCACTTGCGTATGATTGAAGGGAGAAGCTATGCTAAAATATGACGAGACTCTGTATCGTAGTAATTCGTTTTACCGTGAAATAGTAAATCACTCATTGCAAAATGAAAAAGAGACGCAAGAATTAAAAAATCTGATTTCGACCTTAAAGGAAACACTGCCATATGCATCCCAGCTTCCATATCATAACATGACGCAAATATCAAATACTTGTTGGCAAGCATCATATATCACCTTCGAGAATAATTACGTAAATTATTGGAATGCTCAAGCAAACGAGGACTGCGAACTTTTGCTTCGCAAAGCTTTTAATTCGGTGATACGCTGCAGCACTCGAGCTTCTACAGAAACAGCTCAAATTGCTTCCATAGCATTGGATAGCCTCGGAATTCTGTCCGCAAATAATATTTTCGATGCCGTTTCCCGCGCTATGTCAATTATAAATACCGCCACCGGTAAGTGATCATTTGCTTTGCTATAGAGATACACCTGTCGGACGCATTGGTTTATTTTATGTCTATGCAACAATCTAATATAAACTCACTCTCCCCCAGCGGGATTTTCGGATACAGTAAACGCTTCCCTTCGCACTGATTATCAGGAGGAATTTTATATGGCTGATCGAAAAATCGAGACCTTCACCGACAATCAAGACAAGCGGTACACGTACCGCATTCAGAAAGGACGCTTCAAACGTGCAATGGAGGAAGGCTTTTACTTTGAGGCGCTATTGATCGACTACGCACTTTTAGAAGACCGTCTGCGTTCAACTCTTTATCACATGGGATTTTTGACAGATCGCCTCTCCGGGAGAATCTGGAAGAAAAAAGCGTCAATCTTGTGTGAATTCGTCTTATCCTATAAAAATGATGGCGAAAGCGATAAGCTCGGCATAACAAGCATCACCGGGAAAGCAAAAATCATCCGCTGTGTGCTCAAGTGGGCTGCTTACACAGAAAATGATTATCGTCATGATCGGTATCTTTATGCACTGAAATCACAGTGCGAAGGTCTTGACATTGAAGCCTTTCTCTCTAAATTAGAGGCGTTAAACGACTGGTGTATCTACAGAAACGAGGTCATCCACGGATTGATGAACAAGAACATGGATAGTCTGGCTGTCGATCTAAAAAAACGCGTTCTGGAGGGTATGCAGCTCGCAAAGTATTTTGACAAGCAGGAAAAGCTGCTGAAGAAAGGGAACAAAATACGCAGAAGTGCAAACCTGCAAACAAAATAAACACACTACCCTGCCTGGTGGATTTAATTCGGAATTACAAGAGAAACTAATACATATCGCTTGAAGATTATAAGCTTTTATGATACAATAACACTACAAGCTGCGGCTTGAATATAATTTTGGAGAGTGCTTTTTGAAAAACACCTACCTTTTGGAGATTGTATTGTAAACGAGAGGTTTGCAAATACATTCTCGGCAATCCTCTCGTATTTTGAGCGTCAACAATTTATGAAAGGATTTAA
>CAYYKO010000047.1:0-13051 GCA_964441695.1 uncultured Ruminococcus sp. | reverse complement strand
AGAGCACGGATATCCATATCCATGTGCCGGAGGGTGCCGTGCCCAAGGACGGTCCGTCCGCCGGAGTTACGCTTACGACGGCACTTGTCAGCGCACTGTCGAAGACTCCCGCACGCGGAGATGTTGCAATGACCGGAGAGATCACGCTGACGGGACGCGTGCTTCCGATAGGCGGTCTTCGCGAAAAGGCGACTGCTGCGTACACTCGCGGGATAAAAACCGTACTGATTCCCGAGCAGAACGTGCCGGATCTCGAGCAGCTTGACCCTGCGGTCAGGGCTGGACTGAATTTTGTGCCGTGCAGATTCGCCGATGACGTGCTCACGGCGGCGCTCGTCAGAGACAAGACCGAAAGGTGCGACGCGGGGGGAGAAAAAGAGCTCCGTTAAATCCGCAGGCGGCCGTCGGAGTCGTGTTTATGCCGAGTCCGACTGCTGAGTGCTCCCGCTTTAATGAAAGGATCTTGAAAAATGAAGCTTAATCTCAATAAAACAGAGCTGAAGATATCGGCAGGTCTTCCGTCGCAGTTCCCGACGGAGAATAAGCCGCAGATCGCCTTTGCCGGGCGAAGCAACGTCGGCAAGAGCTCGCTTATAAATTCACTCCTCGGCAGAAAGTCGCTCGCGCGTGTCAGCGGCTCACCGGGAAAGACCATCACGGTCAATTTCTACAGTGTAGACCGTTCGCTTTATCTTGTCGATATGCCGGGCTACGGCTACGCGAAGCGCACCTTTGAGGATAAGAAGCGTTGGTCGGCGCTGACGGACGGATATTTCACAAGCAATCCGAATATAGACCTCCTAAAGCTCACCGTATGCCTGGTCGACAGCCGTATCGGTCCGACCAAGGATGACCTTGCCATGATGGAATATCTCATCGCCGCGGAGCTTCCGTTTATCGTCGTTGCGACAAAGGCGGATAAGCTCAATGCAACACAGCGCCGCGAGATCACCGAAGCGCTCGCGCAAAACGAGCTTGTCTCATACGCCTCGGCTGTAATTCTGTATTCCTCGGTGAGCGGAGTCGGACGCGATGAGCTTTGGAAGGAGCTGCTGTCTCACAGCGGTCTTTCCTGATTGCATAATCTCAAAAAAAGGATGTAATACTGATATGATACTTCACGAAAGCTTTGATGTAGCGTCGAACGGACATCTTACAATAGACGGCGTCGACGCAATCAGCCTTGCAGAGCGCTACGGTACCCCCTCGATCATAATATCCGAGAATGCACTTCGCGGAATGTGCCGCATGTACCGCCGCGCCTTTGCGGAGAATTTCGGAGAGGGAAGCGCTCCGATATATGCGGGCAAGGCACTGTGCTTTAAGAAGCTTTACGAAATAATGGCTGACGAGGGAATGCATGCCGACTGCGTGTCCTCCGGCGAGCTTGCCACGGCAAGTGCCGCGGGCTTTTCGATGGACAAGGTCTTCTTCCACGGAAATAACAAAACGGACGCAGACCTTGAGTACGCTGTCCGCCTCGGCGTCGGATATATTGTGGTCGACGGCATTGACGAGCTTTTTGCACTTGACGAGGCGGCGGAGCGCCTTGAATGCCGCCAGCGGATACTCCTTCGCATAACTCCCGGCATCGACCCGCATACTCACAAGAAGGTCGTGACAGGCAATGTCGACTCGAAGTTCGGCAGCGCCATTGTCACGGGAGACGCAGAGCGCATCGTGCGTCTTGCTGCAACGCTCGAGCACGTCGAGCTTTGCGGACTGCACTGCCATGTCGGCTCGCAGCTGTTTGATATCGATACCTTCCGTGATGCGGCTGACATTATGCTTCGCTTTGTACGCGACATGCGTGAGCGCACGGAATGCGCGCTGCCGATGCTCAACCTCGGCGGAGGCTTCGGCGTGAGATATACGGTTGACGACCCGGAAATCGACTATGAGGAGAATATTCGTCTTCTCGCCTGCGAGGTGCGCCGCATGTGCGACGAGCTCTCGCTTGAAATGCCGAGAATTTTCATGGAGCCCGGCCGTTCTGTCGTTGCAGCGGCGGGAGCGACGCTTTATACCTGCGGCTCTGTCAAGGAGATCGAAGGCTTCCGTAATTACGTTTCGGTCGACGGAGGTATGACGGATAACCCGAGATACACGCTTTATCAGTCGAAATATACCGTGCTCAACGCAACGCACGCCGCGCAGAGCGCAGATTACGAGTGTACACTTGCCGGCAGATGCTGCGAGAGCGGCGACCTGCTTGCGGAGAATATCAAGCTTGCCCGCCCCGAGCGCGGTGATGTTATTGCCGTGCTTGTGACAGGTGCGTACAATTATTCCATGGCTTCAAACTATAACCGCATCCCGCGCCCGCCCGTTGTCATGCTTCGGGACGGCGAGCCCTACATTGCGGTAAAGCGGGAAAGCTTTGAGCACATGCTCTCTCTTGACGAGTGATAACGGAGGTGTAAGAATTGAGCTTATTCGGTGTCGATCTTGCCACTCTTATGCTTCGCATTCCCGCGCTGCTCGTCGCTCTCACGTTTCACGAGGTAGCTCACGGCTATGCGGCAATGCGCCTCGGCGACCCGACGGCACGCAATCTCGGAAGACTTTCGTTAAATCCTCTTCACCACATAGATCCGATCGGTGCCCTATGCATGCTCCTTTTCGGAGTCGGCTGGGCGAAGCCGGTGCCGATAAATACACGGTATTTCAAGAAGCCGAAGCGCGACATGGCGATCTCCGCCGCGGCGGGTCCGCTTGCGAATTTCGTCATGGCATTTGTCGGTGTGGCAGTCTTCTATCTCTCGGCATTTCTCATCGGCTTCAGGGGAGACCTGATCGCTATTTCACTTGAGACCTCCGCGCTTCAACAAATACTGCCGCAAATGCCGACGTTCGTCGACAAGCTTCAGCTTGTCTGGCTGATGTTCCTTCAAATGTTTGTTCTGCTGAACCTTTCGCTCGGTGTGTTTAACCTTATCCCTGTGCCGCCGCTCGACGGCTCGAGAATATTCTTGCAGTTCCTTCCGGCGAAGTATTACTTCATGATAATGAAGTACGAGCAGTATATAATGCTTGCAATGTTCCTGCTGCTTGCGACGAATATCGTCAGCCTTCCGCTCAGCAATATTATTTACGCTGTTCTCAGGGCGTTTGAGTGGGTACTCGAGCTTATACCCGTATTCGGGTGACGTGATGGAGCATATCAGCTACAAGCTCGATCAGTTTGAGGGACCGCTCGACCTCCTGCTGACGCTTATAACGAAAAACAAGATAGATATCAACGACATTCCGATAGCAGAGCTGTGCTCGCAGTATATGGAGTACATTAATGCAGAGGAGAATTGCGATATCGAGATAGCCTCCGAATTTCTCCTTATGGCAAGCGAGCTGATGCTTATCAAGAGCCGTATGCTTCTGCCGAAGAGCGAGGACGAGGAGGACCCGCGCGCCTCTCTTGCAGAGGCTGTGCTTGAATATCAGAGAGCGAAGCTTGCGGCGTCAAGCATGAATCTGCTTTACGCGACCTACGGCTTGCGTATGGTAAAGGAGCAAGACGAAATATCGGTCGACAAGACCTACGTTGCCTCGCATGCGCCGGAGCTTTTGTCACGTGCGCTTATGCGTGCCATGTCTGAGGTTCGCGTGAGCGACGAAGCGGTCAAGAAGAATTTCGAGCCGCTTGTCAGCGCGCCGCAGGTGTCTGTTTTGTCAGTGGCATCGCGCCTTGTCGGGCAGCTGCGCTCGAGCGGCAGTATATACCTTGACAGCTTTTTCGCAGGCTGCGCGAGCCGCTCGGAGCTGATCGCAAAGTTTATGGCGGTGCTTGAGATGCTTCGCTCGGGCTTTCTCGGAATATCCGACGAGGATCTTGAGGGCACGGACGGCGTCGTCAGAGCAGACGGTCATATCAGCCTGACCCTGTCGGAGGACTTCGATGAGGCGCGGCTCGGAAGCATGTTTGAGGACGGCGAGAGCGATACGGGCGCGATGGTTGAAGACACGACAGCATGATAAAGTGTAAAGGAGGAGCATATGGAGCAAAATGAGAATGTCACGCCGCTTGAGGACTCCACAGCGGTTTCCGTGACAGACGACATTGAAGACCTCTCCCTTGATATACCGAAGTGCGAGCGAATAATCGAGGCGGTTTTGTTCGCGGCGGGACATCCCGTCGAATATACAAAGCTTGCCGACGCGATGGGACTTCCCTTTGCGCTGTGCAAAAGGATAGTAAGCGATTTCGCCGAGAAATACAATAACTGCACGGAGCTCTCGCGCGGTATAATGATGGTGCTGTTTCCCGATTCGTGCCAGATATGCACGCGCGAGGAATACGGCTCATATATCAGAACGGCGCTCGGCATTCGCCGCGGCGGTCATCTTTCGAATTCGTCGCTCGAGGTGCTTGCAGTGGTCGCGTACAATCAGCCGGTCACGAGAGCATACATTGACACGGTTCGCGGCGTTGACTCGAGCTACGCGCTTTCCTCAATGGTGGAAAAGAAGCTTATCGAGCCCTGCGGACGCCTTGATGTGCCCGGCAGACCAATGCTTTACAAAACGACGGACAATTTTCTTCGCGTGTTCGGTCTGAACTCACTCTCGGAGCTTCCCGAGATCGTGACGGGAGATGGCGAAGCAATGCGTGCCTCGTCGGGCGACCAGCTGACAATAGAGACGTCGGCGCTCGACTCGGACGTCGGAGGCACGGTGTGAAAATATTTCTCCTGTGCGTCGGAGTGCTTGCCTTGCTGACCGTGCTCATACTTCTTTGCCCGCTTAAGATACGCATAATCTCCGACGGAGAGCTCCGCCTGAAGCTCAGTGTGGGAGCTGTCTCGGTGCAGGTGTATCCGAAGCGAGAAAAAAAGAAGCGCCTGCCTGGACTGTCGCACAAAAAATATATGAAGCTTATGGAGCTTGAGCGGCAAAAACGCAGCCGTGGCGCCGCAGGAGCCGCAAAAAAACGCGCAACCGAGGGGGAGACGGACGGAATCGGCAGTGTCTCCGAGGCGCTTGAGCTTGCAAAAGAGGTGCTTGGTGCGGCGCGCCGCGCAAGTCGGCATATGCGAACGGATATTAAGCTCTGCCGCATAACTGTCGGCGGAGAGGACGCTGCGGCGACGGCTGTAAAGCACGGCGCGATTGCCGCACTGCTACGTGCGTTTTTTGAGCTTGCTCGGGATGTCGGCGAGCTGAGAATGAAGGACGAAAATGTCGCGCTTGTGTGCGACTACACCGCAGACGGCGTCGACATTAAGCTTGACATGACCGTGCGCCTTCGTGTCTGCTACGCGCTGCGGGAGACCGCAAGGGCAATTATCAAGCTGCAAGACCGTGGAACGGTAATAAATAAAGCAAACGAAAGGAAAGTATATCACGATGGCAGAAAATAATCAGAGCGAGATAATAAGAACCTCACTCGACAGCATTAAAACGATGCTGGACGCAAATACCGTGCTCGGCGAGCCGATAACGACACCGAGCGGAACGACCATAATTCCCGTCTCGAAGGTGAGCGTCGGTCATGCCTCGGGCGGAATAGATTACCTGAAAAAGGACACGCCCGTGCAAAACGGAAAGCCCGTGTTCAATAACTACGGAGGAGGAGGCGGAACCGGAGTTACCGTTTCTCCCGTTTGCTTTATCGTGACGGACGCCGAGGGACACACGGAGCTTTTGAATGTTAATGCACCCGCGTCGACCGAGGACACGGCGTCGCGCGTGATATCGTTCATCGAGCGCTCGCCAGAGCTTATCGAAAAGCTCAAGTCAGCTTTTTCAAAGAAATAAAATTCGTTCCCGTACAAGACGAATTTGGACGCGACGCTCTCGCATAAGGTGAGAAGGGCGGCGGATACTAAGCTTGAAGTGAATTTGCGAGGTATCCGAAATGCTTGTTATTTTACGCAGAAATATCAAATATGCGGCAGCGTTGCTTGTCGGCGTGAGCCTTATGCTGACCGCGTCAACGCAGGTGTATGCGAGCGGCAGCCCTTCGCTGTCTGCGGAGAGCGCCGTGCTCATCGATGCCGACAGCGGAAGCATGCTTTTCGCCAAAAACGAAAACGCGCGTCTTCCGATGGCGAGCACCACAAAGATAATGACCGCGCTTGTAGCGCTTGAGAGCGGTGACCTTGAGCGTCGAGTCACGGTCTCGGCTGACGCTGTCGGGCTTGAGGGCTCGTCAATGTATCTGACGGAGGGCGAGTGCCTGACGATGTCAGAGCTTTTGTACGGCTTGATGCTTGAGAGCGCAAACGACGCCGCGGCGGCAATTGCCTGTGAGATAGCGGGCGACAGCGAGAGCTTTGCCGAGCTGATGAATGCGAGGGCACAGCTTCTCGGGCTGTCCGATACACATTTTACAAATCCGCACGGGCTTGATGACGCGCAGCACTATACGAGCGCCCGCGACCTTGCCGTGCTAACGCGCGAGGCAATGAGAAACGAGCGCTTTTGCGAGATCGTTTCAACGGCAAGCACCAATATTCCGAGTGCTGTCGGCGGCGAGCGCTCGCTTGTCAATCACAACAGGCTGCTCAAGAGCTACGACGGTGCCGTGGGCGTCAAGACAGGCTTTACAAAGCGAAGCGGCAGATGTCTTGTGTCCGCGGCTGTGCGCGACGGAGTGCGCCTTATAGCTGTGACGCTGAATGCACCGAACGACTGGGCAGACCACAGGACACTTCTCGATTACGGCTTCGGGCAAATTTCTCGCCGCACGGTCGCCGAGCCCGGTGAGCTTCATATGGTAATGCCGCTTGTCGGAGGTGTCGAGGGCAGCGTCCGCTGCTCAAATAAGGACGCCTTTTCGGTGAATTTACCTAAGGGAGCGCGAGTCGCGGTGCGAATCGAGGCCGACAGATTCTTCCCGGCGCCGGTGAGCGAGGGAGACGCGCTTGCAAGAGCGGTCTTTACACTTGACGGAGAAGAAATCGGCTCAATTCCGCTTTTTGCCGAGCGGACGGTCGAGGCGTCGCACACAAAAAGCTCGATCCGCGAGCGAATACTGAAATTCATCGGCAGATAGCGACTTTGGCGAAAGGACAGAATATGGCACTCATACGACTTCAGAAATATTTTACCGATATCGGCTTAATGTCGAGACGCGCCGCCGAGGCTGAAATCTCGCGCGGCCTTGTCAAGGTCAACGGAGAGACGGCGTCTCTCGGCTGCAAGATAGATCCCGAAAGAGACCGTGTCGAGTATAAGGGAAAGCGTCTGATGCCGAAGCCGGGCGGCGATAAGCGCCGCTTTACATATGTTTTGCTGAATAAGCCTGTCGGCTACGTAAGTACCATGTCAGACGAAAAGGGAAGACCGACGGTGCATGACCTGACACGCGGTGTGCATGCGAGAGTTTACCCTGTCGGACGGCTTGATATGTATTCCGAGGGACTGCTGCTGCTCACAGATGACGGTGAGCTTACAAATCGCATGACGCACCCCTCTCACGGACTTACCAAAACCTATATCGCGCAGATAATGGCGTCCTTGACGGATGCTGACCTCGAGCGCCTTCGTGAGCCGTTTGAGATCGACGGGCGAAGGATAATGCCCCCGAGGGTCGAGCTTATCGAGCGCGGAGACAGCCTTTCGTGCGTGCGGATCGTCTTATCCGAGGGGCGCAACAGACAGATAAGAAGAATGTGTGAGCGCTGCGGCTTCAAGCTGAAAAGCCTTCGCCGCGTCAGAATAGGAGAGCTGACAGACGACGCGCTCCCGCTCGGAAAATACAGATTTTTGACAGATGAGGAGATAGCCTATCTCCATTCGATATAAAACACAAATTACGGAGAAAACGATGCTAATTGTAAAACCGCTTCATGATGCGGCTGCCGCAGAACAGCTCTGCACGCTGTGCGGCGCGAAATACCGCGCGGATGCTTATACATATTTTGCCGCTGACGTCAATGAGGACGCAACGAAATTAAATCACATTATCGGTGTCTGCGCCTGCACGATTCACGGCGACGACAATACGCTGGCGCTCCTTCGCTCGGCTTCCACGGTCGATGACGAGGAGGCTCTCATAATTATGGCTCGCACGGTGCTTAATTTCATGTATCGCTGCGAGGTCGGCACGGTTTTTGCCGATGAAGAAAATATTGAAAACGGTCTTGCCGAAAAGCTCGGCTTTTCGCGTAACGCCGAAGGCAGACTTGTGCTCGATCTTGTCGAGTTCTATAAGTCGCCCTGCAAGTTTTCGCACTGCTGAGTTACATCGAGCATAACACCGAAAGGAGCGTTTCCCGTGAAAAAAAGTGCCGAAAGCTCAGTTTCCGTTCTGAAAAACATCGGAGAGAGCCGACACCGTGCCTTCAACCGTGTCGGAGTGGAAACGCTTTTTGACCTTGTGCATTATTATCCGCGCGCGTATCAGAACCGCGGAAATACGCGAACTCTTTCCGAAATCAAAACCCTTGTCGACGAGGGCATAGACGGACCGTTTTCGTGTATTCTCACGGTAGGTACGGCGCCGAAGGTACATCCTATCCGACGCGGCATGACTCTGTTGAAGCTTCGCGCCTTTGACGACGACGCTTCCTGCGAGATAACCTTCTTCAATCAGACGTTTTTGAAGGACGTTCTTGCGCTCGGCGCCACCTTTCGCTTTTGGGGACGATTTGCCGTCTCTCACGGAGTGCTCTCACTTTCCTCACCGCTTTTCGAGCCGTGCGTCGACCCCGACGCGCTCGCACCGATAATTCCGGTCTATCCCCTTACCTCCGGGCTTACGCAGAAGCTGCTTGCGTCCTCGGTCGCCGAAGCGCTTCGGGCAGTCTTGCCGGAGCTTGAGGAGCATATTCCGTCAAGGGTGCTTAAGGAAAACTCGCTTCCGACGCTGACCTGGGCACTGTCGAATATTCACCTTCCCGAGTCGGCTGAGGCTCTTGAGAAGGCGAAGCGTCGTCTTGCCTTTGACGAGCTGTTTCTTGCCTCCTGTGCTCTCGGAATGCTCGGAGGACGCAAGAAAAGCGACTCGCGTGCAGTAATAAAAAGCGGCGACACAGAGCCTTTTTTGGCAGCGCTTCCTTTTCGCCTCACATCGGCTCAGGAGAAGGCGCTTTCGCAGATACGCGATGACATGACGAGCTCCTACGCCATGAACCGCATGCTCACCGGTGACGTCGGCTCGGGTAAGACTGCTGTTGCGGCGGGCGCTGCGTATATTTGCCTGAACAACGGATACGACTGTCTGTTCATGGTGCCGACCGAAATTCTTGCGAGCCAGCACTACAACGAGCTCTCGCCGATGCTTGAGAGGCTCGGCTTTGCAGTGAGACTGCTCACCGGTCATACCGGAGCTGCCGCACGACGCAAAATTTCTGCGCTTGCAGGCTCAAAGGAGCCCACGCTGATAATCGGAACGCACGCGCTGCTTTCCGACGATATTGCACCTCGCTCGCTCGGACTTGTAATTATCGACGAGCAGCACCGCTTCGGTGCGCTTCAGCGCAGCGCGCTTGCCGAGAAATCACTTGGCGTGTCGACGTTGACAATGAGTGCAACCCCGATCCCGCGAAGCCTTTCGCTTATAATGTACGGCACGCTCGACGTGTCGCGCATAGATGAGCTGCCCGCCGGCCGAATGTCCGTCGACACCTTTGTTGTCGGAGAGAGCTACCGAAGCCGACTGAACGCATTTATAAAAAAGCAGGCTGACGCCTCGCATCAGGTGTATATAGTATGTCCCGCCATCGAGGAGGCGGAGAAGCCTGCACGAAAGGGCTCAAGCGACCTTGAGGAAGCGGCGGATATCGTTCTTTTCGAGCAGGAGGAGCCGGAGGAGAGCATGCCCTTGAAGGCTGCTGCCGTGTATGCCGAGCAGCTGAAGCTCGAGCTTCCCGAGCTGAATATTGCGCTTCTTCACGGAAAGCAGAAGCCTGACGAGCGCGAGCGCATAATGCGTGAATTCGTCAGCGGAGATATTCAGGTTCTTGTATCGACGACCGTTATCGAGGTCGGTGTCAATGTACCGAATGCAACTCTAATGATAGTTG
This sequence comes from uncultured Ruminococcus sp., assembly GCA_964441695.1. GTDB lineage: Bacteria > Bacillota > Clostridia > Oscillospirales > CAG-272 > RUG11130. The sequence goes on along the minus strand of CAYYKO010000047.1, from coordinate 3,083 downwards.
AGAATGCGGAGCGCTTCGGGCTCTCACAGCTTCATCAGCTTCGCGGAAGAGTCGGACGCGGCAGCGTGAAGTCGTATTTCGTGCTTGTGTCTGACGCCAAGAATGAGCGTGCGCTTGAACGGCTCAGAACAATAAAGAATTGCAAGAACGGCTTTGACATAGCGCAGGCTGACCTGAAGCAGCGCGGCGCGGGTGATCTTTTTGCCGAGAACGGACTTGTGCGTCAGCACGGCGTATCGTCCCTTGCGCTTACGGCATCGTGTAAGGATTGCGACCTTCTCGGCGATGCGGCTTCCTCGGCAGCTGCCGTGCTTTCGGCTGACCCGACACTTGAGCTGCCCGAAAACGCGCCTCTTCGCCGCGCCTGCGAGCTTTTTATAAACAAAAGCGAAGGAACTCTCAACTAAAAAAGCGCCCCGCATAAGCGGGGCGCTACAGAGATTCAGCAGTCGCAGAAGGTCTTGATGACCTTTACGGCTCCGTCGACACCGGTCTTTGAGGTGTTGACGATAAGGTCGTAATTTTCAATACGTCCCCACTTCTTGCCTGTGTAGTAATTATAGTAGTTGGTACGGCGGCGGTCGGTCTTCACGACGAGATCCTTGGCCTTTCCGTCTGCAATTTCGTTTCGCTTTGCAACGGTCTCTACGCGAGCGTCAAAATCAGCCGTTATAAACACGTGTGCCACATCCTCCTTGTCGGCGAGAATGTAATCAGCACAGCGACCTACGATAACGGCGCCGCTATCCTTTTCATAAATCTCGCGAATGAGGTTTGACTGCACAATATACAGCTTGTCGTTCAGCGGTACGTTGATGTGCTCCACGCCGCGTGCGTAAACGGACGAACCGAGCGCGAGTGTATAAAGCAGACTGTTCGCTGCCTTCTCGTCGGCTTCACCGAGAATATCCTTGTTGTATCCGCTTTTTTCGGCAGCCATCGAGATGAGATCTCTGTCATAATATTTGAAGCCGAGCTCTTCTGCGAGGAGCTTACCGATCTCTCTTCCGCGGCTTCCGTACTGTCTTGCGATCGTAATGATTCGTTTTTTCATGGCTTATCCACCTTTCTGCAAGCTGTTGAGCTTTTCATAAATACATTATATCACAAAACGACGGATTTGTATATAAAAAATCAAAACTTTTGGTGCAAAAAGCGAGCTTTTTTTCTTGAAAGTGCTGTGTGAAACGCGCTTTCGGACGCTTTACACCGTGAAAGAGCGTGAAATGATATTACTTGCAATCAAATTTACCGACAAATTTATGTCGCATGCCGAGGAGCACAGGACGGCAACGGCACTTCGCGACGGGCTTTTTGAGAAATTCACAAAGGGCAGCTCGAAATTCAGCTTTGCCGAATACGAAGGCGGAAAGCCATATATCGCGAACTCCTCCGTTACCTATTCGCTGTCTCACACCGCGGGCTGCATTGTCTGCGCCGTAAGTGTGCCGTACAGCGACAGCGGCGCAGTTCTTCCGAAGCTCGAGGACGCTTGCGGTGACGACGGAGAGTATTTTCTTTCACTGACGCCCTTTCCGTGCGAGCTTGGCGTTGATATCGAGGCAATTACCGAAAAACGCGGTGCGGCTCAGCTTACCTCTCTTGCCGAGAGATGCTTCTGCAAGGAGGACGTCGAGCTGTTCCGCAGGTCGGACAACAAAAACCGCGCCTTCTTCTCGCTGTGGACGAAAAACGAAAGCATTGCCAAGTGCTCCGGCGAGGGACTCGGCGCAATTCTCGCGCGGCGCAGCTCGACACCCGATGCTGCGACCGTTACGACCGTCAGCCTTTTGAAGGACGGGCTTGAATATTCGCTGTCCGTTTGCTATGCGGAGCGCTTGAGGTAAGCTTACAGCTTCTCAATGCTGCAAAGCGAATTCAGCACCGCCCAAAGCTCGGGGAAGTACTTCATTATATTCCACACCCCGCACCCTGCGAGCAGGTACTCCGTCGCCGTGTGAAGTGTGCTGTCAACGCTTTGTGCGTTTTCAAACCATACCTCGTGACGCACAGCGTCATCGAAGGTCGCGGGACGGTCGTAGTAATTGTAATACGGCGCCTGCGCCGTTTCGTCGAACATTATATCAGCACCGCGTCGTCTCGCCCTCTCGACAGCCTCAGTATTCGACAGAGACTCCGCGCGGCTTTTTCCGCGAATATATGGCAGAGACCAGTCGTAGCCGTAATTCGGTGTACCGAGCAGCAGCTTTTCGCGCGGTATCTCGCTTACGGCATAATCGATAACGCGCCGCACACGGTCGAGCGGTGCCACCGCCATCGGCGGTCCGTAGGTGTAGCCCCATTCGTAGGTCATGAGAAAGGCTCGGTCAGCCGCTTCTCCGAGGGCTTTGTAATTATGTCCCTCGTACAACAGCCCCTCCTGTGCCGAGGAGTATTTAGGCGCGAGAGAAACGAAAACGGGCAAGCCCGCAAGGCGCGCCTTTATGAGCCGTATAAGACGTGCGTAGGATTCCGAAAGCTCGCTCGGAATATATTCAAGATCAGCATCAACACCGCCGTAGCCGTATTTTGCGACTGCGGCGGCTGTGCTTTCTGCAAGCCTTTCCGACAGCTCCTCGCTTGACAGAATATGCCGTGCAAGCTCGCTTGAGAAGTTTCCCTCCGAGTTCAGCGACGTGAGAACGAGGAGCGGCGCGGTCGAATATTCACGTGAGGCGTCGATAAGCTCGCCGACGTCTCCGACAGGCTCGATAAGCTCGCCGCTGTCTGTCATTCCGTATGAGAATACCGAAAGGTATGTAAGATACGGAAGCGTGCGGCGAAGCACGGTGCGGTCGATATTCGGATAGGCGTAGCCGTTTGTGACTATCCTGCCGAGAGGCGGCGTGTCGTAGGAAATATTCAGCACCTGCCCCGGAAAAATCGCGTCACGCCCGTTAAGCGACGGGTTGTTACGGTAAAGCGTGTTCAGCGTTACGCCGTATTCAGCGGCAATTGTGTGCAGACTCTCGCCTCCGCGAACGGTATGCTACAGTGTCGGCTCTAGGATCACAAGCTGATGACCGACTCCAAGACGTGAAGTGTTAGTCAGAAAATTGTACGTGAATATACGGCTCGGCGGG
>CAYYKO010000046.1:11795-13159 GCA_964441695.1 uncultured Ruminococcus sp. | reverse complement strand
TTGACAGAGTGCTTGTCTCCGCCGACGAAATTAATGAAATACTCGATCGCATAGCGGCAGAGATAGACAGCGATTACGCCGAAAAGAATCTTCTGCTTTTGGGCATACTTAAAGGAAGCGTGGTCTTTATGGGAGACCTTATGAAAAAGCTCAAGAGCCCGCTTGAGATCGATTTTATGAAGGTGTCGTCCTACGGCGCCGGAACGACGTCGTCCGGAAGGATAAATATTATCCTTGACCTGCATCGCAGCGACCTTTCCGAGAAGGATATAGTTGTGGTGGAGGACATAATCGACAGCGGACGCACGCTTTCCTACCTTGTTGAATATCTCACGCTGAACGGCGCACGCAGTGTTCGCACCTGCACGCTCCTCGACAAGCCCTCGAGAAGAACCGTTGACTTCGTGCCCGACTACGTCGGACGCGAGATACCCGACGAATTTGTTGTCGGCTACGGACTCGACTACGACGAGCAGTACAGAGCGCTTCCTTACGTCGGCGTGCTCAAGCGCGAGGTATACGAGAACTGAAAGTGAAAATTATCTCCCGAAAGGAAACGGTCTAACGATAAATGAAAAAAAGCCTGAAAAACGCCGTAATTTACATTATATTTTTCGCCCTCATAATCGTTGCGACGACATCGATATGGGATCTCATCCCGAGTGAGGACATCGGCTACAGCGATATTTGCAAGTATTTTGAAACCGAGCAGGTCAAGCGCTTTGAGGTTGACTCCTCGAACAATCTTGAGCTTGTGCTGTACCACAGTGAGAACGGCAAGGAAAGCGAGAAGCTTGTACAGTATAAGCTCCGCGACCTCGATATGTTCCGCGAGGATCTCGGCGAGCTGATAAGTGACCAGTACGAGCGCGGAATTATCGAGTCGTATGACTACCCCGCGCCCACAGAGATACCCGCCTGGGTGTCGTTTGTCCCGTATATACTCCTTATCGTTGCTCTTGTCGCGGTATGGATATACTTTATGAAGCAGGCGTCGGGCGGCGCGGGCTCGAGAATGGGCTCGGTCGGACGCGCTAAGGCGAAGCTTATCACAGCCGACAAGACGAAGGTCTACTTCAAGGACGTAGCGGGCGCCGACGAGGAGAAGGCGGAGCTTGAGGAGATAGTCGAATTTCTCCGCGACCCGTCGCCCTTTACGAAGCTCGGTGCGAAAATTCCGCACGGTGTGCTTCTGATGGGTCCTCCCGGAACAGGTAAGACCCTCCTTGCAAAGGCGGTAGCCGGCGAGGCGGGCGTTCCGTTTTATTCGATCTCCGGCTCTGATTTTGTTGAAATGTTTGTAGGTGTCGGTGCATCGCGTGTGCGCGACCTGTTCGATACCGCACGTAAGAATCCCGCGGCTA
>CAYYKO010000046.1:0-11785 GCA_964441695.1 uncultured Ruminococcus sp. | reverse complement strand
ATGGACGGCTTCGGCTCGAGCGAGGGAATAATCGTTATCGCGGCGACTAACCGTCCCGATATTCTCGACCCCGCGCTTCTCCGTCCGGGACGCTTTGACAGACAGATAACCGTAAATTACCCCGATATCAAGGGACGCGAGGAGATACTCCACGTTCACGCGAGAAACAAGCATTTCGAGGAGGACGTCGACTTTGTCCGTGTCGCGCAGACAACCGCGGGCTTTACGGGCGCCGACCTTTCGAACCTTCTCAACGAGGCGGCGCTTCTTGCGGCGCGTAAGGGCAAGTCGCTCATCGGCATGAATGATATCGAGGAGGCATCCACAAAGATAATCGTCGGCATGCCGAAGAAGAACAACCGCATCAAGGAAGAGGAAAAGCGCAAGACGGCATATCACGAGGCAGGTCACGCAATTATCGCGCATGTGCTGCCGTCTCTTGACCCCGTTCGTCAGATATCCATCATCCCGAGCGGACGCGCGCTCGGCTACACGCTCAATCCTCCGACAGAGGACAAATACAGCGTCTACAAGAACGGTCTGAAGGATGAGATCTGCGAGCTGCTCGGCGGACGCGTTGCCGAAAAAATAATTTTCGACGACATCTCCGGCGGCGCATCCAACGACATCGAGCGTGCGACGTCGATTGCAAAGAATATGGTAATGAAGCTCGGAATGAGTGATGAGCTCGGCCCGATACTTTACGGAAGCCAGCATTCAAACGACGAGGTGTTCCTCGGCCGTGATTTCAATAACGAGAAGAACTACTCCGAGGAGACGGCGGCACAGATCGACCGCGAGATAAAGAAGATAATTGTCGAGGCATACGAGCGCACGGAGGAGATACTCCGCGCGAACATCGACAAGCTTCACTTTATTGCAGAATACCTTGTACGCAGTGAGGTCATGGAGCAGGCGCAGTTTGAGCGAGCTATGAATGAGGACGTTACCTTCGAGGAGCTTGAGGCGATGGTAGCCGAGAAGCGTCGCCGCAGTGACGAGGAGAACCGCATTCGCGCCGAGCACATCAAAGCCGAGGAGGAGCGCCGCGAGTCAGAGCGCGCCGCCGCACAGGCAAAGCAGCAAAAGCGAGACGTTGCAAAGCACGACCGCGAATTTCCCGAGCAAGCCGACCTTATGAACGACCCGCGCAACCAAAACGGCGGGGACGACGGTCAAATAAAATAATATTAAAAGGGCACCCGACGGGTGCTCTTTTACTTTGGTGCGAGACCGAAATGAAAAAAGGTATTTATTATTGATGAAAATTGTGGTATAATATACTGTAAGGGAAATATCCCCCGCGAAAGGGTGATATTTCATGAGGGCTTGTGCCCTCGACGCGGCAGGAGCCGCGCCTCACAAAATTGACGGTCTTGAAAAAATGCCCTTGCAAGCAAGCATTTTTTCTGCGTGGTATAATATACTGTGAGGGAAATATCCCCCCGCGAAAGGGTGATATTTCATAAGGGCTTGTGCCCTCGACGCGACAGGAGCGTACTAATTTCGGTAGGAGGACGGCTATGAGCTTTTCGGACATTTTGAAGAAGACAGCGGATGCTTTGGCGTTGCCGAAGCACACGACCGCCGTAATACTTGCCGCGGGAAGCGGTGAGCGCTTTTCGCGTGACTCGCGCACGCCGTCGACCGAGAAAAAACAGTTTGTGAGCGTCCTCGGAAAGCCTGTGCTTCTTCGCACAGCCGAGGTGTTCGAGTCCTCGCGTCTGATAAATGACATAATCGTCGTTACCTCGTCTGAGGATATCGACCGCTGCCGCGAGCTGCTGACGCCCTCCGTGTCGAAGCTGCGCTGCGTTGTCGCGGGCGGTGCTTCTCGGCAGGAATCAGCAATGGCCGGGCTTGAGGCGGCTGACCCGAAGACAGACTACATTGCCGTACATGACGCGGCGCGGTGCCTTATAACGGTCGATATTATCGAAAAAACCGTCCGTGAGGCATACCGCACTGGAGCGGCGGCGGCAGCCGAGCGCGCTGTCGACACTGTAAAATACGCGACGTCCGACGCGTGCATTGAAAGCACAATAGACCGCGAGCACGTGTGGCTCGTCAAGACACCGCAGGTGTTCAAGGCAAATCTTTACCGTGCTTCGCTGTATACAGCCTTTCGCGACGGCGTTTCCGTGACGGATGACTGCATGGCGGCGGAGAGCGCGGGCTTTAAGATACGTCTGGTAGATTGCGGACACGAAAATATAAAGCTGACCTATGCTGTCGACCTTGTGACGGCGGAGGCGATACTTCGCTACAGGCAGGACAGCCTCGGAGGGATAAAATGAGAATCGGACACGGCTACGACGCACACCGGGTCGAACAGGGAAAGCCCCTCGTGCTCGGGGGCGTAAGCATTGAATGCGAATTTGGTCTTCGCGCACATTCCGACGGAGACGTGCTCATACACGCACTTGCGGATGCTGTGCTCGGAGCGGCGAGCCTTCGCGACATTGGATATTATTTCCCCGATAATTCGGAGAAGACACTGAATATGGACAGCCGCGAGATCCTACGCTTTGCGGTAAAGAGCGCGCGAGAGCGCGGCTTTGAATTTGAATATGCCGACTGCACCCTTGTGGCGCAGAAGCCTAAGCTGGCACCTTATATCGATGAGATAAGAACGTCACTCGCGCACGAGCTCGGCGTCGAGAGCGACAGAGTGAATGTAAAGGCCACGACGGAAGAAAAAATGGGCTTTACCGGGCGCATGGAGGGAATTGCCGCTCACGCGCTTTGCTTACTCAGCGAATAATCAGCGGGAGGTGCCGACGACACCTCCCATTATATTAAGCGAAGCGGTGACGGCAGATGCACACTTCCGTTTAATTTGACTTCCTGCCGTCTGCCGACCTCGCGTGTTCTGTTTTACGAGCCGAGGCTCAATTACAGAATATGCCGCCTTGCCGCATTTGTGAAGCGGCATTCGCGACGGCGCGCGACGGTAAGGGAGGCTTTTCGCGTGAGAAGCGCGTATATCAAAATAAGACCGACGCATTAAGACAGTCGGCACTGACATTTCGTAAAAAACAATATTTTCGCCCACCGCCCGTGCGAGGCGAATTGACTGTCGGAGGGAAATATGAATAACAGTATCAGTATAGCACCGTCGCTCCTTGCATGCAACTTTCTCCACCTTGAAAGCGAGCTTAAGTCCGCGCTTTCAGCCGGGGTCGACATGTTCCACGCAGACGTGATGGACGGCGTCTATGTTCCGAATATCAGCTTCGGCTTTGACATAATCAAGAGCGTTGCTTCTGTCAGCACCGTGCCGATAGACGCACACCTGATGATAAAGCGTCCGCAGAATTACATAGATGTGCTTAAGGCTGCGGGGGCCGCTTCCGTTACGGTGCATTCCGACTTCGACGAGCCGCGTCTTGTGCGTGCGACGCTGGAGAAGATAAAGGACGCCGGAATGAACGCGGGAATCGCGCTTCGTCCCGTCTTCGGTGCGGAGGTCTTCGAGAAATATGCGGATATTTGCGATCTGTTCCTCGTAATGACGGTCGAGCCGGGCTTCGGAGGGCAGAGCTTTATGTCAGACATGCTCCCGAAGATCGAGGCGGCACGGAATATTGCAGACCGTGCTTCGCACAGCATAACGCTTCAGGTCGACGGCGGAATATCCGAAAAGACCATCGGCGAATGCGCCCGTGCGGGAGCTGACTGCTTTGTTATCGGAAGCGCCTTTTTCGGAAAGAGCGACAGAGCGGCGGCTGTTGAGTCGTTCAGAGCGGCAGCACGCCGATAATTGCAGAACGATCTCGGCATCAGGAAAAGGAGCGACAAAGTTATGATAACAGATATCAGAGCATTGACTGCGGAAATTAAGGACCTGCTTGAAGAGAAGGAATACAGAAAGCTCAAAGGTATAATGAGCGAGCTTGAGCCTGCCGACGCTGCCGAAATACTTGACTCCGTCCCCGAGGATCTGATCCCGCTTTTGTTCAGAATACTGCCGAAGGAATTCGCGGCTGAATGCTTCGTCGAGATGGACAGCGATCACCAGATGATGCTTATCTCCGCCTTCAGCGACAGTGAGCTTACCTACGTTATCGACAATCTGTTTGTCGACGACACGGTCGATATTCTCGACGAGATGCCCGCCAATGTTGTAAAGCGCGTGCTGAATCATGCAGACCCCGAAAAGCGAAAGACGATAAACCAGATTCTCGCATATCCGAAGGACAGCGCGGGAGCCTGCATGACGACGGAGTTTGTCGAGCTGAAGGCGGATATGACGGCTGACGTTGTCTTCAAGATGATAAAACGGACGGGTCTAGACAAGGAAACGATATACACCTGCTACGTTACCGACGACCACAGAAAGCTCATCGGTGTCGTCACAGTCAAGGATTTTCTTACAACGCAGAATGAGGACGCGACCGTCGGCGAGCTCATGGAGACCCAGCCGATAAGCATCAGCACAACGGAGGATGAATCCACCGCGGCGAAGATGCTGTCGAAATACGATTTCCTCGCGCTTCCCGTCGTCGACAACGAAAACCGCCTTGTCGGAATCGTCACCTACGATGATGCTATGGACATCATCGAGAGTGAGGACACAGAGGATATGGAGATGATGGCGGCTATCACGCCGACCGACAAGCCGTATCTCCGAACCGGTGTTTTCGAGACGTGGTGGGCGCGAATTCCCTGGCTGCTGCTCCTTATGTTCTCGGCTACCTTCACAAGTAAGATACTTCAGCACTTCGAGGACGCGCTCGCCGCGGAAACGGCGCTTATCGCGTTTATCCCGATGCTCATGGGCACGGGAGGAAACGCGGGAGGGCAGGTCTCGGTCACGATAATTCGCGGACTCAGCCTCGGGGAGATATATCTCGGCGATATATTCAGGGTGCTCTGGAAGGAGCTGCGCGTGGCGGTGCTTTGCGGCGTGACGCTTGCGGTCATGAACTTCGGCAAGATGCTGCTTGTGGACGACGTCACGGTGACGATCGCGGCTGTCGTATCGATAACGGTCGTGATTGCGGTCGTTATAGCAAAGCTTGTCGGAGGTATCCTCCCGATACTTGTCAAGCGTCTCGGACTCGACCCCGCCGTCATGGCAAGCCCCTTTATCACAACGATAGTCGACGCACTGACGACGCTTGTGTATTTCAAGATAGCGGCGGCTGTCATCGGACTGTAGTTACAAAAAGTTTACCTGCCGTATTTGAAAAGCACGCGGCAGACATGTATAATATTATATGTGCGTATATTGCATAAGAGCCGTATAACGGCGGAAAGAGGTATTAAATGGCACTTTGGGACGATATCCAGCGCAGCGTATCGGACGCTGTGGAATTTACCGCAAAGAAAACATCGTATCTTACGGGCACCGCAAAGCTCAAGTACAACGTTCACACCACCGAGCAGAAGCTCGACAGATGCTTTGCCGAGATCGGCAGACTTTTCTACGACTCTCAGAAGGAGGGCAGCGACCGCTCGTCTGAGATAGCTACACTCATAATGCAGGTAGATAAGCTGTCAGACGACCTTGCGGCAGGAAACGCGGAGCTTCTCAAGATGCGTCACGCAGTAGTATGCCCGTCCTGCTCGGCTGAAATTGCAAACGAATGCATCTATTGCCCCGTTTGCGGCCGTCACCTTGAAGGCGACGAGGCATCCGACAACGAAGAAAAGTGATACAATAAGCCCTGCAAAGACCTCGGAGATACAGCTCTCCGAGGCTCTTTGCTTTTTTGCGGGATACGCAATGTCAAAGAGAGCCTTTCGCTCATATCATGTTAAAGCAAAGGAATGATTTTGGAGGCGAAGGGCTTGAATTTTACGGATGAATACAGCACAGAGAGAACATACGGAAGAAATTGCTCGTTTGTCGGAATGAACACGGGAAACGGCTTTTGCGGAAGGTACCGCGAAATTATCGACGAGAGACGGCTGAAAAGGCTTTATATAATCAAGGGCGCGCCGGGAACCGGAAAGAGCACGCTCATGAAGACCTGCGGCGAATACGCAGAGCACGAGGGACGTGAGGTTGAATATTACATGTGCAGCTCGGACGCGTCTTCCGTGGACGCCGTCGTTATCGGCGGCAGCGTGGCTCTCGTTGACGGCACGTCGCCGCATGCGCTCGAGATGAAATACCCCGGAGGCGTGTCGCGAATATTCGACACGACGGCATTCTGGGACAGCGCAGCACTCGAGAAACGCCGCGAGGAGATAATCTCGCTCACCGACGCAAAGAAGCGCTACTTTTCTTCGGCGTATTCGTACCTGTCGGCACTGTTGAAGCTGAGAGGCGAGCTTGCCGAGCTCGCGTCGGCGGCTGTAACGGAGGAAAAGCTTGCCGCATTTGCGGACAGATTCGTTCGCTCACTGTCGAAAAAACGCGCGGTATCGCCGAACGGCGGGCACGGCAGAAGTGAGGAGGGACCCGTACACAGCATCGGAATGCGCGGCAGACTGCGCCTTGATACATATGAGACAGCGGCAGAGAGGAAGGTTCGCGTGAACGACGAATATTTCACCTCCTGGGCGCTGACCGATGCGCTTGCCGAGCGACTGCATGACGAGGGGTATTCGCTTGTGCTTTCGCGAGAGCCGGTCTGCCCGCGTTTTATCCGCTCGATTTTTGTGAACGATTGCGCGACGCTGATAACAATTGACGGTGCGGACAGCGCGGACGGTGCGGAGCGAGTCAATATGTCGCGCTTTGTCGACAGGGAAGCGCTGGCAGGCGTGCGCGGGGAGCTGCGCCTGACAAAGAAATGCGCCGACGCCATTGCCGACGGTTCGCTTGAAATGCTCGCTCTTGCGGGGCAGTCTCACTTTAAGCTTGAGAAAATATACTCGTCGGCTGTCGACTTCACGGCACTCGACGGTGCTGTGCGTCGTCTTTGCACCGATATTTCCGGCTGTCTGACGCCGTAAGAGTGTCGACTTAAAGGAGCATTAATAAATAGTTTGAAATAATTTTAAGAAGAATCCGTGCTTACTTCATAATCCGAGAGTATAATATATAACACAGTTAAGTCAGCCGCGGAGCGGATATGAAGGAGGACAACAAGAGTGAGTAAATTTAAGAGCATGATGTACAGATTCTTCAACGGACGCTACGGAACGGACGCCTTTGAGTACTTTCTCTTTTTCTCATATGCCGTGCTTTGCATACTCAGCGCCGTGCTTCGCAGCGCCGGAGTCAGAATACTTACATGGGTGCTGTTTGCGTATATTCTCTGGCGTATGCTGTCGAGAAAATACTCGGCGCGCCGCCGCGAAAATGAGATATACCTTAAGGTGCGTGCCGCTGTAAAGATAGAGCTGAAGCTCATCTGCGACAGGGTGCGCCACGTTAAAAGCGCAAGATACCGCAGATGCCGTCATTGTCACGCGATAGTAAAGCTGCCCGTAAAGAGAGGACGCCACAGCGTGAAATGCCCGAAATGCTCAAAGAGCTTTGATGTAAGAATACTGTAAAAAGGAACGCAGTCCGCGCGGACTGCGTTCTTTTTGTTACTGAATATCCGTGTTTTCGCAGGTCTCGACAACGATGGGCTCGTTTTTCGAGATGATCTTGTTCCGCGCAATGCGGAGCCCGTCGACGTTTCTGACCGAGATGCCGTGAGAGGTTTTCGGACACTCTATTATGTTGTCCTCGATCACGACATTTTTTATCGGGCATGCGTCCGGCTTTTCAGAGTCGGCGTAAACCATGATGCCCGCGCTGCGGTCTCCTTGCCAATATTCCGCACAGCGCACGATGCGGTTATTTCTGATGACTACATCGGCGGGGGAGACGCCCTCGTACCAGTGCGCCTCGGGAGCTACATGAATTGCGGAGCCGCGCACGTCGCGGAAGGTATTGCCTTCGATGAGCACGTCGCGCGTTTTAATTAAAATGCTGCGGGCGTGGTGACAGAGCGCGTGGCAGCCGACGACCTCGAGACGGGGCAGACGCGTTACGTCCGAGAGAAGAAGCTCATCCGTGCATTCGGGAAGCGCGTGGTCTAGCTCAACGCGGCACATCCACTCGTTCGGCATGGGAGTGCAGGACACAACGCGGAAGGTGTCGATAAGGTCCATGGTTTGGCGGTTTGTAAGCTCGAGCGTGTCGCCGACATCCGGATAATCGAGCGACTGCGCGTGTGTGCCGTCGGGAGTTTTCTCCTGCATGCAGCAAATATTGTCCGCCTCACGCGACACTATCGCGTGGTAGTAGTTATGTACGTTGATAAAGTCGTCGCCCTGATACTCGAAGGTGCAGTCCTCAATACGGAGTAGTCCGCGCATTGACGTGAAGTGCGTGCCGTCGGTGTTCGTTGAATAATGGTGACCGAGCGACGGCACGACCGAAAGGCGTCGAAGCGTGACATCCTCACTGCGGTTTCCGACAACGCCCATTCCGGGCTGGCTGTGTATCGTCACGTCCTCGAGCGTGATGCTCTTTGCATTTTCGATAAGCACGGCAGGGCGGGAGTGGTAGGTGTGTACCGTGTAAAACTCAATGCCGTCGTGCAGTCCTGCGGCTGAGGAGAGAATATATTTAATGTGGTGTCGGTCGATGTATTCGCTGTCTTCGACATCGGGAACAAGCTCACGCTCGAGCTCCGGGTCGTAAAGCTTGCGCCTGAGAGCTCGCGGCGAGACTGCCTCGACGGGACAGTCCGGGTCAAACTCAACGGTGCAGCTCTTTACACTTCCGTCGTCGCTTACATCCTTAACATCGTGAATTATACCGCGGCTGTACGGCTTTCTGACGTGATCCACGGTAATTCCGCAAAGCGTCACGTTTTCACAGTCGCGTACCGATATCGGCTCCATGAAGCCGTCGACGAGAAGCGTTACGCCGTATGCCTCGACACGCGTGTCGCGCTGCCCCGCAAAGCACATTCCGCGCGTGTACTTGAAATTCGGAGAGAACATCGTGCGCTGCGGGTTGCTGCCGTATTCGCCCGCCATGACGGCACGCTGAGTTTTGCGTGCGAGCGGACTTGTGATAATATAGGTGCCGGGCTCGATAACGAGCGTGCTTCCGGGGTTGTCGCGAAGGTGAGCCATCGCAAGCTCCATTGAAGCGAGCGTGTCGTCGCCCGCAAAATCCTTAAAAAATACAGTATCAGCCATTGTTATTTCCTTTTCTCGGAGTTGTTTTTCTTTCCGAATTTTTTGGCGACGGTCTTCTTGATGACGTCCCAGTTGAGAATTATAACTATCGCAATTCCCGCGATAACGGTCGAGATCACAAGAACCTTGATAAAGAGAACGTAGTCGTATTTATAGCCCTGTGAAGCGACCGGCGATGAGCTTGAGGTGGATTCCTCAGGCTCGTCGAGCGTCGTCTGCGCGGACGAGGTATCGCGGGAGCTTGTTGTTTCGTCAGTCGTGTCCGAGGAGCTTTCGCTCTGACTTGAATCCTTTGTGTAGGTAACGCTGAAGGTCATGTCGCTATTTCCCATGATTCCGCTGACCGTCTCCTGATCGGGCTTGTAGCCCTCGACTGTCGGAGACTCGATGCTGAACTCTTCACCCGGCTCAAGCAGAGCGGTGTAGGACTCAGCCACGGGCGCGCCCATGACATTGATATATCTGACAGTGAGCGTGTAGGCGTCCTCGCCGAGTATCTTGAAGCTGAGGGAGGTGCTGCCGCTGACGGGACCGAGACCGCGAAGCTCTATTTTCGCCTCTCCCGGAGCCGTGTTGTCGGAATACGTAAGCTTGTAGTGAACGCCGAGCGTGAGAGTGATGCCCTTGAACTTGACTGTGAGCGAGGGCTCGTGCGCCTCTCCCGTGTAGGCAACATCGGTCAGACCGCTGATCTCAAGCTCGGATGCCTTGATACCTGAGGTAAGGGCGCCGTCCGAGCCGAAGGTGTAGCCGTTTGCGGAAGTGTTGCGAACAAGCCTGTAGTCGCTGCCGAAATACATGATGCTTCCGTCGATCGAGCGGTAGCCCGAGAAAAGCTCGTTTGCAATGAGGTAATATTTATCCGAGCCGACGGTAACGAGCGTGTCGCTCGCTATAAGGTTACCGCCGATGTCGAATTCGTGTCCGTCGTAGGAGGTGCCGCGAACCATCGTACCGTCTGCCTTAAAGCAGTAGACGGACTTGCCTATCACGCGGTAGCCCGTGACCGCAACGCCGTTTTCAAGGTAATAGCTGTCTGAGCCCGTGTTGAGAAAGCCGCCTGCCATGACGAGGTAGCCGTTCGAGTCGAAGGTGTAGGGCGTGCCGTCGATGCTCTCTGTTGTGTTGACGAGATATTGACCGTCCTTCACGTATTTTGCACGTCCGCCGTCCATTGACCAGCCGTCGGCGCGTGATGCGGTATATACGACCGAAACCGTAATGTCCGAGTATCCGGCGTAGCCGGTAACGTAGCTGACGTTGGAGGAGTAGCCGTCGATCTGCTCGACCGCGATGCGGTAAGGCTTGCCGGTCTCGACGCGACCCGTATAGGAGGGAAGCGCGCTTTCCCCTGTGGAATATTTGTAATTTACGGTTATCGGAGTAAAGCCGTCGAGCGCCCTGAAGGAAAGTCCCGCGCTTTCTGCGGAGAAAAACGCATCCGAGCTCTCGGGAGCGATAACGGTAACGTCTGCGGGAAGCGCTCCCGCGTCAAAGGTACACCTTGAGCTTTCAAAAACGACGTATTTTACGCCCGACACACCGTCGAAGGCGCCCGCGGCGACATTATTTATATTCTTCGGGATAACTACCTCGGCGGCGGTTCCGGAATATTTCGTTAAGGTGCCGTCCGCGGTAACGGTGAAGCCGTCGTCGGCAAAAGCCGATACCGAAAGCACGAGAAGCGTCAAAAGCACGGCAAGCGCCGCGAAAATTTTTTTCATTGCGATAAGCCTCCGAAGAACAGTTGGATTAATATTATAGGTATGAATATATAGTACCATTTTTTCGCCGAAAAGTCAATAGAAATATACCGCGCACTGCCGCTGATGTGCTCATACTGCGAAAAATCGGCGACAATCGGAAGGCTCTGTACGGTTCGCGAAAAAACTTTGTCGGGCAAAGCGGAATATTTCGCTTTTTCACTTGACAAACGGTGTCCGAGATGCTATAATAAGCTGTACGCCTATGGGATAGCTGTATAAAGTTTCCTGCGGCGCACAATAATAATCGTATACGGACATCTCTTCCGGATACGGTGATAAACATTTATTACTGAAGAAATGGAGGAAAGAAATGCCTACACTCAACCAGCTTGTAAGACAGGGCAGACAGGACAAGACCTACAAGTCTAAGTCCCCCGTACTGCAGCAGGGCTTCAACACACTGAAGAACCGCGCTACGGATCAGAGCAGCCCTCAGAAGCGCGGAGTATGCACAAAGGTTACAACGACGACCCCGAAGAAGCCTAACTCGGCTCTCCGTAAGATCGCCAGAGTAAGACTGACAAACGGTATGGAGGCTACATGCTACATCCCCGGTATCGGTCATAACCTTCAGGAGCACTCTGTCGTTCTGATTCGCGGAGGAAGAGTACGTGACCTTCCCGGTGTACGTTACCACATCATCCGCGGAACACTTGACGCACAGGGCGTCGCAAACCGCAACCAGAGCCGTTCCAAGTACGGCGCAAAGCGTGCTAAGAAGAAATAATTTTTCGCAGCACCCCTAAATGTGTCATCGCTGTCTGTAATAAATGTTTATACAGCTGACAGCACCGAACACATACGAAAGATCACTTTCGAGTACCTGTGATATCATGTAAATTTTAATGACGGAGGGAAGTACAGTGTCGAGAAGAGGTCAGATATCCACAAGAGATTTATTGCCGGATCCTAGGTAC
>CAYYKO010000045.1:0-13213 GCA_964441695.1 uncultured Ruminococcus sp. | reverse complement strand
TATCGGCAACGTATCCCTTGTAAGAGCACTCGTGACAGGAGCTGTCCGAGCAGTAGAAGCTCTTCAGGATATAATGCAAGCTTTTTTCTTTGTATGTGCCGATGCTCACCGCATCATGCCCGAAAAGCGCGGCAGAGCGCACAGCCTCCTCGAAGCGAAGCTGCTCGGACGGGCTCGGCATCAATATCTGCTCCTCAGCCAGTCAAGCAGAGCATCGATATCGGTCTCGCTGAGGCTTCTGTCATTAAAGAAGGAATTCATAACCGAAACAAAGGAGCCACCGTGGTAGCGGTCGATAAAGTCAGCGGTGACCGCATGGATATACTCCTCCCGCAGAGCGAGCGGAATATAGTAGCGCTCCTTACCGTTCTTGTACGAGGCGATATAGCCGCGATCCTCGAGTCTCACAAGGAATGAGATCAGCGTCGGCGCCTTCCAGCCGCGCTTGTTGCCTATCTTCTGCATAAGATAGGAGGTGGTGAGCGGCGGCGCGCCCTCCCAAATTGCGCTCATAACATCAAATTCCGCGTCAGGGAGCTTCACGGAATAATCGACAGGCTTTGCACGGTTTATTATCTCCTCGATAATACCGCTTGCGTTTTCGACATTCATCTTAATTCTCCGATTTATGTATTTTTGCATCCTGCATTGTTTGGCTAATATTAATTATACATGTGTCTAACTGTTTTGTCAACATATTTTTTATGATTTATTCGTCTATTTTCACCACAAGCAGTAAAGTTCGACAGCATTTTTCAACACAGGATTGACACGCACAACAACATATTGTATAATAATCCTCGGAAGCGTCGCATATGTGCGAAGGAGGCGGTATAATGATACTCGGCGGCGACAACACACGACTTGAAAATATTATTGCGGCTTGCGATGCCTTTGCGGTGCCCGGCACCCGAACGCGCCGCGCGGTCGAGCAGCTGTCCTCACTCAGCCGCCCCACCGTGCTGCGTGCGATCGAGGCGCTGCTCGACACGGGTCTTATCAATGAGCAGTACCGCGACGGAAGATACAGCTACAGAATGAATCCCGCGTGTCTTTACGCCATAGCCGACCTGCGCGGCGGCTTTCGAATGAGCTATGCCGACGGCACGGGGCGTGTGCTGCACAGCTACACCTTTCGCGAGCTTGACGCCTTTTTCTACGACGAAAAGCTGTCGGTGTTCCTGAGAAGCGGCTCGCTCGAGGTAAAGAAGCTCTTTCCGAAGTACCGACTCATCGGAGTGTGCGTTATTCTGCCGTCGAGCGATACTGAGCACCGCAACACAAAAAGCATACTTTCCTCAAGCGACAGACTATCGGCGCTGCTCGACTCCTATTGCAGCTGCAAGTGCCGTGTCATCCTGCGCGCCTCAGACAGTGCGGAGTACATGCTTCAAGGCAGGAGAGCACTGCTTGTGCTGAAGGAGGGTGCGGAAATTTACGCACGCGCCATCGGCTACGGCTGCACCTCCGGCTGTCTTCTGAAAACCGTCGGTCGAACGCGACTCGGCAGGTGTCCGACAGGCGCAGCTCTTGCAGCGGAGCTTGCCTTCGCGCTCGGAAATATCTGTACGCTTCTCTCACCCGACGAGCTGTATCTTGACGGAGGCGAGCTGTTCTCCTTCTCGGCTTTTCCGCGCCTGTTCAAAGAAGCGCTCGCAGCCTACTGCTGCATAGACGAGAGCGAGCTGCCGCAAATCCATCACTCCGACGGCTCGCTTGTGATCAGGGGCGCGGTCAGACGCTTAAGATGTGATTATATTGAAAAGATGTACAACTGAAAGGACCTGAAAATGAACTTTTATCCGATGAAGCTTCGCGGCGTATGCAAGAGCGCACTCTGGGGAGGGCGCAAACTGATAACGGAATACGGCAAGGCCAGCGGCGCGGAAAGCGTCGCCGAGGCATGGGAACTTACCGTTCGCGACGGTGAGGTATCCGTAATACAAAACGGTGAGTACACCGACGAGCGACTTGACAGACTGCTGTCGCGCTTTCCCTCCGCTGTAGGCACAGACGTATGCGGAAGCTTTCCGCTCCTCATTAAGCTTATCGACGCCGCGAGGGACCTTTCGATTCAGGTTCACCCGAACAACGACTACGCAGCCCTTCACGAAAACGACAGCGGAAAAAGCGAGCTCTGGTACATTATCGACGCAACGCCCGGCGCTCGGATAATTTACGGCACGAGGGACGGCGTCACCGACGGCGAACTTAAAAATGCACTGACCTGCGGCGAATACGACCGTGTGCTTCGGCATGTCGAGGTGCATGCGGGAGACAGCTTTTACATCCCATCGGGTCAGATACATGCGCTGTGCGGCGGGATTTTAATTGCCGAAATACAGCAAAGCTCAGACCTGACCTACCGAATTTACGATTACGGCAGGGTGGGTGCCGACGGCGCGCCGCGCGAGCTGCACACGGAAAAAGCGCTCGAGGTCTCGCGCTCTTATACGTCTGCCGATATTGAAGCCATGCAGTTTTCGCTTCGCGCGGGAAGGCGCTGCGCTCCGACAGTAGGAAAGCTTCTCGCCGACTGCGAGCACTTCCGCGTGTGCGAATTTTCGTCCGACGGAAGCGCCGACGCAAGCTTTACAATTGACGAAAAAGCCTTCGGCGCGCTAATATTTACATTTGCCGACAATGCGACAGTCTCCGGACACGGCGTATGCGTCGACGCCTCAGCGGGCGACACCTTCTTTCTGCCCGCGGGCATGGGCTGCGTCGAAATTCGCGGCAGCTTCAGGGTGCTTTTCGCAGAGATATAAGCAGAGATATAAAAGGAACGCCTCAGCGGGCGTTCCTAATGAATTTTATGCCACCGATATCGCACAGTCCGTCACGAGACAGACTGACGCATTCAAAGCCGCGCTGCCGCGCAAAGTCCGTTATCCTCTCGCCGTCGGGGTGGGCTTTGATATTTCCGAGGAAATAAATTTTATTTTCGCAGACTCCGCTCGCACCGCCGATGAAGCCCTCTGACAGTCCCGGCAGGCTGATCGCACCGTGCGAGATTTGAAGCACGTCAAGACCTGCGCTGCTCGCCGCACGAAGTATGCCGACATCGGCACTGACAAGCGCATTTCCGAAGGCAAGCGAGGAGCACGCTGCGTAGCCCTGCTTTACATTAACATGTGTGATACCGTGCCGCTCGAGCAGCTGCATTACCTCGCGTGAGGTGCCTCTCGCAAGAGAAAACGCAAAGCGCGAGCAAAGCAGTACATTAAGCGCTATGTCGCTCGGATATCGCTCTCCGCGCGGCGACCGCTCGCAAAGCAGCTCGACGCCCGTCCTGTCGCGAAGCGTCTCAAGCAGTTCTGCATTTTCCTCACAGTACGCGTTCGGTACGACAAGGCTGCCGCCGAGTGCGAACAGCAGCATATCGGCGTGCGACGAAACAGCCTCTGATATTTCCCTGTCGCGCGGTAAAAGCATAATATCGAAATCCGAAGCAAGCATCTCGGCAAAGCATGCTCCGCTTTCCGACAGTATCGCAGTGTAGTCGTGCATAAAGCCTCCGTAAAAGTCAAAAACTCCCTCAAAATGAGGGAGTTAATAACGAGCTGGTTATTATACTCGTGTAACCTTGCCTGAGCGCAGGCATCTCGAGCATACATATACAGTCTTATGTGTTCCGTCAACAACAGCCTTTACTCGTCTGATGTTGGGTTTCCACATTCTGTTAGTCTTGCGGTTGGAGTGGGAAACATTCTGACCGAAAGTTACGCCTTTTCCGCATACAGAGCACTTTGCCATCCGAATACACCTCCGTTTATGGTAACTATATGATATACAAACTCAACACGAGTTATTATATCACACCGAAGCCGAAATTGCAATAGATTTTTTAATATTTTTTCCGATTCGAGCGATTATTTGACGCCTCTTATACGCACAAGTGCGCCTTTCGGCGTGCCGTCGCCGCTCACGCGCACCGAATTGTCACCGTCGTTCATGGCGTCCGTGACATTGAGCGAATACGGCGGATACAGAAGCCTCGGCTGCTTTTTGCCGTTGACCTCAAGCTCGACATAGCTTCCGCCGAGCGAGTCAAGCTGTATTACCGCGTCATATGCCTCGCTGCGTGAAAACGGAATAACGTTATCGCCCTCGCGCAGCGCAAAAACCTCGGCAAGCGGCGGGCATTCGCCGCCCGTTATCGGAGACTGCGAGTCATCAAACATGAACGTTCTCATTTCGCCGGGCATAAGTCGGACCTTCTCATCAGAGCCGATGCGGTAATTCTTGCCACTGTCTGCGTCGAGTGCGTAGCACTGTCCGCTCTCGCCCCCGAGTGTGACGCTCACGCATTCCTCGCTGCGATTTGCAAGGCGAAGGAAGGTGTAGCCGCACTTGTCAAGTCTGCACAGCGTGACACTTGACGAGAGCTCGCGAAGCGTGTCGGAAATTTTCAGATTCTTTTTAGCCCAGTCGCCGAAGGCTCCACCGCGGTACAGCGCGCCACCGAAGGTCGCAAACTTTCCTATTTTCACAAGCTCGTCGGGCTCCATGCGGATACGCTGATCCCACAAAAGCGCCTTGTATCTGAATTTATCGATAAGTATCTCCCCGTGGTGGATATGTGCCCTTTCGAGCAGCTGCTCCTTGGAGATAAAATTGAATTCAACGCCCATAGAGCGAAGCTTTGCCGCACCGGTGTAAGGGATGATATCGCCGTCGCAAAGGACTGCCGTGTGAGTGTGACAGCCGCAGGACGTGCCCACCGTCGACTCACGCTTAAGTCTCATGCAAAGGCGCTTCATTTCCGCGCGTCCGAGCCCGAGTCCCTCAAGCATTTGAGTGTCGGCAAAGCAATCCGGAAGCACCGCAAGCGTCATCGGCGCCGCAAATACGGCATTCAGCTCCCGTACAAGCGAGTCGGCATTTGTCGCCGTCGCACGGTAGACTGCTCCCGTGAAGCCCTCGCCGCGCGCCGTGTCTCCTAAAAGTCGCAGGGCGGAAAGCACGTCCTCGGTATTGTCCGCGGACTCGGGATAGCCCTCGCGGCTCCACATCGGAAGCGTAAAGCGCCGAGCGCAGCCCGCCGCAAACAGCTGAGGAGCGTCGCCCATGAAAGCAAGAGAGGCATGTCCGCACAGCTCGGAAGCAGGCGTGCAGAAGGCGCGGTCAAGGCGTGAGCTCAGTGCCTTAAGATAAAGGCGGCGACCGTCCTTCTCGCTTCGTCTGTCTCCCTCGATAAAGAGCGACACAAGCATTTTTTCGGTGCAGCCGAGAGCGAGCATATCGGAGAGCATGTCAAAGCTCCAGAATATCACATCCCCCGTGTATTCGAGAAGGCGACGGGTGTAAAGTCCGACAAACGCGCCGTTCGAGCTTGCGGCATATTCGTCGATAAAGCTACTGTAGGTGCTGTAAAGGAACGTCTCGGCGCACTCGGGGCAAAGCAGCTCGAGCCCGTCCGTGCTCACCATAACAAAGCTGTATTTCTCGTAGCCTGAGCCGTCGCTCTCCGCGTCAAGCTCTCCTTTGACATCGCAAAGCCTGCCGTCCTCGAGTGCTATATAGACATCGAGCACTCTTTCGCCCGCAAGGCTCGCCGCCTCAGCCTCTGACACGAGCACAAGGCGGTGTGCCGCCAGCATGGGATTATAGGAAACAAGCGCTCTGTCAGAGCAGCCGACGACCGCTGCCGCAACGGATTCGTCAACAAAGATCGGCATATATCTCTTAGCCGCAGCGGCAAAGAGTGCGTCAAGCAGCTCCTTTGTTATCTCGGCATCCGCCTCGCAGCGAATAAGCAGGCTGTCGAAGCCGTACTTGTGCAGTGTGCTGAGCTCAAAGTCAATGTCGGCAGCTGTAAAGCCCGTTATATCAAGCGGTAAAATAGGCGCATGAACGGCACCCGGATGTGCCCATGCGTCTGTAAGTATGTCAAACATAATTAACCTTTCACGACGCGCGTCAGGTATCGCGGTCTGTTGTTCTCTTTATACATTATACAGCAAATCTGGCATTTCTTCAAGTAGCTTCGCAACAATCCTTACTTATCGCGTGAAAAGTAATGCGCGCTCGCCGCAAAGGTGTCGCACTCGGCGGCGCTCTGTCCTCCGTGGCGGCGCCCGATGCCGCCGTGGTCGGTCGTAATTATAATAAGTCTGTCAATACTGCCGCCCGTGTCTGCCTCGCGTGCTGCCGATACAAGCCGCCCCGCCGCATCATCTGCCGCACGGCATGCGCGACGGTACTCGGCGCACGACGAGCCGAAGCCATACGCGTGCCCCGCAATGTCGGTGTATTCAAATATCGCAAACACTGCGTCGCAACCGTCCCTAAGATATATTTCGGCAATGTCCGCCGTCTCGCGGTCATTTTCGGTCTCAACGTAAGCCGCGTCAAGACCGTTCTCGCGTGAATATTTTATATCGCGAGCAAGAGCCCTGTCAAAGTGCGGCGCATAGGACGAGATAAACGCGCATGAGCGACCGCGCCGCGCGGCAGCCGTGAGAAAGGTCACGGCAGAGTCACGCTTCACGCTTTGATTATTCCTGACGCCGCTGACGTCGGCAAGCTTTCCCGTGAGGACAGTACACCAGCCCGGCACTGTATCGCTGCGCTGAGGGCAGGCGTCACTGCCGCCGGCATAGGTCATTATAAGCTCGCCGTGACGGGCAGTCTCCCACACCGCCCCGTGCTTATCAAGCACAGACAGCGCTTCCCTGCAAAAGCCGTCAAGACCGATAACAAGAAGCCTTTTCTCCCGCGCGTCGTCCGAAAGCTGCTCGCTCGCCATATCATATATAATGCTCTGCGGTCTTTCGTCCCGCCGTGCGCTGCGGGGACTCGGCGACGCCGCAACGGCGACAGACAGCATAAGCGGTAAAAAATTCATAGCATTACCTCGAAATAAGCTCACAACGTCATTTTGCGCCGAAAGCAACGCACGCATGAATGAGAAAAGCCGGAGAGGGCGGAATAATTCGCCTCTCCGACTTTTTTTCAGCCGCACAGCTGTCATTTTTTAATAAATTTGATATTGGTCCCGTCAAGCTCCGCCGTGACCGTATCGCCTTCCTTTACGGCTCCTGACAGCAGCTCCTCCGAGAATTTGTCCTCCACTGCGCGGACTATCGCGCGTCTCAGCGGACGCGCACCGTATATCTGGTCATAGCCGACCGATGCCAAGTGCTTTACAGCCCCGTCGGAGAAATCAAGTGTGATTCCGAGAGCGGCAACTCTCTTCCGGAGCTCTGCGAGCATAAGGCGCGCGATCCGCTCGATATTCTCGGGCGAAAGCTTGTTGAAGACGATTATCTCGTCGAGACGGTTGAGAAATTCCGGCTTGAAGGTCGCCTTCAGCGCGTCGTTCACGCGAGCCTCTTCGGCTCGACGATGCCCGCAGCGCCGACATTCGAGGTCATGATTATGATAGTATTCTTAAAGTCGACACGTCTTCCCTGCGAGTCGGTGAGAATACCGTCCTCGAGTATCTGTAGAAGAATATTGAAGACGTCCGGATGCGCCTTCTCGATCTCGTCAAAGAGCACTACCGAATACGGCTTGCGGCGAATCTTCTCTGTCAGCTGACCTCCCTCGTCAAAGCCGACATAACCCGGAGGCGAGCCGATAAGCTTCGAAACGCTGTGCTTCTCCATGTACTCCGACATATCGACACGTATCATCGCATTCTCGCTACCGAACATAACATCCGCGAGCACCTTTGTCAGCTCGGTCTTGCCGACGCCGGTGGGACCGAGGAATATGAACGAGCCTATCGGGCGGTGCGGATCCTTCAGACCCATTCTGCCGCGCCTTATCGCGCGTGCAACAGCTTCAACAGCCTCGTCCTGACCGATGACCCTCTCCTTGAGGATGCTCTCAAGCTTCAAAAGCCGCTCGCTTTCCTCCTCGGCAAGCTTTTTGACGGGAATACCCGTCCATGAGGATACGATATCCGCAATATCCTCCTCGCCGACGCAAAGCTCGCCTGTGCTGCGGGCGCTTCCCTTCTTCTCTGCAAGCTCGTCCGACAGCTTCTTTTCGCTGTCGCGAAGACGTGCCGCACCCTCGTAATCCTCCGACAGTATAGCCTCCTCCTTCTCGGCGGCAACGCTCTTGAGCTTTTCCTCAAGCTCGCGTACATCCGGCGTCGGTGCGAAGCTCGATATGCGCTTCTTTGACGCCGCCTCATCGACAAGGTCGATCGCCTTGTCGGGCAGGTATCTGTCGCTGATGTAACGCACCGAAAGCTTAACTGCGGCGCGTATCGCGTCGTCTCCTATTCTCAGCTTGTGGTGAGCCTCGTACTTGTCGCGAAGACCGAAGAGTATCTGCTCCGCCTCCTCGGGCGTCGGCTCGCCGACCGTTACGGACTGGAATCTTCTTTCAAGTGCCGCGTCGCGCTCTATATGCTTTCTGTATTCATCTATCGTGGTAGCGCCGATGACCTGCATCTCGCCTCTTGCGAGCGCGGGCTTAATGATGTTTGCGGCGTCGACGGCGCCCTCGGCGCCTCCGGCTCCGATTATTGTATGGATCTCATCGATGAAGAGGATAATATCCTTGCGCTTTCTCACCTCCTCCATGACGTTCTTCATTCTTTCCTCGAACTCGCCGCGGTACTTAGCTCCCGCGACCATGGCTGAGATGTCGAGTGTTACAAGGAGCTTGTCCTTCAAGGTCTCGGGAACGTTGCCGTCCACGATGCGCTGCGCAAGCCCCTCAACAACGGCTGTCTTTCCGACGCCGGGCTCGCCTATAAGGCAGGGATTATTCTTTGTTCTTCGCGAAAGTATCTGAACTACCCTCTCCGTCTCGCGGTCTCTGCCGATTATCGGGTCGATAAGACCCTCTCTTGCACTGCGGCAGAGGTCACGTCCGTAGGAGGAAAGCGTGGGGCAGCCCTTTATGTCCTCGCCTCTTGCGCCCTGAGACGTGCCTCTTTCGGCGCCGGTCGCGCTCTCGCCGCTCTGACCGAGACAATTTATAATGTCGCGCTTGATATCGGCTGGCGAGACGCCGAGGGATTCAAGCATCCGAACGGCATAGCAGTCGCTCTCCTCGGTTATCGCAAGGAGAAGATGCTCCGTGCCGACATAGCCGTGACCCATGCTCATCGCGCAGCGCGCCGAAGTTTCGATTATCTTCTTCGTGCGCGGAGTCATATCCGATGCCGAAAGCTTTGTGGTTTCTCCGACACCGGACACCTCCTCGATGACGTGTCTGAGCTTATCGGAGGTCACACCGCGTTCTGCGAGCACCTTTGCCGCAATGCCCTCGCTCTCGGAGAGAAGTCCGAGAAGAAGGTGCTCACTGCCGACACAGGTGTGTCCGAGCTCGCAGGCGGAATACAATGCATTGTTAAGCGCGTTCTGCGCCTTTGCGGTAAAACCGATATTCATATATATCAACCCTCTTTTTTTCTGAAATCAGTTGTTTGCGGAAGCGCTGTCCGCTCCCGACAGCACACGGCGGATCATCTGCGCCCTTGCGCGATCCCTTGCAAGAGGCTCTGCCGCGCAGCCGCTTTCGACGGTGAGCACATCTGGCATTCCGCCGATAAGTATCCTGTCAAGCATATTCGGCGTGACATTGTCGATCATTTTAAGGCACGCGCCGAGTCTGACGTCGGCATAGAGCTTCATCAGCTCCTCGGTATCGATAAGAACTGCGTGAAGCATCGTTCCGTAGGAGCGCATTATCCTGTCCTCGAAGCGTCCCGAAACATCGTCGCGGAGACGCTCACGAAGGCTTCTTTCCTGCTCGATTATCCTCTTGCACACCTCTGTCAGCTTCGTAATTATCTCCTGCTCGGTGCTGCCGAGCGTGATCTGGTTCGATATCTGGTAGAGACAGCCGTCGCCGCTCGAGCCCTCACCGGACATTCCGCGAATCGTAAGTCCGAGCTTGCCAAGCTGATTCTGAAGCAGTCTTATACCTCCGCGAGCGGTGAGAGCGGGCAGGAACATCATAAGCGACGCGCGCATTCCCGTTCCGAGATTTGTCGGGCAATGCGTAAGGTAGCCGAGCTTTTCGTCATATGCCACACGGAGAGACGAATCGATCATGCTGTCGGCACTGTGCGCCGCGCTGTATGCCTCGTCGAGAGCAAGTCCCGCCTTTACGGACTGAATGCGTATGTGATCCTCCTCGTTTACCATGATGTAAAGCTGCTTTGATTCCGAGCTTATCAGCGCGTGCGGCGCTGACGTCGCGGCAAATTCGCGGCTTGTTATGTGACGCTCGTGATCGGCGAGCCTTGCCGTCGCGTCAAGTGAGCTTTGGTCGTCGAAGATATAATCCGAAGTGTTATCGAAAACGCCCTTGACCTTTTCGATTATCTCCTCGGCGGACGGCTTGTTAAGGCGCTTGCCGAACGGATAATCCGCGAGGTTTCTCGCAAGACGTACTCGCGAGCTTACAACAACATCCGATGCGTTTCCCGTCATTTCATACCACAGCATTATTTCACACCTCCCTCGTTATTCTTGAGCTCGCGAAGCTTGTCGCGAAGCTGTGCAGCCTTCTCGTATTCCTCTGCCGCGACCGCCTCCTTGAGCGCACGCTCGGCATCGGCGATCTCACGCTTTCGCTCGCGATCTGCGGCAAATTCGGACGGCGCGCCGCCCGTGTGGTGCGAGCTTCCGTGTATCTTCGCTATCGTTGCCGACAGCTCGTCGGCAAATTCTCGGTAGCAGTTCGGGCAGCCTACCATGCCCTCCGCAGCAAGCTCTCGGAAGGTCGCGCCGCAAAGTGAGCATTTCTTCTCCTCGACCGCTGTATGACTTTTGTAAGGCGAAAGCCCGAAGAGCGTGCCAAAGAGAGAATTCATATTTTCAAACGGGTCTGCCGCTATTTTCTTGGCGCTTTCGAACACGCCGAGCTGAGACGCACATTCGGCGCAGAGCGCATATGAGCTCTGCTTTCCGTTGATGCTCTCCTTATACATTACAGTTGCTTCATTCTTTCCGCATTTTTCGCAAAGCATATCTATCACTTTTCCTTTCCTGAAAGCCTTGTGAGCTTCCGTTTAATTTTAACCCATGAGCGTCATAATAATGTGACGCATTATGTCGGCTCGAACTGAATTTTTATTCTCCGCACCGACCGACTCGAGAGCCGCCGGCGAGACAGAGCTTTTTATAAGGCGTGTCTCGCGCTCGGTGAGAAGCCCTCGCTCACGCAGATTCAATATAAACGCCTCGGCGCTTCTCTCATCGAGGCTCTTGCCTATCGCGTGAAATGCGTGCATCAGATATTCGTTGCTTGTCATCTGCGCCCGCATTATTCGAATGTATCCGCCGCCGCCGCGTCGGCTCTCGATTATATACCCTCGCTCCGGCGTGAAGCGTGAGGTTATAACGTAATTGATCTGGCTCGGCACGCAGCCGAGCTTCGAGGCAAGGTCGTTTCGTCGGAGCTCTGTTTTTCCTCCGCCGAGCTCGAGCATTTCCTCGATCATTTTTGCTATACTGTCTGATATCAGCATCGTGTCGGATCTCCTTTGACTTTGACTTTCCTTGACTTTCTGTGTATATTATAAGCTTTTGGTCAGCTAAAGTCAAAGTCAAATTTGGTCAATTTTTGACCGTCGTTTTCGTTTATTTCGATTTGGCTGCCTGTTTTCTCGTTTTTTCTCGCTGTTTCTTTGAATTTTGACCTTTTAACCTTTTGATCAAATATTGACTGCCAAAACGGAATATCGTTCACCTTATGCAAATATACTGTATCAGCGGCGCACCCGAGACCGGCGCCGACAAGTCTGAAAGGTCAGGTCAACGCTATGTTTATCTACAGCATAAGGGCAAGCACTATAAAGCTTGCAGCGGTAATCGGCGCTGCCGCCGTCGCTCTCGGCGTGATCGTTGCGGCTGCACCGAATTACGAGGTGAAAACGACAGCAGCCATCGCTGCGGCAAATGCGGAATACAGGTATGACAAGGTCAAAACAAACGACGACCGCGTCGCTTTCCTCCGTCAGTTCGGCTGGGAGACGGACGGCGAGGTGATTGAGGAGGTCACAATGAAGATTCCGCGCGAGTTTGACCGCGTCATGACTTCATATAATGAAATACAGAAGCAATCGGGACTCGACCTGTCGAAATACCGCGGGCGCGAGGTCACGCGCTATACCTATGCGATCTCGAATTACCCGAACTACGACGGACGTGTCAACGCAAATATAATTGTGTACAACAGCCGCGTGATCGGCGGCGATATCTCGTCAAGCGACGTCTCCGGCTTTATCTCTACCTTCGAATATCCGAACAACAGCGCACTTACCGACTCTGCCGAGAGCTCAGGCTCAACTGAGCAGCCGCCTTCAGGCGAGTCTCCGTCAGAGGAAGCTCAGGCGGACGGAAGCTGACATATTTCACGTAAATTACGCACCGAAGCCCGATAACGGCTCAAAATGACGCGCCATCGACGCCTTTTGAGCCGTTATTGCTTTCCAAAAATGCAAAAAATTAAAAAAAGTGTTGATTATTCCTTCGCTTTGTGATATATTATATATGTTTGGAAACTAACACTTTCGAAAGGAATCCGAAAAAATGACTTACAACAAGAAAACCGTAGAAGACATTGATGTAGCCGGTAAGAGAGTCCTCGTAAGATGCGACTTCAACGTACCGCTCAAGGACGGCGTTATCACTGACGAGAACCGTATCGTCGGTGCGCTTCCCACTATCAAATATCTCATGGAGCACGGCGCACGTGTTATCCTCTGCTCTCACATGGGCAGACCCAAAGGTGAGTTCAACATGAAGTACTCCCTTGCTCCCGTTGCTGCAAGACTCTCCGAAAAGCTCGGCTGCGAGGTCGCTCTCGCCGCTGACGTTATCGGTCCCGACGCTAAGGCAAAGGCCGCAGCTCTCAAGGACGGCGAGGTAATGCTCATCGAGAACGTTCGCTTCCACAAGGAAGAGGAAAAGAACGATCCCTCCTTCGCCAAGGAGCTCGCTTCCATGGCTGAGATCTATGTAAACGATGCATTCGGAACAGCTCACAGAGCTCATGCTTCCACAGCAGGCGTTGCAGACTATCTCCCCGCAGTTTGCGGCTACCTTATCCAGAAGGAGATCTCCATCATGGGTAAGGCTCTCGCTGAGCCCGCACGTCCCTTCGTTGCCATCCTCGGCGGCGCAAAGGTATCCGACAAGATCGGCGTTATCAACAACCTCATCGACAAGGTCGACACACTCATCATCGGCGGCGGTATGGCTTACACCTTCTTCCGTGCTCTCGGCAACTCCAC
>CAYYKO010000044.1:0-13661 GCA_964441695.1 uncultured Ruminococcus sp. | reverse complement strand
AGACAGCCGACCTTGTGCGAGCCGCCGTTGAGTCCGGGACCGCCCGTGAAAAGTCCGTAGCCGTAGCTGACGTGGCACACGTCATCCTCGCTTCCGCCCGCGGCAACGATCGCACGCGCACAGCAGTCCTCCCACAGGTCGATATCCTTCTGCGTGTAGAACGCAACAACGCGCTTTCCCGTTGTGCCGGAGGTCGACTGGATACGCACACAGTCGCGAAGCGGCTTTCCCATAAGTCCGTAGGGGTACGCCTCACGCAGGTCGTCCTTTGTGATAAACGGAAGCAGGTGAAGGTCGTCGATGCTCTTTATGTCATCGGGTGTCACGCCGCGCTCCACCATCTTCGCTTTGTAGTACGGAACGCTGTCCCACACGTGCTTTACCTGGCGGACAACGCGCTCATTCTTCCACTCGCGGATCTGCTCGCTCGAGGCTGTTTCGATCTCCGGTTGATAATACTTTTTCATCAGAAAAACTCCTTTACATACTCAGGCATTACGTCCGAGTTCAAATGCCTTCAGGTTGAGCTCAAGGAACTTCGCGGGCACGCTCTCTTCGATAGCCGCCCTCCATTCCTCATCGGTAAAGTCGAAATATTTCGAAAGTCTGCCGAGAAGCACGATATTTACCGCCTTTGCGCTTCCCGCCTTTTCGGCGAGGGAAAGTGCGTCGAGCGCGTCGAGCTCGACACCTGCCGCGCGAAGCCTGTCCTCAAGCTCCGACGGATACTCAGCCGCGCCGGTGATTACGGGCATCGGGTTCATCTTCTGAGTATTCGTGATAACGCGTGCGCCGTTTTTCAGGTATTCGGTATATCTTGCCGCTTCAAGAAGCTCGAAGGAAATTACAAAATCCGCTTCGCCCTTATCGATTATCGGGGAGTAGACGCGGTCTCCGAAGCGAACGTAGGTCACGACGCTTCCGCCGCGCTGGCTCATTCCGTGAACCTCGGATACCTTAATATCATAGCCCTTTGTGAGAAGAAGTCTGCCGAGGAGCTTGGACGCGAGAAGGCTTCCCTGTCCGCCGACTCCGACTATCATTATGTTCTTGGTTTCCATCTTGCTTCTCCTTACTTATTCAAGCCGAGCGCGTCGAAGGCGCAAAGCTGGCTGCACACGCCGCAGCCCGTGCAAAGTGTGTTATCGATTACGGCACGTCCGTCCTTGATGCTTATCGCGGGGCAGCCGATCTGCATGCACTTCTTGCAGCCGCGGCACTTGTCTGTCTTGACCTCAACGGGTGCCGAGTGCTTGACGTACTTGAGAAGAGCGCAGGGGCGGCGCGAGATTATAACGGAAGGCTCATCCGCCGCGAGCTCCTCGCGAATTACGCTGTCGCACTCGGAAAGGTTGTATGGGTCGACCACGCGGACTCTATTGATTCCGACCGCACGGCAAAGCGCTTCAAGGTCTATCTTTGCCGCCATATCTCCCTTTAGGTTCTTACCGGTCGTCGGGTTCTGCTGATGTCCCGTCATACCCGTGATGGAGTTGTCGAGAATAATAACAGTCGAATTCGACGCGTTGTAGGCTATATTCACGAGCCCCGTAATTCCGGAGTGCATGAAGGTGGAGTCGCCGATAACGGCAACCGTCTTGCCGTCGGTCTCGCCGCCGTTTGACTTATTGAAGCCGTGGAGACCGGATATCGACGCGCCCATGCAGATCGTGGAGTCGATAGCGGCAAGAGGTGCTACCGCGCCGAGCGTATAGCAGCCGATATCGCCCATTACAGTGAGCTTGTTTTTCTTGAGCGTGTAGAAAAGTCCGCGGTGAGGACATCCGGCGCACATTACGGGAGGACGCGCGGGAATTTCAACATCGAGCGCGGGCCCCTTGTGAGTCTCGACGCCGAGAGCGGCTGCAACCTTATTCTGGCTGAGCTCGTCGATGCAGGAGAAGAGCGCCTTGCCCTCGCAGGGCACACCGAGTGAATCGAGGTGAGCCTCGATGAAGCCGTCAAGCTCCTCAACTACTATAAGGCGGCTGACGGATGCGGCGAAGTCGCGAATCGACCTCTCGGGCATCGGCCAGATCATGCCAAGCTTCATTACGGGATACTTATCGCCGAACACCTCTTTGACGTACTGGTACGAGCTTGACGAGGTGATAAAGCCTATCTCACACGACTCGCCCGCCTCAACGCGGTTAAGCTCCGCACTCTCGGCATACTCGGTAAGCGCGCGAGTTCTCTCCTCAACTACAGGATGACGGCGCTTCGTGTTTCCGGGCATCATGATGTACTTCGCGCCGTTCTTTTCGTAGGGCTTTGTCGTCTCGACACGCTCTGCGGTCTCGACAACGCTCTGCGAGTGTGAAATGCGTGTACACATCTTGACAAATACGGGTGTGTCAAAGCGCTCGGAAAGCTCGTAAGCGGTCTTCGTGAAGGCAATTGCCTCGGCGGAGTCCGCGGGCTCGAGCATGGGTATCTTCGCTGCCATGGCGTAATGGCGGGAATCCTGCTCATTCTGCGAGCTGTGCATTCCCGCGTCATCGGCAACGGCAATGACCATACCGGCGTTGACGCCTGTATAGGATATTGTAAACAGTGGGTCTGCGGCGACGTTGAGTCCGACGTGCTTCATTCCGCAGAAGCTTCTGTGACCCGCAAGGCTCGCGCCGAAGGCTGACTCCATTGCGACCTTCTCGTTCGGAGCCCACTCAGCGTAGACCTCGGGGTACTTTGCGACCTCCTCGGTGATCTCCGTACTCGGAGTACCGGGATAACTTGAAACGAAGGCACAGCCCGCTTCGTAAAGTCCGCGAGCGACAGCCTCGTTACCGAGCATAAGTTTTTTCATTGGTATATTCCTTTGGTAAAAGATTTTCAGTTGTTGCCGATGGAATCCTTAACGGACACCTCGACGGTTTTGTCGTAGCATGCGAATATCGCGTCAACACGCGCGCGGTCGGGCTTCTTTGTAAAGAGGCTGACGAGCGGCACAAGTATGAGTCCGCCGAGCATTGCAAAGACGCCGCAGTGGAGCGAGGTCTTGAATACAAAGCCGATAAAGCCGTCTGCGGGAAGCGATACGACGCCGAAGCTCTTGAGGAGCATGACGACGGTCATTCCGACACCGAATACGAAGCTTGTAATGACCGAAGCGGCACTTGTGCGCTTCGAGTACAATCCGTAGAGGAAGGGTGCAAGGAACGAGCCGGCAAGCGCGCCCCACGACACGCCCATCATCTGAGCGATCATCGAGAAATTGTAGGTATCCTTGAGATAAGCGATAACTGCGGAAACTGCGATGAAGAAGACGATAAACAGTCTCATGACGAGCACCTTCTTCTTCTCGGAGACCTCGCGCTTTGCGAGCACGACGTCAAGGGTAATAGTCGACGCAGAGGTGAGCACAAGGCTCGAGAGCGTGGACATTGACGCAGCAAGCACGAGCACGATAACGACCGCGACGATAACGGCGGGCATCTTCGCGAGCATTGTCGGGATGATGCTGTCGTACATTACAGAGCCGTCAGGCGCGTAAATGCTCGGGCTGTCCGAATAAAGCCGTGCAAAGCCGCCGATGAAGTAGCAGCCGCCCGCAACGATTATTGCAAATACGGTGGAGATCACGGTTCCCTTCTTGACAGCCTCCTCGTTCTTGATGGAGTAGAACTTTCCGACCATCTGAGGAAGTCCCCAGGTTCCGAGCGAGGTGAGCAGCACGACGATAAGAAGGAACAGCGGCTGTGTTCCGAAGAACGACGTGAACGCACCCGCGCTCGATGCGCTTTCCGCATAGGGGGAAGCTATCTGAGACAGCCTTGCGGTAGCCTCGCCGAGACCGCCGTTTGCCGCAAGCACTGCCGCCACGACGCTGACGATACCGACAAGCATGATAATTCCCTGAATGAAGTCATTGATAGCCGTCGCCATATAGCCGCCGAAGATGACGTAAAGTCCCGTGAGCACGGACATGACGAGGATGACTACCCAATACGGGATATCGAAGGCGATATTGAAAAGGCTCGACAGTCCGTTATAAAGGGACGCAGTGTACGGAATGAGGAAGATAAAGACGATGACGGACGCTGCGACCTTGAGATACGGCGCGTCAAAGCGCTTTGAGAAAAAGTCTGGCATTGTCTTCGACTCGAGCTGCTGAGTCATCAGTCGCGTGCGGCGACCGAGCACGACCCACGGCAAAAGCGAGCCGATAAAGGCATTTCCGAGACCGATCCATGTGGATGCGAGTCCGAAGTTCCAGCCGAACTGACCCGCATATCCGACGAAGATAACGGCAGAAAAATACGAGGTTCCGAAAGCGAAGGCCGTGAGCCACGGACCGACGCTGCGTCCTCCGAGCACAAAGCTGTTGACGTCTGTGGCATGACGTCGGCAGCGAAGACCGATCACGACCATTACGGCGAAGAATATGATAAGCAGCGACGCCGTGAGTACCTTGGTAAGCATTTTATAACACCTCTTTTGAGCTATGGATTACTTTGTGGTCTGAGCCTCGACAAGTCTGCCGGCGCAATACTTTTCGCGGAGGACGGGCTTTTCGATCTTGCCGGTGGGGTTACGCGGGACCTTGTCGAATATTATCCTACGCGGGCGCTTATAGCGAGGCAGCTCGCGGCAGAAGCTCTCTATGTCCTCCTCGGTGCAGCTGACACCGTCCTTGAGCTCGATTATCGCCGCCGCGATCTCTCCGAGACGCGCGTCCGGCAGACCGATGACGGCAACGTCCTTGATAAGCTCGCAGCTTCTGAGATAATCCTCGATCTGAACTGGATAGATGTTCTCTCCGCCCGAAATTACGACATCCTTCTTTCGGTCGACAAGGTAAATAAAGCCATCCTCGTCGCAGCGCGCCATGTCGCCCGTATACAGCCAGCCGTCGTGAAGCACCTCAGCGGTAGCCTCGGGATTCTTATAGTAGCAAAGCATAACTCCGGGACCGCGGACGATAAGCTCACCGACCTCGCCCTGCGCGCAGCTTTCGCCCTTTTCGTTGACTATGTCGCTCTCCCAGAGATAGCCCGCCTTACCGATAGCACCGACCTTGTCGACATTATCGACGCCGAGATGCACGCAGCCGGGACCTATCGACTCTGAAAGTCCGTAGTTTGTGTCGTACTTATGGTGCGGGAATATCTTGAGCCAGCGGTGGATAAGGCTCGGCGGCACGGGCTGTGCTCCGATGTGCATGAGTCTCCACTGATCGAGGCGGTATTTCGAAATGTCGAGTCTGCCGGAATCGATAGCGTCAAGGATGTCCTGTGCCCACGGCACGAGAAGCCATACTATCGTGCATCTTTCCTCGGTCACCGCGCGGAGTATCCACTCGGGCTTCGTGCCGCGAAGGAGAACTGCGCGGCTGCATGAGAGCAGCGAGCCGAACCAGTGCATCTTCGCTCCCGTGTGGTAAAGCGGCGGAATGCAGAGGAACACGTCGTCCTCGCTCTGCGAGTGGTGCTTCTGCTCTGTCAGGCACGAGCCGTAAAGCGCGCGATGATTGTGCAATATCGCCTTCGGGAAGCCTGTCGTTCCCGAGGAGAAGTAGATCGCCGCAAGGTCTTCCTCGTCGAGGCGTACCGGAGGCGCGGCAGTCGAGCAGAAGGTCATAAGGTGCAGGCAGTCCTCCGTATAGCTCGGGCAGCCCTTGCCGACGTAGAACATCATCCGAAGCGAGAGCTCGCCGCTGATGGCGTCCATTCTCGAAACGAATTCGGGACCGAATACAAGCACGTCGACGTCGGCAAGCTCGAGGCAGTATTTTATCTCGTCGGACGAATATCTGTAGTTCATCGGCACGGCAATGCAGCCCGCCTTGAGTATTCCGAAATAGATCGGCAGCCACTCGAGGCAGTTCATGAGAAGAATGGCGACACGGTCGCCCTTCTTCATTCCACGACTGAGCAGGAGATTTGCGAAGCGGTTGGCACGGCGCTCGAATTCTCGCCATGTGAGCTCGCGTCTGTAGGGTGCGTCGGGGTTCGCACTCTCGATAAGGTTGAGCTCCTGCCACGTTGTGGCTCGGTCGCGCTCCTCTGACGGGTTGATCTCGACAAGGCTTACTCGCGAGCCGTGAAGTCGCGCATTGCGTTCAAGCAATTCGGTAATTACCATGATAAGCTTTCCTTTCGTGCTTCGCCGCCGTGTGACGGGCAAAGCCGCTGCAATAATATTTATAAAAGAAAAAAGCCTCTGCAAATGCAGAGGACGGGAATACCCGCGGTACCACCTCAGATTATCGTGCCGCTGCACGATCTCTCTGTCAGCTGTAACGGGCTGACCCGTTCCGACCTACTGTAATTTTCAGTCGAACCGCTCAAAAATGAATTCGGCAGGCTCCTCTCGCCGTCTCGCACCGACCGACGGCTCTCTGGGGGATGACACGCTGCTTACTTGTTTTCGTCACCGCGATTAAAATTTGCTATTAGTTTATCACGTTTGGCTCACAAAGTCAATCCTTTTTTCGATAATTATGCCGATTTGTGTATAAAAATTTTCGAAGACCGCGTTTACGGTCTCCGATAATTTTCTCCGCAGATACAAAACGTACTTCCCTCTCCGATGCAGCTGTCGACTGTCAGACGCATTTCGTGACGGCGCAGTATTATCTCGACAAGCGCAAGCCCGAGGCCCGAATTTTTCGAGCTGCGCGAGGCATCCGCGGTATAAAACGGCTCGCACAGCTTCGGTATATCGCAGGACTCGATCCCGCAGCCGAAATCCCGCACCTTAATGCCCTCGTCATCCGTAAAGAGCAGCACCTCGGCGCCGCGCGGGCTTGCCTTTATCGCGTTGTCGATAAGATTCACAAGGCACTCGCACATCAGCTCACGCTCACACACTATCACGCCGCGTGCGTCCGAGATGCAAAGCGTAATTCCACGCTCCTCCGCCGTCCTCGTGCAGACGCGCACCGCCGCCTCGAGCAGCTCGTAAATGTCAAGCTCCGTCATCTCAAGCGTATTGTCGTGCTCAAGCTTCAAAAGGCGCATCAGCTTCTTTGACAGCCTGTCAAGTCGGCATGCCTGCTCATAAATATACTCTGTCGCCTCCTCGCGCTCGTCCTCGGACAGACGCGCGTCGCGAAGTATCTGTGTGCATAGCCGGATATCGCGGTCAGCGGAGTTTTAAGCTCATGCGTCAGCGCGCCGATGAACATCGTCTTTTTCTGCTGCGAATCGACAAGCTCCGATGTGTGCTCCTCGACTGCCTGTGCCATCGTATTAAAGTCGCGCGCGAGCTGCCCGAGCTCGTCATGTGACACAGCGCGCACTCTTTTTCCGTAATCCCCCGCAGCCACGGCGCATGCCGAAGCGGAAAGCTCGCGAAGCGGCGAGAGCATCCGTCGGAGAAGTATGAAAAGCACGACCAGGCACACCGCCGCGACCGCAGCCGGCACAAAAAGCATAAACAGCCCGAGCCTTTCACCCTTTTCGTAAATATAAGTGATATCCGCGATGCGGTAAAGCTCCGTCGACTGCATGCCGTCGCAGTGAAAGACAAGCACATGCCGACCCGCCGCACGACATTCTCTGTACTCCATGTCGTTATAGCGCTGGTACTCACCTGCCATGAGCTCGTCCGAGGATATGACCGTTCTGTTATAAAGCTCCGCTCCCTCTCGAAGGCATACGGTGTAGCTGTCGCCGAGGCTTTCAAAATAGTATTTCGCCTCCGCCTTCCCGAGCTCGCCCTTGACCGAGGATGCAAAGGCGTCAAAGGCGACCGTCTTCTCATGCGCTTCGGCGTAAGCGGTATTAAGTGCCTCCCTGTGCAGCGTGTCGAAGCACACTCTGTACATTACAAAAGCACTGACGGCAAGCGATACGAGCAGTGCCGCACAGGAGATGAGCATTATCCTTCGGCGAAGCATCACGTCACATCCTCGAGCCTGTAGCCTATCTTCGGAACGGTCTTTATAGCGTCGTGAAGACCGAGCTTGCGTCGCAGCTGTCCGATATGGACATCGACCGTGCGGCTTTCGCCGAGATAATTCACGCCCCATACCGCAGCAAGCAGCTCCTCACGAGAGATCGCGATATTCTTATTCCTGATAAGCACGCACAGCAGCTCGAATTCCATGTTTTTCAGCTTCACCTCGCAGCCTCCGCGTGTCACGCTGCGTCGGGACGTGTCCACCGTTACATCCCCGACGCAAAGCAGCTCAGGCTCCGGACAGCTGCGCGAGATCACCTTGTCGATACGCGCAAGCAGCTCCAGCATTTCAAAGGGCTTGACCACGTAGTCCTCAGCGCCCTCGGTAAAGGCTCGAACCTTCTCGTTCACGTCGTCCACCGCTGTAAGGAATATTACAGGTACACTGTAGCCCTTCAGCCGATGAAGCAGCGCAAAGCCGTCGCAGCCGGGCAGCATTATGTCAAGAAGAGCCGCACTGTAGGAGTGCTCCGCTTCAAGCGACTCCGCCGCCGCATCGCCGTCGTGAAATACCGTGCATTCCATCCCCGCAAGGCGAAGATTCATCTCGATGAGGCGCGCTATTGCCTTTTCGTCCTCGACCACAAGTATTCTGCGTTTTGGCATTTGCTCCTCCTTTTCACTCACGAGCCGTCCACCATCACCGTGCCGTCCACGGCATTGATGACCATCACGCTTTCATATACACGACGGAACACATATCCCGCGGAGCTGTATTCGCAGAGCCCGGAAATATCCCACACGGGAACGAGCATTCCCTCGTCGAAGCCGTCCGCTTCGCTTATTCGCGAGTATCGCAGCGTGACGCTGTCGATTTTTATGCTTTTTTCGTAAAATTCGCTCGCCGCAGCTATCGTCAGCAGCTTCTCGACAGATTCGCAAACCATGTCTATCGACTCAAGGCTCGCGCACTCCACAAGCGTCTCGGTTATCTCAAGCGGAGAATAAATATCAAGCCCGACAACTCCGTCATCGTTTATGCGAAGCTCGATGCATTCGGGGCTCCACTGCTTTTTTCCTTCTCCGTTTTCACGCCCTCCGTACATCTTCGTACCGCTCGGCTGAGTGAGCATTACGCCGTCAATGCAGCGCATGTACCTTAAAATATAGTACGTACCGTAATAATCGCCGCTCTCGCGGTCAAGCCTCAGCGGCTCGGAATACAGCCCTCCCTCAAGAAAGGCAAAGCCTTCAAAGCCAAGCCTGCTCAGCAGGTGTTCGGCGCGCTCTCGCGCCTCGTTTTCACTGAGCTCTACAGTCTCACCCGTAGCGCACGCAAGGCTCGGCTCCGAATCATACACCCTGCCGTCTGAGAGATAATTCTCCGGAAAGCTTTCGTATTTGTCGGTGGTCTAAAACGAGGTCTCGGTCGAAAGCACTCCCTCGTGGCTTTCCCAGGATACCCGATTTTTACGGTATACCAGCTTGCTGCCGTAGGAGGAGCAGTTCTGCACGTACAGCACGGAATAATACCCGTCGGAGCCATCCGTCACGGCATACAGCACCTCTCCGTCGGGATTCATCGACGCCGACCATCTGTAATATTCCGACAGCTCGCCAGACGCAAGACGAGCGCTCGGCGACGCGAGCTTCCCGTCCGACGGATACGGCGTGACGGTAACGGTGCTCGGCGCACTCTCATAGGCGACTCGGCATTCTGCGAGCTCCTCGGTAAGATACTCGCGCCGTGCGCTGTCCGTGCATTCGTCAAGCTCTCGCTCAAGCATGTCTATCCTCAGCGCAAGGTCGTCCCTTGTCGGCACCTCGAGCGCGCCGCCGTCGTACAGCTTCGCATCACCCAAAAGCTCACGGCGCAGCATGTCGACCGTCTCCTGCGTGAAGCTCCTTCGCCGCACTCCGTACACAGACAGCGCCGTCTGCGGAAGCACGATTTCGGCGTCTGCCACAGCCGTAACGCCGCGCTCGCCGTCGCCAAGCTCAAAGCTCAGCCTTACGCTCTCCTGCGACTCACCTGCGCTCGGCATGGGAGGCTCGCTGTTCTCGGCGCGCGATATGAGCGCATCAAGCTCATGCTCGCGGAGCAGTGAGCTCGGCTCGGAGGTCTCCGAGCATGAAAAGAGCGAAGCTGAGACAAGCATTACCGCCGACAGCACACACAAAAGCTTTTTTGGCACACGATCACCACCGTTCTCTCATATTAAGGTTATATTAGCACCGCTCGGCGCATCGAATATTCATCAAAAGGTAAACAAAATGTAAATTACCGCTCCGTCTCCCGAACGATGCACGCCTGCCTGAAATTGAGCTCGAACGACCACTCCACAGCCGCGCAGCCGTATTCCACAGCTCCGACGAGCGGGTCGCAAAAGATATATGTGTCCTCTGTATAGCCGACAAGCACCAGGCAGTGCGACCGCGTATGCCATACCGACGACTCCTCACCACCCTCGAGGCGGTAGCAAATTTCATCATCGCCGCACATGTCAACCGTTCCCCACATGATAACAGGAGTTCCCTCGCGCAGAAGCTCCTTATAATACTCAAGCTCTCCTCCGCTGACGTCGCACACCTCCGCCCTCGCGCCGATGCTCGACAGAAATACGTTTCCGGTTTTTACAACGCACGGCGCATAGCAGCCGAGCCCCGCGCCGCGCGCGTCTCCGACATATGCCGTCCACGGGTCACCCCTGCCGAGCTGCGCCTTCGGCATAAAGCACTCGTACAATACCTCGGCGTCCGTCTCGTAGCCCGCATAGCAAAGCGCTATCGCGAGCGATACCGCCTCGCAGCCGTTTGGAAGGCTCGGATTTTGAAGGATGTTCTCGACCGCGAGACTGAAGGAAGCCTCCTCGCTTATGTACTTCGTCCTTTGCACGGCACTCTCCTCGGGCAAGCCGCCGAGAAATGCGGAAAAGAATACTCTCACTCCGCCGATGTCCGCCCGAGCTGCGGAAGAATGCACGCCGACAAAAGCAATTGCCGCCGCAAGGCACAATAAAGCGGCGCACGTCACTGGCAGCAGTCGAGATAACCGTAGCGTCACACGCCGCACTTTACGCCGCACTCGGAAATACCGTGTCTCACCAGTCGCTCGGGTACGCTCCAGCGTCTCCCTGCGACTTTCCCCGATCGAGCGGGAATATATTGATTTTTTGCCGAAATCGCTCACATAACACACCGCCTTGATATACTTACCCACGTCCGGGGCACATGCTAAGTATAGCCTGTGCCGCGTCAGCGAGTATTCATCAAGGCG
Source organism: uncultured Ruminococcus sp. (assembly GCA_964441695.1). Classification (GTDB taxonomy): domain Bacteria; phylum Bacillota; class Clostridia; order Oscillospirales; family CAG-272; genus RUG11130. The sequence continues at coordinate 2,539 of CAYYKO010000044.1, read as the reverse complement.
TAAACATTATGTAAATCGGCGCTCAGTCCTTCCAGACGAAATTATAGTTTATCGCTTCGCCGCCGTCCACAAGGATGCTCTGTCCCGTGCAGAAGGTGTTGGTCACCGTTAGAAAATATGCCCATTTCGCTATCTCCTCCGGCGTCGCCCAGCGCCTGAGCGGAGTCTCGTCCATTATCTGCTCCCACAGCTCCGGGTCGTTCATAACGCACTCGTTAAGTGGCGTAAGCACGCCTCCGGGGTCAAGGCTGTTGCAGGTAGCTCCGAATTTCGCCACGCGGAGCGCGACGTTCTTCGTGTAGGCGAGAAGCCCCGCCTTGCTCGCGCAATACTCGGGGAATTCCGCGCCTGTGTGAGCACTCGCGGAGCCGATATTCAGTATTGAGCGAATGTCGGGCTGCACACCGAAGCGCTCGGTCAGACGTATGGTCGCCTTGAGGTTTATGTCAATGTCATCTTCGTTCTGCGTACCCGCGTTATTTATAAGTATCTGCACGCCGTCAATGTCGTTCAGACTGTCGATGTCGCGCACGTCGCACACGTAATGCGTGTAGCACGCGTGCTCAAGCAGTGCGGCATTTCTGTCGACGCCGATAACGCTGTGCCCGTTTTCGAGAAATTCCTTCGCTATGGCAAGACCGATGCCGCGCGAGCTGCCCGTTACAAGTACCTTCATTTTAAGTCTCCGTTCCGTGCCGTAGCAGCACTTCCTTCATTATTAATATATTTAAGATATTCGCGACCGACGGAATCTCTCTGCCAGCGTCGGCTTATCGCGTAGCCGACGGGCGAAAAGGCTATCTCCATTATCAGCTCAGCCACCGCTCCCGTCAGCGCGCATGTCGCACACTGAAGCACGCTCCAGCAAAAGCCGCCCCAGAAGATCGGCGCAAAGAACACAAACACGATGACCGAAAAAAGAAAATTGTCGAAAAACTGCCCGATAAAGGTGGAAATATAGCTTCGCGCCGCAAACGCCGCCTTACCGTCGGGATTTTTCTTAAAGCACTTCCCGATAAGGTGGTTCAGCGTATTGTTGAGCACGGACGACGAAAGAAAGGCGACCGTGCTTCCGAGCAACACAAACCACGTCCCGCCGAAAATTCCGTTAAACGCGGTATAATCGTCCGCATTCGACGGGATCGCGCTCGCAACGAAGAATATCAGGCAAACAAGTAAATTTATCGCGGAGGCAAGCACCGAAACCGAGCCCGACGCCTTCGGACCGAAGTGCTTTGTTATGATATCCATGCACATAAAGGAAAGCCACGAAACGAGTATACCGCCGTCTATCGCTATCCAGTCGAGCTTCAGGAGCGTCTTGTTCGCAAGCAGATTCATGCAGATAACGCTCACCACAAACAGCGTGACCACGGCAGCGGGTATCGAATTCAGAAGAAGGTGAAATTCCCTCGCCTCCCGGCGAAGGACGCTTTTTATGTTTGTTTTCATTGGAATTTTTGTTTTTCGCTTTCTCGTGTACTAAATAAGGCTGTCGCGTCGCGAGCTTGCCAGCTCGTCCGCGCTCATAAGATACGGGCTCAGCACCAGCGTTTCTTCAAGCTGAGTCTTCTTAAAAAGCAACGCCGTGTTACGCGCGTCGACGAGCGCGTCGTGGATATTCTCGTCGAATTCGACATTCGCGATAAGCAGCGCCTCGGACAGGCGGTAATCGCGGTCGTTGTTCATCTTGTCGGAGAAGATTATCTGGCAGTCGACGTAATCATCAAGGTAAGGATAAAGCTGCGGCAGGTCGATAGCCTTGAGCTCGGTCTCAATATCGAGCTGATACACGTCGTTCTCGCTCCACGTAACGAGCGTCGCATCCTCCGGCAGCCAATCGACAAAGCGTTCAAGCGCCTCGGCGATGCCCGGTGCGCTCGACACATCCTCGCGGGATATTCCGGTCAGCGTACTGACAAAGCGGTCGATAACTCCGAATTCCGGCTTCACGTAGGTCATAAAGGAATCGATCTCACTGTAATTTTCGTCAAGCAAAACGGCGCCTATCTGAATTATCTCCTGTGGCGCGTCGTAGCTGTCCCTGCGTATTCCACGCGGGACTCTGCACATTTCAAGATCAAGCACTGCGTACCTTGTCATTTTCACATCTCCGTAGAAATTTATCATCATGTAATTATAGCACATCCCACGCGACAAAACAACGCATTTTTCACGCGCGCGGCAATATGCGAAAAAATTCGGTTTTTTCGCGTTTTGTGTGGAAGTTTTCCGTCTTTCGGGTATTATATATAGTGACGAGACAAAGACGTCTCCGAAAACACGGCAAGGCACCTTTCGAGTTTATCCTCAATTTTCTCGGAAGCGGTCTTAATAAATACCTGCGGATAGCACCGGCTGCAATATGTCGGTGCTATCCGTTTTCAGCCCGAAGGGCGTGGAGTGCTTCACGGTCAGATCGAAGCTGTCCCCACGCCCTTCGAGGCTTTATACGGAAAAACCCGTTTGCTGTTGCAAACGGGTTTGTATTGCGGGGAGGGGATTTGAACCTCCTGACCTCCGGGTTATGAGCCCGACG
>CAYYKO010000043.1:0-14177 GCA_964441695.1 uncultured Ruminococcus sp. | reverse complement strand
CGCCTTCCTTAACGGTCTTAGGTGCGCCCTCGACCATTTCCTTAGCTTCCTTAAGGCCGAGACCGGTGATCTCGCGAACGACCTTGATAACGTCGAGCTTCTTAGCGCCGAAGCTTGCGAGAACTACGTCGAACTCAGTCTTCTCCTCAGCTGCGGGAGCTGCGCCTGCTACTGCTGCGCCTGCTACTGCTACGGGAGCTGCGGATACACCGAACTCCTCCTCAACTGCCTTTACGAGGTCGGAAAGCTCAAGAATTGTGAGACCCTTGATAAGGTCAAGGATCTGGGTTGTCTTTTCAGATGCCATTTTAGTTTCCTCCGAATAATTAAATTAAAAATATATAGAAATTTGTGCCGTCAAGCGGCGGGTGGGGCAGCCCGATTACTCGGCTGCTGCTTCTGCGGTAGAGTCTGTCTCGATGACCATCTTGTCGATGATAGCCTGAAGACCGCATGCAAGACCGTAAAGGGGAGACTGGATGCTTCCGAGGAACTTACCGATGAGAGTTTCCTTAGAGGGAATGTCGGCAAGCGCATCAACGGTTGCAGCATCAACTACAGCACCGTCAAGGAAGCCTGCGCGGATCTCGAAGGTCTCGATCTTATCGGCGTACTTCTTGAGAATCTTAGCGGGGGCGATCGGGTCGTCGAAGCTTACCGCGATGGCGTTCATTCCGTCGAGGTGTGCCTTCATGTCACCGAAGCCGACCTTGTCGCAGGCAAAGCCGATGAGCGTGTTCTTAACAACAGCGTACTCAACGCCTGCCTCGCGGAGCTCCGCACGCATCTTTGTATCATCGTCAACGGTGATACCCTGATACTTTACGAGAACACCTGCTGCGGCACGTCCGAACTTGTCGGAAAGATTTTCAACGATAGCTTTCTTCTGCTCCAAAATCTTTTCGCTGGGCATAATATTTCCTCCTTTGAGTAATTTCAGACAGGGGAAACAAAAAATCCTTTTCGCACAAGCCGAAAAGGACACAATAGGATCGTATTGATCGTAGAGTTTCTCCTCGGCAGGAAAGCCAAAGCTTTTACTGTAACCTGCTGTCTGCGGTTAAACAACATTTAGATTATAATATATTCCGAGTGCTTTGTCAATACCTTTTCCAAAAAATATTTCAAAAAGCGCCGAAATCGTCGGAGAGAGACGGATTCTTTTGCACTTTAGCAGACTAAAGCGGAAAATGTTGAAAAATGTGTTGACAACACGCGCCCGGTATGGTATCATATATACACGCTTTAGCACGTTAAAACGCTAAAGACTTTCGCAATTGAAAATCCGCCTTGCACGACAGCGGCAGTGCGGTAGAGGAGAGATCATGAAAAAAATATTATCCGTAATTATGGCGCTTGCGATGCTGTGCGGCATCTGCGCGATGTTTGCTTCCTGCGGAAGCGACGACGAATTCGTAGTCGGCATCACCTACTACGCTCCGATGAACTACTTCGACGATAACGGCGAGCTTATCGGCTTCGAGACCGAGTTCGCACGTGCAGTATGCGAGAAGCTCGGCTACAAGGTACGCTTCCAGGAGATCGACTGGTCCGCGAAGGAGACAGAGCTCAATTCCGGCGCCATCGACTGCATCTGGAACGGCATGACCGTCGATGAGGAGAGAAAGGCGAACATGTCGCTTTCCGATCCTTACATGCAGAACAAGCAGGTGCTCGTCGTAAAGAGCGAGAACCTTGAGAAGTATTCCGACGACGCTGCCTTCGAGGGTGCTCGCATCGTTGCGGAGAGCAAGAGCGCCGGCGAGACCGTTGCAACGAGCGACGAGCTCTTTACTGCCGCTGCCTTCACCGCAGTCGACACACAGGCAAAGACGCTCATGGAGGTCAACAGCAATACAGCCGACGCTGCTCTTCTCGACTACGTCGCATCCATCGGCATGATCGGCGAGGGCACGGATTACGACAAGCTCGTCGTCGTTGACAAGTACGAGTTCAGCCCCGAGCAGTACGCCATCGCCTTCCGCAAGGACGAGCCGGAGACTCGCGACAAGTTCCAGGCTGCAATAGACGAGCTCATGGCTGACGGTACGATCGAGAAGATCGCTGCAAAGTATAAGCTTGACTCGCTTCTCGTAAAATAAGGATAGGATAAATAGAATATCGCACTGCGGCGGGGCTGTCTGACGGGCAACCCCGCATCGGTGTGTATAAATAAAAAACTTCGCCGCGTGACGGCATGAGGAAAACAAATTGTCATTCATTAACGTAACACTTCAGCTTTTAGAGGCGTTCGGGCAGAATATATCTCTCTTTGCGCTGACGCTTCTCGGCGCGCTTCCGCTCGGACTTTTAATTTCCTTCGGCTCAATGTCCCGCTTCAAGGTCATAAGATACCCTGTGAAGCTTTTCGTCTGGATAATTCGCGGAACTCCGCTCATGCTCCAGCTGTTCATCGTTTTCTACGGTCCCGGTCTGTTCGGCTTCACACCGCTGCGCTCCAGAATGGCAGCGGCGCTCATCGCCTTCATTATCAATTACGCCGCGTACTTCTCGGAGATATACCGAGGCGGCATCGAGAGCATCGCGCGCGGTCAGTATGAGGCGGGTCAGGTGCTCGGCATGACAAAGGGGCAGATATTCTCCCGTGTCGTGCTCTTTCAGGTAATTAAGCGCATCGTGCCGCCGATGGGCAATGAGATAATCACGCTCATTAAGGACACAGCTCTTGCCCGCGTTATAAGCTATGTCGAGATAATCCGCGTCGCGGAGCGCTTTTCCGCCGGCGGACTCATCTGGCCGCTGTTCTACACCGCGGTATTCTTCCTTATATTTGTCGGCGTGCTTTCGCTGCTCTTCACGAAGCTTGAAAAGAAGCTTAACTACTACAACGGCTGACGCCTGAGAGAGGGATAACTTAAATGAACGCATTCCTTGAGGTAAAAAATATAACGAAAAGCTTCGGCGACGTCGAGGTACTTCGCGGGATCGACTTTTCGCTCGGACGCGGAGAGGTGCTTGCGATAATCGGCTCGTCCGGAAGCGGAAAAACGACGCTTCTTCGCTCGCTCAATTTTCTCGAGACGCCCGACACCGGAAGCATCACGCTGAACGGCGAGACGCTTTTCGACGGCGAGGATACCCGACGCGCGGGAGAGGCTGAGATACGCAGAAAGAGACTGCACTTCGGTCTGGTCTTCCAGTCCTTCAATCTTTTCCCGCAGTACACCGTGCTCGAGAACGTAATGCTCGCTCCGCGCCTGCTCGCCGACGGCGAGATAAAGGCACGCCGCCTTCCCATGAAGGAAAGAAAGCGCGCGCGCGACGCGGCTTATGCCGAGCTTGAGCTTTCCGCACGCGAGCTTCTTCATACAGTCGGACTCGACGAGAAGACGGAGTCCTACCCCTGCATGCTTTCGGGCGGTCAGCAGCAGCGCGTCGCAATAGCGCGTGCCTTGGCGCTCCACCCGGATATTCTGTGCTTCGACGAGCCGACAAGCGCCCTTGACCCGGAGCTGACGGGTGAGGTGCTTCGCGTCATTCGCTCGCTGAAGGAGCGCGGCTGCACCATGATCGTCGTAACTCACGAAATGGAATTCGCCCGCGGAGTCGCCGACCGCGTGATATATATGGCTGACGGCGTCATCGAGGAGGAGGGAAGCCCCGAGGAGGTCTTCTCCGCGCCGAGGAGCGAAAAGACAAAGGCATTTCTCGCTCACGCCTTCGACCGCACGGGCGAGCTTTAATGCTCCGAAATATTTAACACAAATGACGCTCGGAAATATTCAAACGCAAAGGAGGCTTTGCCATGTCTCGTCTTGACCGCGCGCTCTCGCGCATTTACGCCGTGCTCGGCTCGGTCGTCTTCGTTTGCTTTTTCACGTATTTTGTAAAGCTGATATTCTCCCCCGAGGCGTATCTGCCGTATTTCGTCTGCGCCCTCGTGCTTGCCGTGACGGCGCTGCCGTATGTCTTCAGAGTGCGCCTTCGCCGCCTGCTCGGTCAAGCCTTCGTCCCGCTGAAGGCTGTGATGTGCGCGGGCTTTGCCGTGTACGTCGTCACCTTCGCCGCGCTCGTTTCGTATATTTATCTCTCCCCCGTCGCGCATGTCGATGCGCTCGCCACCGACACCGAGCGCGTGTATATCGTTTTCGGCGCGAAGATAAAGCCGGACGGTCCGACGGCGACCCTTGCCGCGCGACTTGATACAGCAGCGGACGCCCTGCGCGAGGACAAAACGGCTGTATGCATCGTTACGGGCGGGCAGGGGCCCGACGAGGTCGAGCCGGAGGCTGAATGCATGAAGCGCTACCTTGTCGAGTGCGGCATTGACGCCGAGCGCATCTATACCGAGACGGACGCGTCGAACACGCGTGAGAATATCCTTTGTTCAAAGGAGCTGATCGAGCGCGAGGGGCTCGGCGAGCGTGAGGTGATATGCGTCTCGTCCGACACGCACATCCCGCGAATTTCGCTGATGTGCTCCCGAGAGGGGCTTGACGCGCGCTTTATCAAGGCGCCGTCGCCGAAAAAGCAGTTTCTCTTCACGACGCTCGTGCGCGAGCACCTTTCCTATGTTAAAATGTTCCTGATGGGCGGCTGACAGCCGCCCTTTTGCTATTGTGTACAAAGCAGGGCACGCTTTTATGGGCAAAATGCCGATTGACGGGAGAGCGTCGCGTGAGTTATAATTAGCATGGATAATTCTCAGCACAGAAAGGATATTAATATGAAGCTGAAAAAGATCATATCGGCGGCTCTTGCGGGCGTGATGCTCGTCGGCAGCGTGCTTGTCGGCAGCGTGTCTGCGGCAGACGACAGCCTCCCGTTCAAGGACGTCGGAAAGAAAAAGTGGTTTTACTCGGCGGTTAAGTACGTCTATGACGAAAAGATCATGGACGGCACGTCGAAGACTCTCTTCGAGCCCGAAACCGGACTCACCCGAGCAATGTTTATAACCATTCTCGGAAGAATGGCGGGCGCCGAGCAGAAGGAGACCGATAAGTTTACCGATATCAAGAAGAATTCCTGGTATTCGGGCTACGTCGGCTGGGCGCTTGAGACGGGCGTCGTCACGGGCTATCCCGACGGCACCTTCCAGCCCGATAAGAACCTCTCCCGCGAGGAGATGGCAGTGGCAGTAGACCGTTACATCGATTACCTCGGCGTCAGAATGACGAGCGAGGGCGGCATGTGGAGCTTCACCGACCAGAAGAAGGTCGGCAAGTGGGCTGTGGATTCTCTCGCAGTGCTCCGCAATTCCGGAGTTGTCGAGGGAGACCAGTACGGCAACTTCAACCCGAAGGCAAGCATCACACGTGCGGAGGCGGCGACGATAGTTATGAAGCTTAAAGCGGCAATTGCAAACGCATGGCAGGGCTACCTCCCGACGGACGGCGGCGACAGCCTCATCTTCGGCGCGTCCTATATCTATGCAAACGGAAGCGCGTTCGCGGGCGGTATGGCGCACGAGCTTGACAAAGCGGGAGACCTTCCCGTGCTCAAGACCTCGATGAGCCGTTATGAAGCTACGAGAACCTATCACGAGGCAAACACCGCAGGTGTTTCGATAAACTATAGCGAGATCGACGTGACAAAGTACCCCTTCGTCAAGCTCGCGTATAAGTACAATGGCATGCAGGGCGAGCTTTCCGCCGTTTACAGCGTTGACGTGACAAAAACCGAGACACGCGGCGAGAGCGACACGAACTGCGCGGGCTTTGTCGAAAGCCTGACTCTCAAGGCGGGAGCGGACGACGAGGGCATGAAGACTGCGACGCTCGACCTTTCCGCGGTTAACGCCGCACACAAGGTAAACTACTCGACTCAGCTTGCGAACCTTCTCTTCAAGCCCTGCGAGAACAGCTTTGACGTTACGGGAAGCTTCGATGTTCTCTACATCGGCTTCTTCAAGACTCAGTCGGCAGCCGACGCGTTCACAGCAGGCAGCGACGCGAATATTGCGGATTACCTGAAGAATTACGAGCACTACTCCACGGTCAACTATCAGGAGCTCACCGACGAGCTCGACGAAAAGTACGACAAGCTCCTCGCCGACCGCATCAAGGAGATAAAGAACAGCGAGTCCGCCGTAACTCCCGAGGATATCAAGGCAGCGGGCGGCAAGTGCTACTTTATCTCGAGCATCAACGGCGACGACCGGAACGACGGTTTGTCCGAGAAGACTCCGTGGAAGACCTTCGCGAACCTTTACGAGATAAAGGCGGGCGGACGGGTCATAAAATACCTTCCCGAGCCCGGCTCCGGCGTCTTCTTCGAGAGAGGCAGCGAGTTCTATACCGAGAAATACCTCAATAACTCCATGGAGGGCTTCAACGGCGGCGGTAACTCCGGCACAAACGGACCTAATGTTACCTACGGTGCATACGGAGAGGGTGAAAAGCCGCTCTTCACGGCAGCGCTCGACTTCCGCGACAGCGGAAACACCGGTAAGTGGGTAGCAACAGAGTACCCGAACGTTTGGAAGCTCGAGAACGACGACCTCAAGTACGATTGGTCGACAGGCCGTATCGAGGTCGGTAACATGATATTCAACGACGGCGAGGGCGTCGGTGTTCGCATCATGCCGCAGAGCGAGGACAAGTGCTTCGGCGAGGGCGAGACCTCGACGGATCGCGCATGGCGCTGCAACGGCTATGAGTACTTCTACACCGGCGTGTCCGACCTTACTAACCCCGGCACGGCTCTCAAGCACAATCTCGAGTACATCCACGACATGTGTGAAAAGGAGCTCTACCTCTACTGGGATCAGGGTAACCCGTCGGATTACTTCGACGATATCAAGGTCGCGCGTAACGCGTTCATCTTCAACAGCGGCGACAATTGCAGAATAGACAACCTCAAGATCTCCTACGGCACCGAGTATGCTCTCCATCCGGGTGCTAACGGCACGACTGTTACAAACTGCGAGATAAGCTTTGTCGGCGGCAGCCGCAGCTCGATCGAGAGCGGAAGCGAGATCTACGGCGCGACCAAGGGCTCGTATTTCTACGACTGCTACATCCACGACATAGGTGACGGTGCTATCACAAGCCAGAGCGGCGGCGGAAGCGCCGATGCTCCCGACCAGATCGAGGACATCGAGTACGTCGGCAACGTAATGGTTGCCTGCGGACACAGCGTTGAGATCTGGAACTCCGTGTCTAACCTCGACGAGAACGGTTACTCCATCAACAGGATAAAGAACGTACTCGTTAAGGATAACATCATGGCGTATAACGGCTACGGCTTCCACCAGACTCAGGCGGGCGGCGATAACGCAGCCGGCGAGACTGTTTGCGGAAGCATGTACGGCGAGTTTGAGAACTGCCGCCTCGAGGGCAACCTCTTCCTCCACGGCTACGGCAACCTCTACACCGCGTATATGGCGACCTACGAGCAGCCGAGAGGCTGGATGGCAAAGGGCAACACCTATGTCGCCAATACCTATTACTACAACATCGGTTACTGCTACGAGACGCTGAACCACATCGACCACAAGATGTGGAAGCGCACACGTGTTTCCTTCGCGTACTCCGAGGAGGGACTCGCGTGGTACACTTCTCTCGGCATCGACCCGATGGGAACCTACTATTACTACTCCGATAACACGGATGAGTACAAGGAAAAGGGCTGCTTCTTCATGTCGGGCTACTACGCAGAGCGCGGTGGCTTCGAGCTTAAGGAGAGATAAAAGTAATTTAAGGCTCACGTCACCCGCTCGGGCAGGCGTGAGCCTTTCTTTTTGAGGGCTGCGCGACATACTTTGACGCCGACAATTGATTTTCGGCAAAATATAGTGTATAATTATCGTATCGGACAGAATATGCGAAACGGAGGCACCTATGAGCACCTTTTTATCTCTTGCGTTTTTGTTTTTTGTCGGATCTGTCGCGGGCTGGGGGATCGAGCTTGTTTTCAGACGCTTTTTCTCCTCGGAAAATCCCGAGCACCGCTGGATAAACCCCGGCTTCTGCACGGGACCGTATCTCCCGCTGTACGGCTTCGGACTTTGTACGCTTTATTACGCCGCGCAGCTTGAGCGGAGCATCATTACGGGAAATACGGTGCTTTCGAAGGCGGCAGTGCTCGTCGTGATGGGCGTCAGCATGACGCTGCTTGAATACATCGCGGGAATTCTGTGCCTGCGTGTCGCTAAGGTAAGACTGTGGGACTACTCAAAGGAGTGGGGCAATATTCAGGGCATCATCTGCCCGCGCTTTTCGCTCTTCTGGACGGCGCTCGGCGCGCTTTACTATTTCGCGATACACCCGTATATCATGGGCGCGCTCGACTGGCTGTCGCGAAATCTCGCGTTCTCGTTCGTTGTCGGAATGTTCTTCGGCGTGCTCGCGATAGACGTCGCGCACTCGACACAGCTTATCTCGAAGCTGAAGCGCTACGCCGATGAGAACGACGTTATCGTTCGCTACGAGGCGATAAAGTCGAATATTCGCAAAAAATACGCTACGGCGAAGACAAAGTCAAAATATCACTTCTTCCGCCCGTTCCGCACGGAGCTTCCGCTGTCGGAGCACCTGAAGGAGCTGAAGGATTCGTTCGAAAGCATCAAAAAGAAGCTTCGCTGAGAGGATGACATCATGGTAAAATATATTTTATACAGCCCGGAGGCAGCGGCGGGAGAGGCAGCTCGCGAGGCTGCGCGCCTTGCGGAGAAATACGAGGACGCCGAGCTCGTTGACGCACACGGCGTCGGCAATTACGGAGAGCTTTTCGACTCGCTCGGCGAGGCGGACAGCGTGCTTCTCGTCGGCGGCGACGGCACGCTCCACCACTTCGCGAACGCGGTGAAGGAGCTCGAGCTGCGGCACAGGATACTCTACCACCCGTTCGGCACTGGCAACGATTTCGCGCGCGACATCGGCTGCCGCGTGGGCGGCGAGGATGCTGATATCACGGAATATCTCCGCGACCTGCCGCGCGTGACGGTGAAGGGCGAGACGAAAGTCTTCATAAACAATGTCGGCTTCGGCATCGACGGCTACTGCACCGAGAGGGGCGACCTTCTCCGCGAAAGGCAGAAGCACGGACGCCGCCGCGTGAACTACACGCTGATCGCGCTGCGCGGGCTGCTCTTTGCGTATAAGACGCGAAATGCTACGGTCACCGTCGACGGCGAGACGCGCACATTTCATCGCGTGTGGCTTGCGTCGTGTACGAAGGGACGGTATTTCGGCGGCGGAATGAAGGCATCTCCGACGCAGGACAGAGCAAGCGTGGACGGCGAGGTCTCGACGATAGTCTTTCACGGTCTCGGCAAGCTCCATGCGCTCGTGCTTTTCCCGACGATGGTCACCGGACGCCACCTTAAATACGAAAAATACATAAAGGTGATAAAGGGTCACCGAGTTGAAGTGAAATTCGACCGTCCGACTCCGCTGCAAATCGACGGCGAGACCGTGCGCGGCGTGACGGAATATTCGGCAGAGACGTAAGGCACGGAGGAATATATGAAAAAACAGCTTCTCGGTATCGCGGTCATCCTGTTTGCAATTGCCGTGGAGACGGCGTATGACGGGCACTTTGCCTACCTTACGGCGGGCGCGGCACTTGTCGGACTTGTTATCGTGCTTCTCGGGACATTTGAACGCGACGGTAAATGAATAAAAAGGACGTGTCCGAGCTCGGACACGTCCTTTTTTCGGTTGTTTTTATAAGACACGCCTTGCGGCAGGCGTTTTCCCGCACGGAGCGGGGCAGTGTGCCTTAAAGCGTTACGGTGATACCCTCGCGCTCGGTGTTTGCCTCGCAGAGCCATGCGATAACGGGCGACTCCTCGCACTGCTTTGTCAGCTCGATGGCGTGGATACGGACCCTCTTTCCGCGAAGCTCGTCGGTGACGGGGAGGTAGTACGTGTTGTAAGCCGTGCCCGTGCGCGCGGGGCACTCCCACGGATTGACAAGGTACGAGGGCGCGCGGTCGGGGCAGCCGTAGAGCTTTCCGTCGACCTCAGCCATGGCGTAGAAGCCCTCCTTGCCGTGCTCGCCGTTCAGACCGATCGCGATGAATGCCGACTTTACGGCGTCGGCGGGCACGTCGATCTCAGCCGTTCTGTAGCCGACGGCGGGACGGTCGGAATATACGGGAAGCAGGTTCGACGCCTTTGCCTTAGCTGTAAGTGTGACCTCGCTGCCGTCCTTCATCAGCGATATCTTGAACATATAGGAGTAGATGCCCGGTGCGCGGAAATATCTGAGCTTTCCGCCGTCGACGGCGTAGTAGGCACGGCGGCGAGTGCCGTCGACCTTCTTGAGATTGTGTACTTGGTTTACGGGAAGCTCGCGCGTCTCGCGGCGAACGAGCTCGAGCTCGTCAAGCGCGGACGTTTTCCAGTCGGCAAGGTCAGTGCTCGTGTCGCCCTCGAAGGCGGGACGGACGCGAATTGCCTCGGTAATGTCGTGACCGATGTCGAAGTATTCGATGACCACGTAGTCGGCGTCGTATACCGCGCCGAAGTCAACGCGAAGTCCGCCGCCTCCGAGCGCGAGGTCTTCGCCGAACGGGTGACGGCTTGCACCGAAATATGTGTCCTCGTCGCCGTCGAACGCGAACGCGGATTCGCAGCCGCGCATCTTGTAGCGCACCTGGTCGAAGAATGCCTCTCTTGCGGCGCGAACCTCGGGAATGCGGCTCTCGCCCGCGCGTTCACGCTCGCGTGCCTCGAAGGCGTCGTTGTTCACGGCAAAGAGCGCCGTCTCGCACAGCTGCTCGATATTCTCCGGCAGCTCGCGACGCTCAAAGTCGCGCGTCAGCTCAACGGGAGCGACGACTGTGTTGTCAAAGCACTCGACGTTTTCAAGTCCCGCGGGGAGGGTGAGTCCCGCCTCGCCGAGCTTGCCGTCGACGGCAATTATCTTTATCTCACACGGCGCGCCGTCCTTCTCGTGAAGCACCTCGTAGGTGCAGCCGGTGAGCATCGGATAAGCCTCGCTTGCCGCGGACACCTCGATAAGGCACGCATTGAAGGCGCGAACCTTGAGTGTCACGGTGTCGCCGTAGCGGAAGGTGCCGATATATTTCTCATAGGGGAAGTGAACGGAGACAACGATGTCCTCGTCCGTGCGGGCAAGACCGATCTCGCCGTTCAGATTGAGCTTCACGTCCATCGTGTCCCACGTCGGGTTGCCCGTCGTGATAAAGCGACGCTTTCCGTCACCGCGCGACGTAGCGGCAGCGCCGTAATGCTCGGGCAGGAGCACGCCGTCAACGAGAATGTCGCGGTATTGACGGTGGAGGTTGTAAATTCGCGCGAGCTTCGCCTGCTCGTCGTCGCGGAGCAGCCACGGATTGCCGTATATTTCGGGCGCGAGGATGAGAGAGCGACCGAAGGCCTGATAGATGAGCTCGTGGTCGAAATATTCGCAGCACGACGAGATGCAAACGCCGTGATCCTCCGACAGGCGGAGCAGCCCGTCAACATTGCCGCGCGTGAACATGAAATGTCTGTGATGGCTCGCGCAGTATTCGTTTTTGACGTGAACGTCCATATACGTCTCGTCGCCGTTCCACAGGAAGGTGGTGGCGTATTTCAGTCCCTTTCCGAGCTTGAGTCGGTGGTTTAAGAAGATGAGCTCGGGAGAATACCTGCGGCACTCCTCCATCATGGAGACAAAGGCGTCCTGCTTCTCGACGCGTAGGTCTCCGCACACGGCGTCCATCTTGAAAAGACCGAAATTGTGATCGCGGCAGAGCGATACCATCAGCTCATGACGCGCCGCTTCCTCCTCGGGAGTGTTGCCGAAGCCGTCGGGACCGCACCACACGCCGAGCTTGAAGCCGAGCTTCTTTGCTTCGCGACCGATAGCCTCGTAGCCGTTCGGATACTGCGCGACAAGCTTCGGCGAGTCAAGCGTTTCATACGTTCCGCCCGCGCCGTCGAGGTTTCCCGCGTCCCACGCGTAAATGTCGAGCTGCATTCCGTATTCGTCGTGAAGATAACGGAAATAATCGAAGTTGATGAGCGTCTGTCGCTCACTCGAGCCCTCGTTTGTGTTGTTGATCCAAGAAAAATACTGCGCCTTCGACGGGGTGCGCTCGTCGGCACCCGCGGTCTCGCGCGTTTTTTCAACCATGTAAACGTCATTGTAGCCCATGTCGTTACCGTCCTCGCTTCATAAGTTTTAAGGAGCCCTGCGCCGGCTCCTCGGCTTCTGTCAGTATAGCATATCCGCCGCGTGTTTGCAAGAGGCGTGGTGAATTTTGAAACGCGAAAAAACTTTTTTTGCCTTTGAAGGAAAAATACGCGTCTACTACTTGAAAAACAGGCAAAAATATTATATAATGTGAGTAAGTAGTGTAATAATGCAATTTCGAAAGGAGCTGCCGTCGCAGACGGCACACATTATTTATGGTAGTAGCAGGAGATTTCAAAAACGGAATTACGTTCGACATGGACGGACAGGTAATGCAGGTCATCGAGTTCCAGCACGTTAAGCCCGGTAAGGGTGCGGCTTTCGTAAGAACGAAGCTTCGCAACGTTATCACAGGCGCTGTTATCGAGAAGACCTTCAGCCCCACAGACAAGTATCAGGACGCACACATCGACCGCAAGGAGATGCAGTACCTCTACAACGACGGCGACCTTTATTACTTCATGGATATGGAGTCTTACGAGCAGGTGCCGATCGGTAAGGATCTCATCGGCGACAACTTCAAGTTCGTCAAGGAGGAGATGATCTGCCGTATCAACTCCTACAAGGACAAGGCATTCGCTGTTGAGCCTCCGATGTTCGTCGTTCTCGAGGTAACCGACACAGAGCCCGGCGTTCGCGGCGATACAGCTACAGGCGCTACAAAGAACGCAACAGTAGAGACCGGCGCGACCATTCGCGTGCCTCTCTTTATCAACACCGGTGACAAGCTCAAGATCGATACCCGTACTGCGGAGTATCTCGAGAGAGCTTAAATACACGAAAGGAATTTACGAAAAATGAGCATGACCGAAAAGACAGCTTACCTCAACGGACTTCTTGAGGGACTTGCACTTGACGAGACAAAGCCCGAGAACAAGATCATCGCAAAGCTCGTATCCGTTATCGACGATATGGCACGCGAGATCGAGACTCTTAACGAGACTGTAGAGACTCTTAACGATTACATCGAGGAGATCGACGAGGATCTCGGCGAGATCGAGGAGATCGTTTACGACATCGACGACGATTGCGACTGCGACTGCTGCTGCGACGACGAGGATGACGACTGCGACTGCGATTGCTGCTGCTGCGACGATGACGACGAGGGCGAGTTCTTCTGCGCTATGTGCCCGTCGTGCGGCGAGAAGATCTACTTCGACGAGTCCTGCGACCCCGAGGAGGTAGTATGCCCCTCCTGCCAGAGCCCCCTCATCGGCGACGATGACGAGGACGAAGAGGAAAAGTAAGCCTTATAATGCGTGAATCGCGATCACCTCTCCGCGTGTCGGAGGGGTGATTTTTTGCTTTCCGCAGCGCTGCCCAATGCATTCCCCCCCACTGACACGCATCCGCTCCCACACCATTGCCGCCCCCGCCGAAGCGGCAATGCTCCGAGCTGCAAGGGCAGATTGACGGCTAATATTAATAAAATGTAAAAACGGAAGATAATTCACACCTGTGTATTGATTTTTTGCTTGAAATGGGGTATACTTTATCTGTATTAAAATACAGTAAAGGAGAAGACAAAAAATGACAAACAATAAATACGTTCTCTCATGGATCGACGAGATGGCTGCCGTAACACAGCCCGATAAGATCGTTTGGATCGATGGCAGCGACGAGCAGGCTGAGGCGCTTCGCGCAGAGGCATGCTCCACAGGCGAGATCATCAAGCTCAATGAGGAGCTCCTCCCCAATTGCTATCTCCACAGAACAGCGATCAACGACGTCGCTCGCGTTGAGGGAAGAACCTATATCTGCACACCCACCAAGGAAGAGGCGGGAAATATCAACAACTGGATGGATCCCACCGAGATGTACGCAAAGCTCAATAAGCTCTACAAGGGCTCCATGAAGGGCAGAACAATGTATGTTATCCCCTACTCCATGGGCGTTGTAGGCTCCGACTTCGCTAAGTACGGCATCGAGCTTACCGACTCTATCTACGTTGTTCTTAACATGCTCATCATGACACGTGTCGGCACAAACGTCCTTGAGGCGCTCGGCGACAGCCCCGACTACATCAAGGGTCTCCATGCAAAGGCAGACCTCGATGAGGAGAACCG
>CAYYKO010000042.1:0-14760 GCA_964441695.1 uncultured Ruminococcus sp. | reverse complement strand
GAAATTACAACAAACAGGAAGATTACACGAGCGGTTATAAAGCTCTGCAAAAATCTCTGTTTATAACTCCAAGAGATAAGTATATATTTATCGACCTTTGCAAAGCTCCCGCCTGTCGGGGGCTTTGTTTGTTTTGCGGCACGCAGCACCTCGCGGCACACCCGCAGCAGCTCCCCCGGGAGATAGTGTATTCGCAAAGCTCCGCTTGCCGAGAGCTTTGCTTTTGCCCGAAGTCTTACCGCCGACGAGCCTAAGCTGCTCCGCATTTTTTCAAAATCCGCTTGACTCTGTTACTCTAACAGGGCTTATAATTGAGTCGATTTGAAAAAACGGAGGAATTTGTATGGAACAAACAGCTTCAAGGGTTAATCCGCTCGGAACCGAACGGATCGGAAAATTAATGGTGCGCTTTGCGGTACCGAGCATTATAGCACTTGTTATCAATTCGCTTTACAACATGGTCGACCAGATATTTATCGGTCACGGCGTCGGATATCTCGGCAACGCCGCAACAAATGTCATTCTGCCCGTTATGACGGTCGTACTGGCTGTCGGCTTGATGATCGGTGACGGCTGCGCGGCATTTATGGGTCTTAACATGGGCAAGGGACGAAGCGACAAGGCAGCGCACGGTGTGGGCAACGCGGTCGTTCTCGTTATCGGCTTCGGCGTGATCTTTACGATAATTTGCGAGCTGCTTTTGGAGCCGATCTGCTGGATGTTCGGCGCGACGGAGCAGTCGATACAGTACTGCCTCGACTACGGCAGACCTATCATCCTCGGCTTCACCTTCCTTGCGATAGATATGGCGTTCACTCCGATAATCCGTGCGGACGGCAGAGCAAATGTCAGCCTTATCGGCATGGTCATCGGCTGCGTTACGAATGTAATCCTTGACCCGATATTTATTTTCGTGTTCAAATGGGGCGTCGCGGGAGCTGCGTGGGCGACTATTGCGGGACAGTTCCTGAATGCGATATATTTTATCGTTTGTATGTTCAAGTGCAAAACGGTAAAGCTCGAGAAAAAGCATTTTAAGCTCTCGGGTAAGGTGATCGGAAAAATGTGCCTGCTCGGACTTTCGAGCTTCATTACACAGTTCGCGCTTGTTGTTGTCATCGCCGTGGTAAACAACACTCTCAAAACAACGGGAGCGGCTTCGGTCTACGGCGCGGATATCCCCGTTTCGTCAATGGGCATCGTTCAGAAGGTCAGCCAGATACTCACCTCGATAGTTCTCGGACTTTCGACAGGTATACTGCCGATCATAAGCTATAACTACGGAAGCGGGCAGTACGACAGAGTTAAGAAGCTCTTCAAAAACGCCGTCACGGTCGGCACTGTCGTAATGGTTATCGCGTGGCTCATTCTCGAGATATTCCCCGAGCAGATCGTCAGCATCTTCGGTAAGCAGAACGAGCTGTACATGGAGTTTGCTCATATATGCATGCAGCGGTATATGGCGGCGATCTTTACAGTCGGTATCAGCACCGTTACAAGTATCTTTTTCCAGTCTATCGACAAGCCGATACGCTCGACCGCCCTTTCGCTTCTTCGCCAGATCGTTATCCTGGTTCCCGCAGTGCTTCTTTTCGGTTCTTTCGGAAGCGTAACGACCGTGCTTTGGGCGGGACCGATCTCCGACAGCATTTCCTGCATTGTATCGATTATAGTTTTGTGTATCTCTTGGAAGAAAATATTTCATAAGGAGGAGCTGAAATGAGCACCGTAATTACAATAGGCCGTCAGTGCGGAAGCGGAGGTCACACTATAGGAAGGCTCGTAGCCGAAAAGCTCGGTGTACCGCTGTACGACAAGGAGATCATCAAAAAGGTAGCTGAGCTGAGCGGACTTTCCGAGGAGACAGTTGAGAAAAAGGGAGAGTATTCGCCGACGAACAGCTTTCTTTACAACGTTGCCGTGCGCGGTATCAGCGCGTACAACGCATCGGATATAAACTCCATGCCGATAGCGGAGCAGATCAACGCGTATCAAACCGAGTACATCAAGAGTCTCGCCGAAAAGGGCTCCTGTGTGATCGTCGGCAGAAGCGCGGATTACATCCTCTCCGACCGAGATGACACTCTCAACGTGTTCGTATACGGAGATCTTGAGGACAGAGCGGCGCGTGTCATCGCCGAGCACGGCGTGCCGGAAAAGGAAGCAAGGTCGCATGTTACGGAGAGGGACAAAAAACGCTCGAAGTATTATAAGCACATCACCGACCGTGTCTGGGGTCTTGCGGAGAACTATGACCTCTGCCTCAACAGCAGTTGGCTCGGTGTCGAAAAATGCGTTGAGATAATTGTAAATTGTTGTAAATAATCAATCGGCGCACCCGAGCGAATTGTTGACCTCGCGCTGAAGCTCGGGTGTGCTTTTGATACAAATCTGTCGGAAGGTGACTAATGAAAAAACTGTTCACGATCAGTGAGTTCGCGCGTCTGAGAAATATCAATATAAATTCGCTGAGATACTATGAAAAGATCGGCATACTGAAGCCGGTCAAAGTAGACAGCCGAACGGGCTACAGGTATTATTCGCCGGAGCAGCTTCCGATACTCGATGTCATTCGTCTTTGTCACGACTTCGGCATGCCGCTGAAGCAGCTCAAGACGTACATTGATGACGGGAATCTCATAAACAACGCCGCGCTGTTCGAGACCGGGCGGAGGATCGCCGAGGAGCGCCTGCAAAACGCACAGACGGAGCTTCACAAGATCGAATATACGATTCAGTATCTTGCCGTCAACAGCAGATACAGCGAGCAGTGCGGCATATACGAAAGGGAGATCCCCGAGCGGCACGTTATTACCTCGGAATATGACGGCGAGCTTGCCGACGTGAGAGGGCTCGAGACCGCCTCAGCCGTGCTTTATGAGTATGCACAGGGAAAGCAGCTCGTTCCGGTATTCCCGTCGGGTCTTATCCTTGAATGCAACGGCACCGGCTTCAAAACGAAGGTCTTTTTCGAGGTCATGTCAAATAAAAGCGACTCCTCCGTCGAAATACTTGCGGCAGGTAGCTTTCTTTGCAGACAGGTCGACCTTGCCGCGGGCGTGAGCCTCCCCGAAGCCATCGTGGAGACATACGGAGATTGCGACGGAGCGAAGCTGATCGTTTCAAATATGCTGCTTGATAAATATCAGGTAGGCACGAAAAAAAGCGAGCTTCAAAAAATGCTGTAGCTTCGACCCTTTCGCGCAGCAGCGCCGAGTGCTGCGGACAACGAAAAACGCGCAGAGCATCCCACGCTCGCGCGCTTTTTTAGACGGAAAATTTTGTTAGAGTGTTGCAATTTGCCGATGCTTGTGCTATAATTGACTTATCACACGCATCGCCCCACGCTCCCGGTGAGGCTTTGCTTTCGGAATTATTTCGGGAAGACGCCCGTTATAATATATTTTTTAATGCCGAAAACGGCAGGAACGGAGACAGACATGAAAAAGACACTCAGCGTCCTTGCGGCACTGCTCCTTGCGGCGGCTATGCTCCTTACGATGGCAGCCTGCGGCAGCACCGGAGGCGGGGAAGAGGAGAGCAAGAAGGAAAAGACGCCCGAGGAGCTTATCGTCGGCAAATGGGAGACCTCGAAGGACTTCGGAGCATTCCTCGGCGACACTCTCGCTTCCGGCTTCGGTGAGGAGAGCAGCGAATACTTCAAGGATCTGAAGCTTGACCTTCCCTTCACCTTCGAGTTTGATGAGGACGGAACGGCGGCGCTCACCATTGACGAGAAAAGGTTCGAAAAGTCCCTTGACGAGATGAAGGGACAGCTCAAGAAGGGTCTTGAGCAGATGCTTCGCGACATGGCTGAGGCGAACGACGCGGATCTTAACGACCTTGTCACTCAGAACGGCTATGACACGCTTGACGATTTTCTTGACGAGGCACTTTCCGAGCTTTCCATCGACGAGGTAATGTCGAGCTTTGATGACACGGAGATCTCCGGCAAGTACGAGCTCGACGGAAACAAGCTTTTCGTTATCAGCGAGGGCGAGGAGCGCGATGACGAGGATTACCTCATATTCGAGCTTGACGAGGACGAGCTGAAGATAGACATGACCGACGAGCAGCGTGAAGACCTTTCGGACGACGAGGCGGCTCTTTTTGACGAGATGTTCCCGATGGAGTTTACAAGAAAGTAATAAAGCAAAAGCGACGCCGAGCTTTCGACGTCGCTTTTCTCGAAGGCGGACGGGCAGCTGTGCGGAGACCTTCGATAAAAAAGGAGAGATGACATGCATCTCTCCTTTTTGCAGCTGTGCGATGATTATCTGTTGTTGATAAGCTTTGTAAGCTCGATCGGGTCTACGATCTTGCCGTCCTTGTATACTCTCATGTTGCCCGACGCGATCTCGTCGATGAGAATTACCTGACCGTCGTTATAGCCGAACTCGAACTTGATGTCCCAAAGGTCGAGACCGATGGTGCGAAGGTCGTCTGCAACGAGCTTCGTGATCTTGAGAGTCTGCTCCTTGAGGCTCTTGAACATATCCTCGGTCATAACGCCGAGAGCCACAAGTCCCTCGCCTGTTACGAGCGGGTCGCCCTTTGCGTCGTTCTTGAAGGTGCATTCAACATAGCCGCCCTCAAGAGGAGTGCCGTCCTTTATGTACTCACCGTAGCGGCGAATGAAGCTTCCCGTTGCGACGAGACGGCAGATGACCTCGAGACCGCCGCCGCCGAGCTCCTTACCGAAGCACTCTGCGGGGAGCACCTCCATGGTCGCATTCTCAATGTCCGCGGAAACATAGTGTGTCTTGATGCCCGCCTTCTTGAGAAGCTCGAAGTAGTAAACGGAAGTCTGAAGATTTGCGCGACCGATGCCCTCGATGGTAAGACCTACCGCATTCTCTCCGGGATCGAAAACGCCGTCCTTGCCGGTGCAGTCATCCTTGAAGCGAAGCATTACATTGCCGTTGTCAAGGCGGTACACATCCTTTGTCTTGCCCTCATAAACTTTTACCATATACTTGTTCTCCATTCTGCCGACCGTGCGGTTCGGCGCTCACTTGAAATACGCATTAATTATAGCACAAACGGAGACTCTTGTCACTGATTTTTTCGAAAAAAAGCTGACGCGCACGGAAAAAATATTACCCGAAAATCGCCCGTTCTGCAAAAAGATGAGCATATAGCTCGACTATCGACGCGCTTTTGTAAAACAAGTCATAAAATTACCGCGCAGCTCGCCTGCTTTTGCACACCCGGCGTGGTATCATTGTCACGGTGAAGGGGCGCCGACGCGCCCTTTTCATAATTATACAGCATCGGACGGTGATCATATGAAAAGAGAAAAGGAAAGACTTGACGGCACGGTCGCGGCGCAGTCGATAATTTATGTCTCGCCCTCGAGCATTACGCCGAGCCCCGTGCAGCCGAGGCGAAGCTTCGACAGTGCGGCGCTTGAGGCTCTTGCCGACAGCATAAAGCGTGTCGGAGTGCTGTGCCCGCTGCTCGTCAGGCGAACGCAGACGGGACTTGAGCTTATAGCGGGAGAGAGGCGCCTTCGCGCCGCGCTGCTGGTCGGACTTGAAAGCGTGCCGTGCATATTGCGTGACGCGGAGCCCGACGAGTGCGCGCGCCTTGCGATAATCGAGAACCTTCAGAGGGAAAACCTGAACATGTTCGAGCAGGCGCAGGCGATACGGAGCCTTGCGGAAACGTGCGGCATGACGCAGGAGAGCATCGCGGAATCGCTCTCGTGCAGCCAGTCCTACGTTGCAAACAAGCTTCGGCTGCTCCGCCTTGAGCCCGACGAGCGGCAGCGGATACTCGACGGCGGCTTGACAGAGCGGCACGCACGCGCGCTTTTACGCCTTGAGGGCGAGCTGCGCGCCGAGGCGCTTGACGCGGTAGAGAGAAAGCACATGAACGTCGCGGCGACGGAGGAGTATGTCGAGAAGCTTCTTTGCAAGCACGAAAGGGCGCGAGCGGCGGCGCGTGTGGAGAACGTGGAGCGGGAGCTGAAAAGACGCCTTCTCAGCCGCGATATGCGACTGTTTTACAATTCCATCGACCGAGCCGTGGAGTCGGTGAAAAGCTGCGGGATAGAGGTTGAGGCGACGCGGCGCGGCACGGACGAGGGGGTAGTCATCGAGATATTCGTGCCTGCCTCGTAAAGCGGAAAAAATTCACAAATTCACCTGCGTCGCACCACTTGAAAAGCGGATGTGTTTTCAGTATAATATATGTATAGATCTAAGCTGAAAATGTGAGGTGGCACGTCCCTTGAGAAAAAAGCTGATATTCCTTGCGCTGCTGCTTGCGGCGGTAACTTTTCTTTCGTCCTGCTCGCTGCTTGTCGACGTGGAGACCGAGGGCGGCAGCGTGAGCGAGAGCGGTATGGCTGACACTGCCGAAAGCACGGTCGAGAACTCGGGCGAGAGCACGGTAAAGCCTGTCGTGCCGGTTCGCGAAAGCGGCGCACCGCTGACCGTTTGCATTGACGCGGGACACGGCTACACCGACCCCGGCTGCACCACGGATTACCTCGGGGGACGCTGGGAGCGCGAGATAGTTGCGGAATATGCTGATGCTTTGAAGGAAAAGCTCGAGGCGGCGGGTTGCCGCGTGGTGCTTCTGCGCGACGATGACAATTACGTCGACGCCGACACGATAGCTCGACGGGCGCGTGAGCTCGGCATGTCCTTTATGGAGGACAAGCTCGTCGACGACAGACGCTTTGCTCCCTATAACCGCTCGGTGTGGGCTAACGTGCTCCATCGCGATACCTATATCGACCTGTTCGTCTCGCTCCATATCGACTCGTTCGAAAGCATGGAGTCCGTGCGCGGAACGAGAATATATTATTGCAGCGAGGCGTCCTACAGCGCAGAGTCGCGCACGCTGTGCGAGGCTCTTGCAGAGGCGGTGAAGACCGCACTTCCCGCCACAAACGCGCGCTCGTTTGCAAAGGATCGCTCGGAGGCATACGTTGTGACAAAGCACACCGAGATGCCCTCGGTGCTCGTTGAGATGGGCTTTGCCACCAACCGCGAGGACGCGGAGAATATTCTCGACCCCGAGTGGCGCGGTAAGTTCTGCGACGCGCTCGTCACGGGAATTCTTGCCTCGCAGGAACGATAACCGAATAACACCACCGCCGTGCGGCGGCACAACGCGAGATGCGGCGCTGTGCCGCCGAGCTTTTTGAATTAATATTCCGCTTATGTAAGCAAGTCGCGCCTTTGCACGGCGATTTGGCGGCGGGCTTGTCATAAACAATCGCAGAAACGCATAAATATTCGCGAAAAGGGCTTGACAAACGGCGGGAAAGCGAGTATAATATGTGCATACTCAGTCATTTGAAAGAATTTTTATACACAGAGGTGAATAATCATGAATAAAGAAAACATAAAGAAGGTCGTCCTCGCATATTCCGGAGGACTCGATACATCCATCATCATTCCGTGGCTCAAGGAAAACTACAACAACTGTGAGGTAGTTGCCGTTTCCGGTAACGTCGGACAGGCTGACGAGCTCGAGGGTCTTGAGGAAAAGGCACTCGCTACCGGTGCGTCGAAGCTTTACGTGCTCGACCTCACCGAGGAGTATGTCGATGAGTACATTATCCCCACAATGAAGGCGGGCGCCGTATACGAGGAGTATCTGCTCGGCACCAGCCACGCGCGTCCCTGCATTGCAAAGGGTCTTGCCGAGATCGCCATCAAGGAGAACGCGGACGCCATCGTTCACGGCTGCACAGGTAAGGGCAACGACCAGGTTCGCTTCGAGCTCGCGCTCAAGCACTTCTGCCCCGATATTCCGATCATCGCTCCCTGGAGAGAGTGGGATATCAAGTCGCGTGAGGAGGAGATCGAGTACGCCGAGGCGCACAACATACCGCTGAAGATAAACCGCGAGACTAACTATTCGAAGGATAAGAACCTCTGGCACCTTTCCCACGAGGGAATGGATCTTGAGGACACGGGCAACGAACCTCAGTACGAGAAGCCGGGCTTCCTCGAGATGGGCGTTTCCCCCATCGCAGCTCCCGACTGCCCGACCTATGTTGAGCTTGACTTCGTCGAGGGAACTCCCGTTGCCATCGACGGCGAGAAGATGAGCGCAAAGGAGATCATCCTTCGCCTCAACGAGCTCGGCGGCAAGAACGGTATCGGTATCATCGATATTGTCGAGAACCGTCTGGTCGGCATGAAGTGCCGCGGCGTGTACGAGACTCCCGGCGGAACTATCCTTTATAAGGCTCACAGCGTGCTCGAGTCCGTCTGCCTTGACAAGTACACCATGCACGAAAAGCAGCGTCTCTCCGTAACCTTTGCGGAGCTCGTATACAACGGTCAGTGGTTCACACCCCTCAGAGAGGCACTTTCCGCGTTCGTTGACAAGACTCAGGAGCGCGTAAACGGTAAGGTTCGCCTCAAGCTCTACAAGGGCAACATGATCGTCGCGGGCATCTGGAGCGAGAACTCCCTCTACAGCGAGGAGATCGCTACCTTCGGCGAGAGCGACTACGACCAGAAGGATTCTGCCGGCTTTATCAACCTCTTCGGTCTCCCGATCAAGGTTCAGGCTCAGGTAGACAAGACCTGCGGAAAGTAATAACACAAAGCTTTGCGGGGAAGACGCCTTTTCGGTATCTTCCCCGTGAGATGTCTCGTGAAGGGGCACGAATAAATATACAACTGAATTTCGGAAGGTAATTTTAACTTATGGCAAAGATGTGGGCGGGCGTTACCGCGGGAATTACAGACAGCATAGCGGATGATTTCAACTCGTCGATCCGCTTTGACTCGAAAATGTATAAGCAGGACATAAAGGGCAGCATGGCTCACGCGGCAATGCTCGGCGCGCGCGGGATAATCTCACAGTCCGACGCCGACGCGATAGTCGCGGGACTCGAGGGCATCCTTTCTGATATCGAATCGGGAGCGGTCACCTTTGACCCGAAGGCGGAGGACATTCACATGTTCGTCGAGCAGCTCCTCACCGAACGCCTCGGCGAGCTCGGTAAGAAGCTTCACACCGCAAGAAGCCGCAACGACCAGGTCGCGCTCGATCTTCGTATGTACCTGCGCGACGGCATCGACACGCTGCTTTCGCTCGTTCGCTCTCTTACGTCCGCGGTCACCGACAAGGCGGAGGAATATTACGACGCCATAATGCCCGGCTACACGCATCTTCAGCGCGCACAGCCCATTACCTTCGGTCACCACCTTATGGCGTATTCCATGATGCTCCTGCGCGACATCGGACGCCTTACGGATTGCCGTGCGAGAATGAATGTTTCGCCGATAGGCTCCTGCGCGCTTGCGGGCACGACCTACGACACCGACCGCCGCTTTGAGGCGGAGCGGCTCGGCTTTGACGGCATCTGCCGAAACAGCATCGACGGCGTGTCCGACCGCGATTTCTGCATTGAGCTTGCCTCGGCGCTTTCCGTGCTCATGATGCACCTGTCGCGCTTTTCCGAGGAGATAATCCTCTGGTCGAGCTGGGAATTCCGCTTTGTTGCGCTTTCCGACGCCTTCACGACGGGCTCGTCCATCATGCCGCAGAAGAAGAACCCGGACATGGCGGAGCTCGTTCGCGGCAAGACGGGTCGCGTTTACGGTGACCTTATGGCACTGCTCACCGCACTCAAGGGTCTTCCGCTTGCGTATAATAAGGATATGCAGGAGGACAAGGAGAGCATCTTCGACGCGCTCGAAACCGCAGAAATGTGCCTGCGCGTCTTTATTCCCATGATACAGACAATGACCGCCCGCCGCGAAAACATGCTCCGCGCGGCGCAGAAGGGCTTCATAAACGCGACGGATCTCGCCGACTACCTCGTAAAGGCGGGACTCCCCTTCAGAAGTGCGTATAAAATCTCCGGACAGCTCGTTGCAAAGTGCATCGCGGAGGATCGCGTGCTCGAGGAGCTGACGCTCGACGAGCTTCGCGAGGCGTCCGAGCTCTTCAATGACGACGTGTACGATGAGATATCGCTGCTCACCTGCGTTGAAAAGCGCACGAGCGAGGGCGGCACGTCGACCGAGTCTGTCAAGGCGCAGATAGCCTACGTCAGAGAGGAGCTTGCAAAATGACAAAGGTATTCATAGACGGCTCTGCCGGCACGACGGGGCTTCGCATTCGCGAACGCCTTGCCGAGCGAGACGACATTGAGCAGATAATCCTCCCCGATGAGCTGAGAAAGAGCGCCGACGCACGACGAGACGCGCTCGCGGCAGCCGATATTGCCTTTCTCTGCCTGCCTGACGCGGCGGCTAAGGAATCGGTCGCGCTTGCGGAGGACTCCGATACGGTCATAATCGACACCTCCACCGCTCACCGCACGGCTGACGGCTGGGCATACGGCTTTGCTGAGCTGTCCGCTTCTCACCGCGAGAGCATCGCCGCGTCATGCCGAATAGCTAACCCCGGCTGCCACGCCAGCGGCTTTATCGCCTCGGTTTATCCCCTCGTCGAGAGCGGTCTTGTCGAGCGCAACGCCTGCCTTACGGCATATTCGCTTACAGGCTACAGCGGCGGCGGAAAGAGCCTCATTGCGGAATATGAGGACGAGTGTCGCGACGCGCGACATGACAGCTGCCGCATTTACGCGACCTCTCTCTGCCACAAGCACCTGCCCGAGATGAAGGCAGTGTGCCGCCTTGAGCACGCGCCGCTGTTTTCTCCGATCATCGGAGACTATTACGCTGGAATGGCGACCTGTGTCATGCTTCCGAATACGGACGCTGCACGCGTACACGAAGCGCTTGCGGCGCATTACGACTCCTCGCGCCTTGTAAGCGTGGCTCCGCTCGGCGGAGACGAGAGCGTAATTTACGCCTCGAATATGCAGGGGCGCGACACGCTGCGCCTTTGGGTGTGCGGTCACGAGCGTCAGTGCACGGTCACTGCGGTCTTTGACAACCTCGGCAAGGGAGCGTCCGGCGCGGCTATACAGAACATGAATATTTCGATGGGTGTCGACGAGACGACGGGTCTTGTCCTTTAATACAATAATTTCGGAGAGTTAAAATGAACGATATAAAGCTTATTTCGGGCGGCGTCTGTGCCGCTGAGGGATTTACCGCCGGAGGCGTACACTGCGGTATCCGCCGCAACCGTACAAAGAAGGATCTTGCGCTCATCGTCAGCGACAGAGAGGCGTCCGCGGCAGCGGTCTACACCACGAATCTCGTCAAGGGCGCACCGCTCACCGTGACGCGAGAGAATATTTCGAACGGAAAGGCGAGAGCCGTCATTTGCAACAGCGGAAACGCGAATACCTGCAATGCGGACGGCATTGACATCGCACGCGAAATGTGCCGCCTGGTCTCCGAGACTGTCGGAGTCGCAGCAGACGACGTCGTAGTCGCATCCACGGGAGTTATCGGTCAGCCGCTTTCCACCGAGCCCATTGCCGCAGCAATGGATGCTCTTAAGGCAAGCCTTTCGCGCGACGGCAGCGACAGCGCCGCCGAGGCGATAATGACCACCGATACAAAGAAGAAGGAGCTCGCAGTCGAGTTCACCGTCGGCGGCAAGGTCTGCCGACTCGGCGGTATCGCAAAGGGAAGCGGGATGATCCACCCGAACATGGCAACGATGCTCGTGTTTATCACGACAGACGCCGCGATCTCCTCCGAAATGCTCGCGCATGCGCTGCGTACCGATATTGCCGACACCTTCAACATGGTCAGCGTCGACGGAGACACCTCGACGAACGACATGGTCACCGTGCTTGCAAACGGCGCAGCGGGAAATGCTGAGATCGTGTCCGAGGGCGAGGACTTCAATGCCTTCATGAAGGCGCTCAACACCGTTACCGTTCAGCTCTGCCGCATGATCGCCGGAGACGGCGAGGGCGCGACAAAGCTTCTCGAGTGCCGTGTGTCCGGTGCTGCCGACACCTCCCGCGCAAAGTGCGTTGCAAAGAGCGTCATCACCTCGAGCCTCCTCAAGGCGGCAATGTTCGGCGCGGACGCAAACTGGGGTCGTGTGCTTTGTGCCATCGGCTACAGCGGACTCGACCTTGACGTGTCGAAAATCGACGTTTCCTTTAAGTCGGACGCGGGTGAGATACTTGTCTGCCGCGGAGGCGCCGGAGTCGACTTCTCCGAGGAGGCGGCAAAGGAAATACTCCTGCGCGACGAGATCGAGATACTTATCTCCCTCGGCGAGGGAGAGGAAAGTGCCGTGGCATGGGGCTGCGACCTTACCTACGATTATGTAAAGATAAACGGAGATTACCGCACCTGATACGCGTGGAAACGCCGCGGGCGCGGGGAAAACACCGGGAGAACGCGCGGGGCTCTGACCCTGCACCCCGCCGCCTTTTCAAAAATACTTGAGTATTCCAAGAACGGAGCCTTTGGGCGTCACCCCATGGCAAAACTCTGTTAGGAGATTATTATGAATACGGAAAACACTTTTTCGAATCTTGAGAGAGCGGAGGTTTTGACCCAGGCTCTCCCGTATATACAAAGCTATAACGGCAAGGTGCTCGTTGTAAAATACGGTGGAAACGCCATGATCGACGAGCAGCTGAAGGCGCAGGTCATGGAGGACATCGTCCTTTTGTCCCTTGTCGGGGTCAAGGTCGTGCTCGTCCACGGCGGCGGTCCCGAGATAAACGAGGTCATGGATCGCTTTGGCAAGAAGCCGGAGTTCGTCGGAGGACTTCGCGTGACCGACCGCGAGACGATGGACATCGTGCAGATGGTGCTCGCCGGCAAGGTCAACAAGACGCTTGTCAATCTCATCGAGATGAACGGCGGCAAGGCGATGGGAATCTCCGGTATGGACGGACGCCTTATAGAGGCGTGCCCCAAGGATCCCGCGCTCGGCTATGTCGGAAAGATAACGCGCATAAATCCGTCGACGGTCACCGACCTGCTTGAGAAGGGCTATATCCCCGTAATATCGACAGTCGCCTGCGACACGCACGGTAATTCCTACAATATCAACGGCGACACCGCGGCAGCATATATCGCAGGCGCGATAGGAGCCGAGCGCCTTATCATGATGACGGACATTGCCGGAATACTCCGCGACAAGGACGACCCGTCCACGCTCATCACCGAGCTGACCGTCGAGGAGGCGGAAATGCTCGCGGAGAGCGAGATCGTTTCGGGCGGCATGATCCCGAAGATAAACTGCTGCATCGACGCGATAAACAGAGGCGTCAAGAACGTCACAATAATGGACGGCCGCGTGCCCCACTCCATTCTCATGGAGATACTTACGGACGAGGGCGCGGGCACAATGGTAACAAGCGGCGGTGCCGAGCACTGCACCGGCGTTAAGGAGGACTGAACGTGAGCACATTAAAGGAGCGCGACGCCGAGTATATCGCGGGCACGTATGCGCGCTTTCCCGTTGAGATAAAAAGCGGAAAGGGCAGCGAGCTTTACGGCGCGGACGGCAAGCGCTATATAGATATGGGAAGCGGCATCGGCGTTACCGCCTTCGGAATCGCCGACGACGAGTGGACGGCGGCTGTCACGGAACAGCTCTCGAGCGTGCAGCACACGTCGAACCTCTACTTCACCGAGCCGTGCGTGAACACGGCGGAGCTTATCTGCCGCCGCACCGGCATGAAGAAGGTATTCTTCGCAAATTCGGGAGCGGAGGCGAACGAGTGCGCCATCAAGACTGCACGTCTCTGGGGAGAGCGTGAGCTTGGCGCTGAATATTTCACCGTCGTTACAATGAAAAACAGCTTCCACGGACGCACGATAGCGACACTTGCCGCGACAGGTCAGGATCACTATCACGAGCACTTCGGTCCCTTCCCGAACGGCTTTGAATACGCCGAGGTCGGAAGGCTTGACGAGGTCGAGCGACTTGTAAGCGAGAAAAAGGCGTGCGCGATAATGTTCGAGTGCATCCAGGGAGAGGGCGGCGTTGTGCCGCTTTCCGCGGAATTCGTAAAAGGACTTGCGGACATCGCCGAGAGGCACGGCGTGCTTCTTATAGCGGATGAGGTGCAGACCGGAAACGGCCGCACGGGCGAGCTTTACGCCTATATGAATTACGGAATCAAGCCCGACCTTGTCACGACCGCAAAGGGACTCGGCGGCGGTCTGCCGATAGGCGCGTGCATCTTCGGCGAACGCGTTGCCGATACGCTCCACCCCGGCGACCACGGCTCGACCTACGGCGGAAACCCCGTCTGCGCGGCAGGCGCGTACAGCATCCTCTCGCGAATCGACGACGCGCTTCTGGCGGACGTTCTCGCGAAGAGCCGCCTTGTTTTCAACGAGCTCGAGGGTGCGGAGGGCGTCGAGAGCGTCAGCGGAATGGGACTTATGATAGGAATAAAGGGAGCGCGCGCGGCACGCGACATTGTCGCCGACTGCCGTGAGCACGGAGTGCTTTGCCTCACAGCAAAGGACAAGGTAAGACTCCTTCCCGCACTTAATATACCCGAAGACATACTTCGCGAGGCACTTGAGGTCATCAAGACAGCGCTGCGCGGATAACAATTATTACCGAAAGGACTGAACACACATGACCGATATGTCGGCTTTCAAGGGCAGAAGCTTTTTGAAGCTTCTCGATTTCACGCCCGAGGAGATGGAAAAGCTCATAGATTTCGCCGCAGAGCTCAAGGCGGCAAAGAAGGAGGGAAGGGCGCACAGGCTTTGCGAAGGCAAGAGCATCGCGCTCATCTTCGAGAAGACGAGCACCCGCACGCGCTGCGCGTTTGAGGTCGCCGCAACGGATCTCGGAATGCACGCGGTATATCTTGACCCGTCGGGCTCGCAGATCGGAAAGAAGGAGAGCATCGCCGACACCGCG
>CAYYKO010000041.1:0-15058 GCA_964441695.1 uncultured Ruminococcus sp. | reverse complement strand
AACCGCGTATTTACCCGCGACCAGCTTCTTGACAAGGTATGGGGCTTTGACTATCTCGGAGACTCCCGCACCGTTGACGTGCATGTCAAGAGACTCCGCGAAAAGCTCGAGGGTGTCTCGGACAAGTGGTCGCTCAAGACCGTCTGGGGCGTCGGATATAAATTCGAGCATCTGCAATAACATATCGGCACATACAGCCGTTGCGCCAGTCGCAACGGTATTTGTGCTTTTACAAGGCAAAGAAAGGACAGCGCGATGTTTAAGAGCGTTTTTATCAAATATGTCGCGGCATTTCTCGTTATCAATCTGTCGTGCATGCTAATACTCACCTCCGTCATTACCTCGATCATCAGCTCCTACAGCACCGATGTTAAATCGGAAACACTGCAAAATGCCGCGGAGCATATTTACGTCACGGTAAACGAGGGACTTGTCCGCCACGATATGACAGCCGATCTGTCCTATTATATCGGCGTGTTCCCGGAGCATATCCACACGTATCTTGACTCCATTGCCACAAACGTGGATGAGCTTGTTATGTTTATCGTCGACTACGACGGGCGCATAATAATCTCCGGCGGCGCCGAGGAATCCCACAAATTCGGCGGAGAGGACGGTATTTTCGATTACGACGAGGACAGGTTTTATCTCCCCGCAGATTACATGGAACGCCTCAAATGCGGAGAGAGCTACCGGGAGATAACGACGCTCGGCGGGCTCTTTGACGAAAAGCATATTGTGTATTCCGTGCCGTTTATGGCTGCGGACGGAAGCTTTATGGGTGCCGTTGTCGCCTCAAGCCAAAACTCGGACATGAACATGCTTCTCAGCGGAATGACAAAGACCATCTTCCTGTCGACGCTTTATCTGCTTCTTGCACTGCTTGTCGTGACGTATTTTATCAGCGAACGCTTTGTTTCGCCGCTGAGAACCATGAGCCGCGCCGCACAAAGCTTCGGAAAGGGTCAGTTCGATGTTCGGGTACCCGTCCGCGGCAAGGATGAGATAGCGGAGCTTGCCACGGCGTTTAACAACATGGCTACCTCCCTTTCGAAAAACGAAGAAATGCGACGCCTGTTCCTTGCAAACGTTTCGCATGACCTTCGCACACCCATGACCACAATATCCGGCTTTATCGACGGCATACTCGACGGTGCGATACCTCCGGAAAAGCATGAGTATTACCTCGGCGTTATCGCAAGCGAGGTGCGACGACTGTCCCGCCTTGTAACGACGCTGCTCGACATCACAAAGATACAGGCGGGCGAGCGCGAATTCAACATGGTCGACTTCGACATATGCGAGATGTGCCGTCAGGTGCTCATCTCCTCCGAGCAGCGCATAGAATCGAAGCACCTTGACGTTTCGTTCGAATGCGACAGCGACAACATGTACGCCGTCGGCGACGTTGACGCGATACATCAGATAGTGTATAATCTCATGGACAACGCGATCAAGTTTTCCTACGAGGGCGGAAGGTATGAAATAGACATAACCGAGAAGGGCTCAAAAATCAAGGTCTCAGTTTACAACGAGGGCGAGGGCATCTCGGAGGACGACCTGCCGTTCGTGTTTGACCGATTCTACAAGAGTGACAGAAGTCGCGGACTCGATAAGACGGGCGTCGGACTCGGTCTGTACATCGCACGGACGATAATCGACGCGCACGGCGAGGACATTTACGTTGAAAGCGAAAGCGGAAAATGGTGTCGCTTCACCTTCACACTGCCGCGCGGCACATCGCCGAAGGCAACAAATCTACTCAAATAAGAGGATAATATGACCTATACATACGTTGCAACCTGCCTGTTCGGTCTTGAGGCGCTTGTCGGCGAGGAGCTTGATGCACTCGGCTTCCGCCGCCTCGAGACGCTTGACGGACGCATAATATTTTCAGCCGATGAGACTGCCGCCGCTCGGTGCAACATCAGACTGCGCTTTGCGGAAAGGGTGTTCATTCTCCTCGGCGACTTCACCGCCGTCACCTTCGATGAGCTGTTCGAAAACGTCAGAGCGCTGCCGCTTGAGGAATTCATCGAGCGCGATGACGAGTACCCCGTTTCCGGTCACTCCGTAAAAAGCAAGCTTTTCTCCGTTCCGGACTGTCAGAGA
Organism: uncultured Ruminococcus sp.; assembly: GCA_964441695.1. GTDB lineage: Bacteria > Bacillota > Clostridia > Oscillospirales > CAG-272 > RUG11130. The sequence continues at coordinate 12,946 of CAYYKO010000041.1, read as the reverse complement.
ATCGCAAAAAAGGCGGCATCCATGCGCCTGGCGGAGAAATACCGTATTTCAAAGCTGCCTGAGACCGGCACGAGAAAAAGGCTTGAGTTTCTCATTCTTCGCGACCGTGTGCTGTTCATGCTCGAGCTGTCGGGAGCTCCGCTCCACAAGAGAGGCTACCGCCCGGAAACCGTAGCCGCTCCGCTTCGCGAGACACTTGCTGCGGCACTTGTTCGGCTGTCAAGACCGCGCGAGGATGTGCTCCTGCGCGACCCCTTCTGCGGCTCGGGAACAATTGCCATAGAGGCGGCAATGATGATGAAGAATATCTCACCCGGCGCATCACGCCGCTTTGCTGCGGAAGGCTACTCCTTCCTTCCGGACGACATATGGAGTTCGGCGCGCGAGGAGGCGCAAAGCATTATAAAGCACGACTCCCGCTTCGAAGCTCTCGGCTCCGACATAGACCCGGAATGCGTAAGGATCGCAGGGGAGGCAGCACGCCGCGCGGGCGTTGCCGACTGCACCGAATTTCGCCTTGAAAACGCCCTTGAAATAGAAAAGGACGGCAGGCGAACGACAATTGTCACAAATCCGCCCTACGGGGAGCGTCTGCTCACCGAGGAGGAGGTCACGCAGCTGTACCGCGCGATGGGCGAGCATTTCAAAGCGCTTGCTCCGTGGCAATTTTATATTCTCACCCCGAGCGAGAGCTTCCCGCGCCTGTTCGGTCGCCGCGCCGATAAGATCCGCAAGCTGTACAACGGTATGATTCCCTGCTATCTGTACCAATTCTTCAAAAACGACAAAAGCAGAAAATGATTGATCATGAAGTCTGAAAACACTTCCGCATGGCGTCGTATCCGCGGCGCAGTATCCGATTTTTTCACACAGCACATCACCTCGGCACAGCCTAAGATACCGCGTGTTCGCTCGCGGCGCGCAAGCCGTGCGCTACGCACGGGTGCCCTTGTGCTTTGGCTTGTTTTTCCCCTCCTGTGCTTCCTTTTCTCCGAATATATTTGCTTCATTCGTCCGAGCGACGGCTTTTTCTCGTCTGCCGCGCTTGAGCACATTGCAGCTCTTATATCTGAAAACGCCGCTGTCGTAATCCTCGACCTGGTGCTTCTCTATGCTGCCTCACTTATTATAACGCTCGTTTTCGGGCGGCTTTGGGTGTCGTGCGCCGTGCTCGGCGTCGCCTCGTTCTGTCTGTCAACGGCAAGCTTCTTTAAGTTCCAGGTAACGGGCGAGTATTTCTATCCGCTCGACATCCGTCAGGCGGGAAACACAAATCTGCTTGTGGATTACATAAACACAAATGTACCTGCGCTTGTCGTGCTGCTCGGTGTCCTAATACTGCTTGCAGTCGCATTTCTCGCGTTCACTCGGATGAGTATAGCTATTCGACCGATGCTTCGAATACCCGTCGGAGTTGCCGTTGCAATGTCGCTGCTTTTCACCTACAGCACACCGGACGGCGCCGCGCGCCTTGCCGAGAGCGCTGCACTGAGCTTTGACGAGCTTGCAAACGGCACCGCGTGCAACAGCGAAAACGGCTTTTTCGGCGCGCTGCTGCTCGGCATTCTCTCCGAAGCCGCAAGCACTCCCGACGAATATTCGCAAAAGACCGTATACGACATAATGTCACGATATACCGAAAAGGATGCCGAAGAAGACTTTTCAAAGCCGAATATCGTTGTGATCCTTCAGGAAAGCCTCTGGGATATACGCGACCTGCCGGGCTGCTCCTTCTCGGAGGATGTTTTGATGCATTACGACAGCATCACGGCACGTGACGGCGTTTACAGCGGCAAAATGCTGTCTCCGACCTTCGGAGGCGGCACGGTCCACCCGGAATTCGAGCTTCTGACTGGACTTACCTCCGCGTATCTTCCGAGCGGCTCGATACCGTACCAGTTTATCGACAGCGAGTTTGATGCATATCCCTCAATGCTCAAAAAGCTCGGCTATGAGACACTTGCCGTGCATCCTTACCTCTCAAGCTTTTACGAGCGCGAAGAGAAATACCCGCTTCTCGGCTTCGATGACACCTATTTTTACGAGGATCTGCGGGAAATTGATGCGCTGTCGCTCGAAACATGCGGTCAGTTCGTCTCCGACGACAGCTTCGCGCAGTGCATCGAATATTTTCTCGAGCAGAGCACCGAGCCGCTGTTTTTGTTCGGAATATCAATGGAGGGGCATCAGCCCTACGAGAATAAATATTCCGAGCATGAGCTCCGCCTCAGTGTCGAAAGCGACACTCTTGATGACGAGCTGCTGAATATTCTGACGCAATACTCACAGTGCGTAGCCGATGCCGACGCCGAGATCGGTCGTCTGGCGGCATATATCGACGCATTCGAGGAAGATACTATCCTTATCGTTTTCGGCGACCATGCTCCGTCCCTCGGCAGTGACAAAGCTGTCTACCGCGCCACGGGCCTCATTTCAGACGAGGGTCTGACCGAGTCAGACACACAGCTGCTGCTCGAAACACCGTTTCTTATCATGTCGAACTTCGACATGCATGAGTCGTCCTTGTTGACCGAAGGAAAAGACAACAGCATCTCGCCCTACAACCTTCTCAATGCGGCACTCGAGCTCTCGGGAGCTCCCGAGACTCGCCTTATGGCATTTCTGAAGGATTACGCAGCTCACTGCCCCGCCTATACCCCGAAGCTTGAAGCACTCGGTGAAGGCGCAGAGGAATTTACAAGGGCTCATGAATTTATTTCCTACGACCGCATACGCGGCATGGGCTATTCTCACTCAAACTGAATAAACGGCTCACTCCCGCCGAATACTTTCAAGCGAAAGAATATTTGACGGGAGTGATTCCTTATGGGCGCGGACGACAGACTGAGCGGCAATTTTGAAGCAGACCTGACACTGCTTGATGCGACACTACGCATCGATGAAAGCTTTGACCTTGTGCGGCGAGAGCTTACTCTCGCAGACAGAGCTGCGGCGCTTTATTACATCGACGGCTTTGTTAAAGCGGAAATGATGCAAAAGCTGCTTGTACATCTTATCGGTCTGAAGGAGCTCGGAGACGGCAGCAGCTCCTCGGCAGCAGCTGCGGCAAGATGTGCCGTGCCGAGCGTCGAGATCGAAATATCGGACAGCCTTGAGCGTATCGTATTCTCCGTCATGAGCGGCTGCTGTGTGCTTCTCTCAGCCTGCACGGGCAAGGATGCGCTTATAATCGACGCCCGAACCTATCCTACCCGAAGCATGAGCGAGCCCGAAAACGACCGCGTTCTTCGGGGCAGCCGCGACGGCTTTGTCGAAACACTCATATTTAATACCGCAATGCTTCGCAGACGCATCAGAGACACCGCTCTCACCGTAAAATATATTAACGGCGGTCGGCGAACGCACACAGATATGGCGCTGTGCTACATGTCTGACAGCGCCGACATGAAATATGTCGCAAGCCTACAGCGCCGACTCGAGAGCCTGAACACGGATTCACTCGTTCTCGGTCATCAGAGCATTGCCGAATCGCTGATACGCGACAGCTGGTACAATCCATTTCCTAAAATACGCTCGACGGAGCGTCCGGATGCCGCGTGCGCGACGCTGCTTGAGGGCGGGATAATACTGCTGTGCGACAACAGCCCGGAGGCGATGATATTCCCGAGCTCGATACTTGATTTTTTGCAGGAAACGGACGACTACTACTTTCCCCCGTTGACAGGAAGCTACCTGCGGATCGTGCGCCACCTCATATTTTGGCTCACGATGCTGCTTACCCCTCTTTGGTACCTCGCACTGCGGCACGCACCGCAGCTTCCGAATGCGCTTTACTTCATCGTACCGCGCGAGGTGGGAGAGATACCGATAATCGCACAGCTGTTTTTGACCGAATTCGCAATAGACGGCTTGAAGCTTGCCTCTCTCAATACGCCGAGCATGCTGTCGAATTCTCTGTCGGTGGTCGGCGGGCTCCTGCTCGGTGATTTCGCGGTCGGCGTCGGCTGGCTCGCCCCGGATGTAATTTTGTATACCGCCTTCACGGCGATCGCACACTTCACTCAGCAAAGCTATGAGCTCGGCTACGCCTTCAAGTTTATGCGTCTGTTGCTACTGCTTCTCACGGCATTGTTCGACTGGGTCGGCTTTCTTCTCGGACTCGCGCTTGCCGTATTTCTTATCGCAACAAACAAAACCGTCAACGGAAAGCGAAATTATCTTTACCCGCTGATACCCTTTAACGGGCAGGCTCTTGCGAGACTGCTTCTCCGATTAAAGAAAAGAAACTGACAAGCTGTGCCCGCGACGACGATTCGCGTGCATTTTTGCATATTTTCTCACTAATTTCACACAAGTGTATTGATTTTAGCGCCGTTTTGTATTACAATATACAGTGGATGCTTGTGAGTAAAAAGCGTTCGCATAAGTGATAAAATTATTTTTATGCGGCACACATCCGGTGTCCGCAGAAACGGAGAAGCATATGACAAAGAAATTCAGAAAAATCGGAGTTCTCACCTCGGGCGGCGACGCTCCCGGAATGAATGCGGCAGTTCGCGCCGTTACCCGTGCGGCACTTTCGCGCGGCGTTGAGGTGATGGGTATTTACGGCGGCTATCGCGGAATGATCGACGACGATATGATCGCCCTTACCTCTCGCGAGGTTTCGAATAAGATCACTCTCGGCGGCACCGTCCTTTATTCCGCCAGATGCCTAGAGTTCAAGGAAGAGTCCGGTATGCAGAAGGCTATCGCAACACTGAAGCGTCACGACATCGACGGCGTTGTCACCATCGGCGGCGACGGCACCTTCCGCGGAGCTACAGACCTTGCAGCCCGCGGCATTCCGACCATCGGTATTCCCGGAACCATCGACAACGATATCACCGCTACCGACAACACCATCGGCTTCGACACCGCCATGCAGACAGTTCTCGAGAACGTTGACCGTCTTCGCGACACCTGCGAGTCTCACGCACGCTGCAATGTAGTTGAGGTAATGGGACGCGGCGCCGGCGACATCGCTCTCAACACTGCTATCGCCTGCGGAGCCGTTGACGCGGTCATCCCCGAGGTTCACTTTGATGAGGACGCCTGCATCGAGAAGATCATCCGCCTCCGCCGCGAGGGCAAGCGCAACTTCATTGTTATCGTTTCCGAGGGCGTTGAGGATTGCTCCGAGAGACTTGCAAAGAAGATCAACGACGTAACAAAGGAGCTCTCCGAGAAGGAGGGCGCGCCCTCTCTCTGGGTCGAGACAAAGTTCTGCCGTCTGGCACACGTCGTTCGCGGCGGCACGCCTTCCCTTTCCGACAGACTTCTTGCCACAAAGATGGGCGTCCGCGCAGTTGACGAGCTTCTTGCAGGCAACAGTGACCTTATCCTCTGCGAAAAGGCAGGCGAGATCGTTACGACCGGTATCTACTTCTCGCAGGTTCTCGACAGAATGTACAAGGGCACTCTCAAGGAGGGCATGCTCGAGAAGTGCAGCGAGGCTGAGATCGAGCAGATGAAGGCTATAATCGAAGAAAAGAAGCGCACGTTTGCCGACACATACAAGATGCTCTGCGACGTTGCGGGCTGATTTCGGAGAAAAACATGAGTACATTTATAGAAAAAGCTCTTGAGTATTCGCGCGAGCATAACTTCAATATGTTCCGCGTTGCCGAGATAGACTGCGGCGTGGAGCGTCACGCGGAGTTCAATCGCGGCAACCCCTGCCAGGATATATATTCCGTCGCAAAGGCGTTCGTCGTTACCGGAATCGGTATGCTCTGCGACAGAGGTCTGCTCACCGTTGACGAGAAGGTCACCGACATTTTCGCCGACTGTCTTCCCGAGGGAATGGATCCCCGTTGGCACGATGTAACGGTCGATCACCTGCTCACGCACCGTGCGGGCTTCCACCCGGGGCAGCTTGATATTGACTGCATCGATATCAATACCTTCGACACCGACGATTTCCTTGAGCTCTGCTTCAAGACCGAGCTTTATTACGATCCCGGAACCTCGGACGCATACAGCGATGCTGCATTCTACATGCTCTCGAGAGTATTCTCGGCTAAATGCGGAGAAAAGCTCGATGACTTCATGTGGCGTGAGTTGTTCAGACCCTGCGGCTTCCGCGAGGCGGCCTGGAGCCGTTGCCCCATGGGCTATCCAATGGGCGCTACGGGTCTCTATATCTACGCCGAGGACATGGCAAAGCTCGGACAGATCTACCTTGGCGGCGGTGTATACAAGGGACGTCGCTACCTCTCCGAGGACTGGGTTAATCTCGCAACGACAAGACCCTATGAGCTCTCTCCCCGCGGAAACGGCACCTACGGAAAGGGCGGCATGCGCGGTCAGATGCTCATCGTCGTTCCCGAGAAAAACCGCGTTTGCGCTTGGACAGCCTGCGATGACGGCGACACTGACGAGCTCTGCCGACTTGCGGCAGTCTGCGACTGATAAAGACGGCGCATTGCCGTTATTATAAATTACAATTTCAAGGAGAAATTACTATGTTTAAGAAACTCGGTATACAGCTCTACACGGTACGTGACCACATGAATACCGCTGAGGATATCAGAGCAACCTTCAAGACACTTAAGTCTCTCGGCTACGACCAGGGACAGACCGCCGGCTGTGCTATTCCCTTCGAGGAGTTTGGAAAGATCGCAGCCGAGGAAGACTTCGAGATCGTCGGTACTCACGAGGATTTCGAGTACATGCTCAACAACACCGAGCAGGCTATCAAGGATCACAAGGCTCTCAACACCACAAACATGGGTATCGGCGGTATGCCCGGCGAGTACTATGCAAGCGCAGAGAAAACTCTCGAGTTCTGCAACTATGCCAACACTATCGGTGAGCGCATCAAGCCCCACGGCATGAAGTTCACATATCACAACCACTCCGGCGAGTTCAAAAAGTTCGGCGGCAGCGATACAATGATGGACATTCTCTACAAGAACACCGATCCCGAGACTGTATCCTTCGTTCTCGATACATACTGGGTTCAACACGGCGGCGGAGACGTTCGTCACTGGCTCGAGAAGCTTGCCGGAAGAATCGACATTCTTCACCTCAAGGATATGAGAGTTACCAACTGGGATCCCGAGATCTGCGAGATCGGTAACGGAAACCTCTGGTGGAGCGAGATCCTCAAGATCGCAGAGGCTACAGGCGTTAAGTCTATTGTTGTCGAGCAGGACTGCAACTGGATGAACGGCGAGTCCTTCGAAAGCGCTAAGATTTCGGCTGACTACCTCGCACAGTTCCTCGACAAGTAATTAAAGTTAATTAAAGCAAAAAAGCTAACGGCTCAGTCTTCACGACAGCTCCGTTAGCTTTTCTTTTATGCAATTCCCATGGCACATATCAGGATAACATATGCCAGACCGTAATACGTAACGACAGCCACAAGGTCGTTGACCGTTGTGATCAGCGGTCCAGAGGCTACAGCGGGGTCGACGCCGACGCTCCTAAAAAATATCGGTATCAGCGTGCCCGACAACGACGAAACCGTCATTGCCGCGAGCATCGCAAGTCCGAGGCAGGCGGATACCGAAAAGGCAAACGTCGCGCTGTTACCGCGAAGGCACAGATAGCCTCCGATGGCAACGAAGGAGAGCATCCCGAGCAGCACTCCGTTTACAAGTCCGACTCTTCCCTCCTTCCAGACAAGACGCGCCTTATGGCTCATCTCCATACGTGGGTCGCTGAGCACGCGGATCGCGACTGCAAGCGACTGAGTTCCGACATTTCCCGCCATATCAAGTATAAGCGACTGAAAGCACATAATTATCGGAAGCTGTGCCACGATGGACTCAAACAGCCCGACAGTCGCCGAAACGCCGAGTCCCATTACAAGCAGGATGCAAAGCCACGGTATGCGCTTTGCCACGCTTTTGCCGACAGGCTCCGACATGTCCTCCTGAGACGACAGTCCTCCGAGCTTTGCATAATCGTCGCCGAACTCATCGTCGAGCATTTCGACAATGTCCTGCGTTGTTACCGCACCGACGAGTCTGTTGCTTTCGTCAAGCACGGGAAGCGTCTCCTCGGAGCACTCCGTAAACAGCCAAAGGCAGTCCTCGACCGGTGTAGATGCGTAAAGATACGGATATTTCGTCATCATAATATCCGTAAGCGGCGTCCCCTCTCTTGCAATGATCAGCTCCTTGAGGTCGAGTGCTCCCACAAAAAATCCGCCACTGTCGACTAAATATATCGTCGATATATTGTCACAGCTTCCCGCTTGCCAAACAAGAGCCGACATAGCCTCCTTAATGCTCGACGGCACGGTTACCTTAATGTAATTTGCGGACATTCTGTCGCCAATGAGGTGCTTCTCCCTCGGCTGATATGCACGTGAAAGTGCGCTTTTCTTTTTTCTCATTGTTTGTACCTCCCGACACTTTCGTCTTTGTGTGGGAGAGTATCTCAAACAGGCATAAAAATACCATTGGCGTTCAAGATACATCCCCCGACACACCGTTTTCGATGTGTAGAGCTGCGCTTAAACAAACAATGGCATTTCAAGTATCGCGTTACAGTGAGCTCACAAGGCACAGGACGTCGTCAGACCGCTGCCGCGACACGGAAATACCGTATTCATCTGTTTGAAACGACAACTGCCACCGTCCATTCGTGTCTCACCTCGCATTTCTGTAGTTTTGTGTTCTGCCTAATTTTAGCACACTCGACGTGTTTTTTCAACCCTTTCAGGAAATCGTTAACATTTTTCGTGGCATATGTTAACATTTCAACGCCGTTGACGTCTGCGCGGAGTCTTATATGACGCATGTGTTCTTTCGCGTCTGCGAAAGAGCGCCGCACCTGCCACCGACAACGCTAAAACGGCAAGGTAAAGCGCGCACCTGACCGGCAATAAAACCGCCGCGGGTGAGTCCGTCGGCACAGCCGCTGCCACCGACAGCACAAGTATAAGCAGCGCACCGCAAAGTGCTCCGGACAGCGCAAACGGCACATGCTCGCGGCGACCGAGAATTGCCGAAAGAGAGCCTGCAAATAGCGCACCGAGGCACAGTGACGCTGCTGCAAGGGGTTTTATGAGCGCAAGCGGGTCAGCATAGCTCAGGCAGACAGCTGCAAGTATAAGCAATACAAGCACCCCAAGCATTATCCCCGCCGCCGTAGCTACCGCCGCCGTTATCAGAAGCGTCAATCCAAAAGGTCTGTTCCGCATTTTATTCCCGTCCTCCTTTTTAGCCGACTCAAAAAAGAAAAGAGCTTTTTCGAAATATGCCTGAGACATATTATTCGAAAAAGCCCTTGATTATTCACGATTACTGAGCGTCTTCCGCGTGAACGTCAACATTTCTGACAGCGCTGCGGAGGAAGCGGATGCGAACCTTGTCGCGACCGGTCTCGATGAGGACGGTCTCGTCCTTTATGGAAACTATCTTGCCGATAATTCCGCCGATCGTCGTGACCTCGTCACCGACAGTCAGCGAGTCACGCATTGTCTTTGTCTCCTTCTCCTGCTTCTTCTGGGGTCTGTAGAGGAAGAAATAGAACAGTGCGATCATGAGCACAAGCATAACGACAGTCATAATGCCGTTGCCGCCGGCAGCTTCGCCTTCAAGAAAATTAAACATGTAAGCATACACCTTTCGTTTTTCTTATATTATAGTATATTTTGCGCCGCATTTCAATACCAATATGTTAATTTACTCGGAAATGATGCTGATTTCCCCGCTTTGCAGTCGTGCTCGCTCTCCGTTTTCGTATTCCACGCTCAGGGAATAATCTCGCTCGAGCGCCAAAACGCGCGCACGGCGGCGCTCTCCCGCACGGACAATGCCTACGGTATTCCCGACAACAAACAGCCTTGCGGCATATTCGTCGTACACCTCGCGCGAGTCCATCCTGCCGTACAGCTCAAAGAAGCTGTTGTATATCTCGGCGGCGAGCTGCTCGTGAATATTCTCTGGAAGCGTCTCACCTTCGGCAAACAGCGCCCCGGCAATGCCCTCAAGCTCACCGAAGCCGCCCGAGGGCGGCGTAATATTCACACCTATTCCGAGTACCGCGTGCTCAAGCCCATCGCCGTCCGGCGAAAAAGCTGCCTCGGCAAGTATTCCGCACAGCTTCAGACCTCCGCAGAACAGGTCGTTTACCCATTTTATACTCATGCGCTTGCCCGATATGCGCTCGACGGCACGCGACGTCGCAACAGCCGCAGCCACAGTTATGTACAGGGCATCCGCCGCGGACAGGCTCGGACGCAGAAGCACGCTCATATAAAGCCCCGTGCCGTTCGGCGAGAAAAAGCTTTTTCCCACACGTCCTCGCCCGGCGCTTTGAGCGGCGGCAACGAACAGGGCACCCTCCGGCGCCCCCTCTCTTGCGGCAGAGCGCGCCAAATCGTTTGTTGAGGTGACGCAGTCATACACCTCCACCGGTGCAGCTCGGCACAGCTGTTTTTTAATTATTTCGCGGTCAATGCTGTTTTTTTTCAAACGGAACCTGCCTTTCAAGTCTTCTTGCGAGCGCTGCCGCCATGACGAGCTTGACGACGTCAAACGGTATAAACGGCAATACACACACCATAAATGCTCCTGCAACCGATGAAATGCTCACCGAGCCGAGCGACACTGCCGAATAATAAAGCGCCGCCGTAATGTACAGCACTGCACTGCCGAGCGCAAACGCGCATGCAAGCGACAGCTTTTTAAGTCCGAAGCGAGAGACAACAAGTCTCACCGCAGCAATGCTCAGAGTAAAGCCGAAAAGATACCCGCCGGTCGGTCCGACAAAGCTTCCGAGCCCTCCCGTAAAGGAGGAAAATACGGGAAGCCCGAGTGCTCCGAGACAAAGATAGGCAAGGTAAGCCGACAGCGAATATCCGAGCGGCAGCAGCGCCGCGGTAAGAAACACCGCAAAGCTTTGCATTGTAAACGGAGGGGAGCTCGGCACGCTTATCATGGCGCATATGACAAGCAGCGCCACAAACGCCGCGCAAAGCGTTATGCGCTCGGCGCTTTTTCTTTTTTTCACTGATACTCCTCCGAAGTCGACACTGTCATGTCGTCCGCCGCGACGGCAACAGACATTTTCTATATAAAGATTACATTTTGCAATTATTATACCCCATACTCACGTTTTTGTCAATCGACTGCTATTGACTTTGCTTCAAATGTATGTTAGAATAGTAATCGACAAAATGCAGCTTCTGCATTATTAATTCAGCTTTAACTGAAAGGAATCCGATATGATTATCAACAAACCGCCAATGGGTTGGAACTCGTGGAATACCTTCGGTGCCGAGATCAACGAAGATGTAATCCGCGAAACAGCAGACGCTCTCGTTTCGACCGGTCTTCGCGACGCAGGCTACGAGTATGTTGTTATCGACGACTGCTGGTCGCTCCGCGACAGAGATGAGAACGGTCGCATCGTCGAAGACCCCAAGCTCTTCCCGCACGGCATTCGCGCACTCTCCGACTACATTCACTCCCTCGGACTCAAGTTCGGCATGTACTCCTGCGCAGGTCTTCGCACCTGTGCCGGCTTCCCCTCGAGCTTCGAGCGTGAGTTCATCGACGCTCAGACCTTTGCAGACTTCGGCGTCGACCTTCTCAAGTACGACTTCTGCTTCTTCCCGCACGACCGCTCCGCGCTCCATTACTACAACAGAATGGGCATGGCTCTGAAGGCTACGGGACGCGACATTCTCTTCTCCGCCTGCAACTGGGGCACACATGAAAGCGAAAAGTGGATGCGCTCTGTCGGTGCCGACATTTACCGCTCCACGGGCGATATCGGCGAGAGATTTGCTTCTATCCGCGACATCGCGACAAGCCAGTTTGACAAGCTCCGCTACTCCGCTCCCGGCTGCTACAACGACATGGACATGCTCGTTTGCGGCATGGACGGCATCGGAAATGTAGGTCACCCTGGACTCTGCGGCGATACAGAGTATAAGACTCACTTTGCACTTTGGTGCATGGCGGGCTCTCCGCTCATGATCGGTACGGATATCAGACGCATCCGTCCCGAAACCGTAAAGCTTCTCACAAACCCCGGTCTTCTCCGCATCAATGCCGATGCAGAGTGCCGTAACCCCATCATAACAAAGTTCAAGGGCGAGCTTTGCCCCACCATGTTCAAGCATCTCTCGAACCGCGAGTTTGCGATCGCTTTCTTCAACCTCAGCGACGATAACGGCTCTGCGGACTTCCGCCCGTACGATATCGGTCTCCCGACAACCGCGGGCTTCGGACTCCGTCTCGAGGAAGTATTCACCGGTGAGACCTACGACTACGTTAACGACTACATAGAGTTTGAGCTTAAGCCTCACGACTGCAAGGTATTCCTCGGCTCTTATGTAACAAAAGACTGAAGAAAGGACGTGCAGATATGTTAGTTAAAACTCCTCCGATGGGTTGGAACTCTTGGAACACCTTCGGTGAAAATATAAACGAGCAGATTATTATGGAGACAGCTGACGCTATGGTCTCGACAGGTCTTCGCGACGCAGGCTATGAGTACATCGTTATCGATGACTGCTGGTCTTGCAGAGAGCGCGATGAGAACGGCGACCTCGTGGCTGACCCCAAAAAGTTCCCGCACGGACTCAAGTATCTCGCGGACCACATCCACTCTCTCGGACTCAAGTTCGGAATCTACGGATGCTGCGGTCCCAAGACCTGTGCAGGCTACCCCGGAAGCCTCGATCACGAGTATCAGGATGCTCTCTTCTTCGCTCGTAACGAGGTAGACTTTCTCAAGTACGACTGGTGCTCTCACCCGAGACAGGTTGAAGGCTGGACGCTCTATAACAGAATGAGAATGGCCCTCAACGCAACCGGTCGCGACATTCTCTTCTCCATCTGCAACTGGGGTGAGGAGGATACACTCTCCTGGGCTCGCTCCGTCGGCGCGGACATGTACCGCTCCACATACGACATCAGCGACAATTTTGAGATCATCAAGATGCTCTTTAACGAGCAGAAGCACAATATGTGCCTGT
>CAYYKO010000040.1:0-15598 GCA_964441695.1 uncultured Ruminococcus sp. | reverse complement strand
CGCTGCTATGAAGGCTGCTGCTTCCGCTTCCTTCGGCTACAATGAGGAGCAGATCGTATCCTCCGACGTTATCGGTATGCGTTACGGCTCTCTCTTCGACGCTACTCAGACAATGGTAGCAAAGATCGACGACGACACATATCAGGTACAGGTTGTTTCTTGGTACGACAATGAGAACTCCTACACAAGCCAGATGGTTCGTACTATCAAGTACTTCGCTGAGCTCGCGTAAGTCTCACAGACAAGCTAATCAAAGCAGACAGTCCTCGGGCTGTCTGCTTTTTTGCCGCAATTTAGCCTAAAGCAGAATTTTTTTGCCACAGCTGACCGATATTTATTGCAATTGGCTCGAACGTGTGGTATACTTAAGCTGTTACAGACCGCTCTGCGGTATGAGAAAGGAAAAATAATATGACAGAAACCATCTGGAACGGCTTCAGGCGCATCGACTTCGAATTTGAAGGCAAGAGTGCGATACTCGTTTTCCCGAATGAGCCGAACGCCGAGAAAAGCTGGATGCTCAAGACCGAGTATTTCGATGCATTCCCGCCCTTCGAGCTTGAAATGCTGAAGCGCGGCTGGCATCTTGCGTATGTTGCAAACGTTACGCGCTGGTGCCTTGATGAGGATCTTGACCGCAAGGCTCGCTTTGCCGAGTTTCTTGCAGACGAATACGGACTGGCGTCCTCGTGCATGCCTGTCGGCATGAGCTGCGGCGGACTCATTGCCGCAAAGCTTGCCGCGCGTCACCCCGACTGCGTCAGCGCAATGTATCTCGATGCCCCGGTGCTCAATCTTCTTTCGTGTCCCGCAGGTGTCGGAATTGCCGATGAGGATCTTTTCGACGAATTCAAGCGGGCAACCGGCATGACGCTCTCCGAGCTCATATGCTACAGGGATCACCCGATAGACCACATGCGCGAGCTGCTTGAAAACAATATTCCGATATTCATCGTGTACGGCGACAGCGACAGCGTCGTGCCGTATTGCGAAAACGGCGCGATCCTCGAAAAATACTACCGCGAGAACGGCGGCATCATATTCACCGTCGGAAAGGCGGGCTGCGACCACCATCCTCACGGTCTCGAGGACAACACGCCGATCATTGAGTTTGCCGAGAAATACGGCAAGGGAAGGAAGTAAACGATACGATGAAAAAGCTATTATCACTGCTTCTGGCACTTTTGTTTGTTATCACCGCGGCAGCCGGCACGGCAGTCACCGCGGCAGACACGACTCTCCCATTTAAGGATGTAAAATCAAAGAACTGGTTTTACTCGGCTGTCGATTATGTTTACACGAACGGTATTATGAACGGTACATCTCAAACCAAATTTGAGCCGCAGACACATGTCACCCGCGCGATGTTCGTCGCAATGCTCGGACGCCTTCACGGAGCCGAGGAGACCGCAACGACCTTCAAGGACATCCCCTCCAAGAACAGCGGCTGGTACGCGGGCTATGTTGGCTGGGCGTCGGACAACGGCATCATAACCGGCTTCCCCGACAACACCTTCCGCCCGAACGAGAACCTGACGCGCGAGCAGATGGCAACTATCCTTTCGCGCTACATAGCATACGCCGGTATACTGCCGACTGTCAGCACGGATCCGACAGATTACTTCCGCGACGAGGAGTCCATTGGCAAGTGGGCACGCGAATTCGTTGACGCTATGCGCGTTATCGGTATCGTTGAGGGTGATGAGCTCGGAAACTTCAAGCCGAGCGCCAACCTCACGAGAGCAGAGGCTGCCACAACGGTCAAGCGCCTTGACGAAATGCTCAAGAAACTCGCCTTTGAGGATGCAAAGAGCCTTGATTTCACTGTCGATTCGAACACGGCGCTCATGGGCGCATGGGATCTGTATTACGCGGGAACCGCTCTTGACAGCTCCTACAGCGGTGTCAAGGTGGAAGCAGGCGCTGCTTATCCGTATCTCACAAAGGACAGCACCGGTCAGCTCTTTATAAACGGAAACTACCGCTTCGGCGAGGACTTCGAGACCACAGATGACCCGAACCCTCTTCTTGAAGGAAATTACTTCGAGATAGATCTGAGAATAGCAAACATATCCCCCGCTAAATACCCTATCCTTCGCTTTGCCTACAGGATCGCAGACGGCTCAAAGCCCACTCTCGCTCTCTACGGCAGCGTGACCGAGAAGGTCGACTTCAATGAGCAGGACGAGTCCGAAAACGGCTGGAAATACGGCATTATCGACCTTTCGTCACTCTCTGTCGGTGACAGCTGCACGGTGGCTCTCATGACAGAGTCCGACATTGAGCTGATGTACCTTGCCGCATTCTCAGACACGGCGCATGCCACAGCGTTTGCAGCTGCGGAGCATGCAAAGCAGCTTTCCTCCTATGACGGAGATGTCGTTGCGATCAAGCCCGCAGACAGTGCAGAGCTTGACCGTGTGCTCAGTGAGGCCGGCAAGGCGGCAGACGCCATAATCTCCTCCGAAAGCGACGTTACGCCCGACAGCATCAAGGGCAAAGCTTACTATATTTCCTCAAAGAACGGAAACGATTCAAACAGCGGAACATCTCCCGACAAGCCGTGGAAGAGCTTCAAAAACCTGTGGGTGTCTCTTGCGGGAGGTATGGTCATCAATTCCGCACTTGAGGCAGGCGACGGAGTATTCCTCGAGCGCGGCTGCGAATTCAACCTCAATTCCGACGTCAAGCTCGATTACCTCAGCCTTGTGCGCGGTATCTCCTACGGAGCATACGGCGAGGGTGAAAAGCCCGTGCTCACGCGCAAGCTCCAAATGAACGAGGCTGCGGGAAAGTGGAGTGCCACCGAATACCCGAATGTTTGGAAGCTTGACTACGACATCAAGGACGCTCCCGGAAATATATCCTTCGTAAAGAAGGACGGCACCGAGCTTTGGGGTGTCATGACCTTCGTTGACGATTACGACACTCCCTTCACCGGCTCTACCAAGCATTACGGCATCGTTTCGAACGGCGAGGAGACCTTCGAGAGCGGAGGCGTAAAGTTTGAGAATGTAGGTGCGCTGAAGCACAATCTCGAATACTTCGGCGACTGTGCAAACGGCGGGCTGTATGTTTACTATGACAAGGGCAACCCCGGTGAGATATTCTCCGAGATCAATATTTCGCTCTCCGCCTCTGCCGTCACCTATGCCGAAAAGATAAACCGCGACACAACAAGCCCCACACGCTTTGACAACATTGCTATCAAGTACTGCGGCGCGCACGGACTCGACCTTGGAGGCGTAACAAACCTCATCGTTACAAACTGCGTATTCGAGTGGATAGGCGGCGCATACCAGAGCAAGATCGTCCGATACGGCAATGCGATACAGAACTGGGGCAGCTGCGACGGCTTTATCGTCCGCGACTGCTACTTCAAGGATATCTACGACGCTGCGGTCACGACCCAGGGCAGCTCGGGCGTAATGCGTAACTTCTATTCGAGCGGCTGCGTGCTTGACCGCTGCGGACTCTCCTTCGAGTTTTTCAACCACGCCGCTCCCGAATTCGACTCGCTCTATCCGACCCCCGAGCTCTGCAATGTGTTTATTACCGATAACTACGTTATAAACAACGGCTTCGGCTACTGCGATGTTCGCACAGACCGCCGCGCGGCGTTCATCTACACCGCATACGGCGTAACACGCGCAAAGTACGATAACGTCGTTTATTCCGGCAATATCAACGTCTTCTCGGCAGAGTACGCGGTCTATACCTCAATGCTCGCCTGCGGAAAAACCGAGGGCACACAGCTTCGCGACAACACCTACTATATGGACAGCGACAGCGCAGTCTACGGAAAGCTTATATATAACATTGCCGACAGAACAGGCGACAATGTGCTGTATCCGTACACCTCGCAGTACCTGACATATCTTCGCTCGATCGGAATCGAGGAGGGAAGCACCTTCTACTCGGTGAAGAACCCCGATATCGACGGCAAGAGATAAGAAAATCAAAAGACGTCATGCGTTTGCGTGACGTCTTTCGTTTTTTACAGCTTATTGCTTTGCACTGAGCCAGGTCGAGCCGACTCCCGCCTCTGCCGTGAGCGGGATCGACAGTGAAACGGCACTCTCCATTTCGCGCGTAAGTATCTCCGCGGCGCGCTCGGCACAGGAAATATGCGACTCGACGATGAGCTCGTCGTGTATTTGAAGTATGAGCCGCGCGTCAATGCCGGCTTCTCGCAGTGCGCGCGAGGTGTTTATCATCGCAAGCTTTATAATGTCCGCAGCGCTGCCCTGGATAGGGCTGTTCATCGCAACTCTTCTGCCGAAGGCTGCAATATTGCGGTTCTTGCTCGCAAGCTCGGGGATCGGTCGCCGTCTGCCGAACATTGTGACGGTGTAGCCCTTCTCAACTGCCTCGGCGACCGTGTCGTTCAGATAGCTCTCGACCTTCGGGTAGGTGCGGAAATAGCCCTCGATATATTCCTCCGCCTCGCGCCGTGTGGCTCCGATGTCCTGCGCGAGTGAGAACGCGCCGATACCGTATACTATCCCGAAATTAACCGCCTTCGCGCGAAGGCGCAGCTCGCGGGTGACCTCCTCTATCGGCACTCCGAACACCTGTGAGGCCGTAACGGTGTGAATATCCACGCCCGAGTTGAACGCATTTATCATATTCTCATCGCCCGACAGATGCGCGAGCAGCCTCAGCTCGATCTGTGAGTAGTCGGCGTCAATGAGCACATGCTCGCTGTCCTCGGACGTGAAGAAATTACGTATCTCACGTCCGAGCTCGCCTCTGACCGGAATATTCTGAAGATTCGGGTCGTTCGACGACAGGCGTCCCGTTGCGGTGCCGCACTGATTGAGCGAGGTGTGAATGCGCGACTGCGAATCAGCAAGGTCGGCAAGCGCATCTCCATAGGTGCCGCGAAGCTTCGCTACCTGACGGTACGAAAGTATTTCGGAAACTATCGGGTGTCGGTATCTCAGCTTTTTCAGCGTATCGGCATCGGTGGAGTAGCCCGTGCGTGTTTTCTTTCCGCCGGGGAGCTCGAGCTCCTCAAAAAGCACCTCGGACAGCTGCTTCGGAGAGTTTATATTAAAGTCGTGTCCCGCAAGCATATATATGCTTCCCGCAAGCTCGTCCTCCGCCTTCAGCAGCTGCGAGGCATAGCTGCGGATGCCGTCACAGTCGACCTTAAAGCCGGTGCGCTCGATATCGGCAAGGACTGCCGCAAGAGGAAGCTCAATGTCTCGCATCAGCCCGTCCATTGAAGCCTCGGCAAGCTCCGCACGAAGCTTTTCGCCGCAATAGGCCACGGTGTATGCCGCACTCGAGAGCGTGTTAGGCTCGGCTGTGCCGTATCTCTCTGCGACCTTCGAAAGCGGATACGAGCCGCGACCCGGCTCAAGCAGGTACAGAGCAAGCATCGTGTCAAGCTCGCACTGCGGTGTGATCCCCTGCTCCGCAAGAAGCTTTGTAAGGCTCTTTATATCGTGGCAGATTATGCTGTGCGAAAAAACCGCGCGCAGCGCCGTGTCGCCGACTGTGCGGCAAAGCAGCACCCGCCCCTCAAAGCACACGGCAAGATCCTCGCCGTTAAAGGCAACGCTAAGCGGCCCGTCGCCGCTTGTCGCCTTGATAAGACTCTCGTCATCCGCCTCAACTGAATCGGGCACAGGCTCGGTGACCTCAGCTTCGCTCTCCGTCTTCTCGGCAGCCTCGCTCAGCGAAAACTTCCGTATCAGCTGATGAAACTCAAGCTCGCTGAAAAGTCGGTACAGCTCCGCGTTATCAGCGCCGCAACGGCAGTATTCGTCGGTTGCCGCGCCGACAGGCGCTTCAGTGCAGATCAGTGCAAGCTCACGCGACATATAAGCGCTCTCACGTCCCTCGTCAAGCTTACGCTTTACGGACGGTGTCGCACCGTTGTAACCGCTCTCCGAGGCGGCATACAGGCCGTCAAGGCTTCCCATCGAGGAAATGAGCTTGAGTGCCGTCTTCTCACCGATGCCGGGAACGCCCGGAATACAGTCAGAGCTGTCACCCATCAGAGCCTTGACATCGACAAAGCATTCGGGGCGCACTCCGTACACCTCTACGAAATGCTCTGTATCGAACAGCTCATCCTTTCCGTTTCGCATGAGTATAACGTTCGTTCTCTCGCTGATAAGCTGAAGGGAGTCACGGTCACCCGTCAGAATGTACGAATTGATGTCGCCGTGCAGATCGGCGTTTTTGCAGACCGTGCCGATTATATCGTCCGCCTCAAAGCCCTCGCATTCAAGCACCGTAAAGCCGAGCGCCGCCGCAAGTCGCTTTGTATAGGGCAGCTGGCAGGCAAGCTCCTCTGGCATGCCGTGGCGGTTGCTCTTGTATTTGTCGTATTTCAAGTGCCTGAAGGTAGGCTTTCGCGTGTCGAAGGCGCAAACGGCATAGTCGGGCGACAGGCTGTCAAGATACCGCTTTACGATATTCGCAAAGCCGTATACGGCATTCGTCGGGAAGCCGTCGGACCTTGACAGCGAGCGCACTCCGTAGAATGCGCGGTTGATTATGCTGTTTCCGTCGAGGACGAGTAGATTTTTCATAGCTCGAGTTCCTTATATAATAATTATTTACTGTGTTCTTCGAATATTATAGCATATTTTTGCCTGAAATGGTGTTACTTTGCTCACATAGCCTTGAAATTTCGAGTTATTTGCTGTATCATATATGTATGACACACCGCTCGGAGGTAGAAAAATGAAGAAACTGATTAAAATATTGATGAGCAGAGCAGTCATTGTGGCATTGCTGATTTTGTTTCAGCTTTTTTTCATTTGTCTTGCCGTACTCAGATTTTCAAGCTATATCGGCGCATTCTACGGTGTGCTTTCGGTCGTGGACTTTATCGCTGTCTGCAAAATTGTGAGCACACGCGAGAACCCTTCGTATAAGATCGCCTGGATAATCCCGATACTTGCGATCCCGCCCTTCGGACTTGCGATGTATCTGCTGTTCCGCGGCAACGGGCTTTCAAGACGCCTCAAGAAGGTCCTCGCGAGCACCTATGCGCTCATGAGCATTCCGACGCCGGACGGCATCGGCGACATTACGGCGTCTCTTGACGAGAGCGCACGCCGCCAGTCTGATTACATAACGAATTCTGCGAGCTGCCCGCCGTATGACGGCACGGAGGTAATGTATTTTCCCTCCGGCGAGAGCTTTTTACTGGCTCTGCTCGAGAGGCTCGAGAAAGCCGAAAGGTATATTTTCCTCGAATACTTCATAATCGAGCGCGGCGTCATGTGGGACAGCATACATGAGCTTTTGCTGAAAAAGGCAAAGCAGGGCGTTGACGTTCGCGTGATCTACGACGACATGGGCTGCCTAACTCACCTAAGCTCACGGTTTTATAAGGAGCTCAACCGAGAGGGAATAAAGTGCCGTGTGTTCAACAGATTCATCCCTGTGCTGTCGGCACGCCTGAATAACCGAAACCATCGCAAGATTTGCGTCATAGACGGCGTCTGCGGCTTTACGGGCGGCGTGAATCTCGCCGACGAATACATTAACGTCACTCACCCATACGGATACTGGAAGGACAATGCAATAATGCTTCGCGGACGCGCGGTGAGCTCCCTTGCGGTAATGTTCCTGTCGATGTGGGACAGCCTTGACATCAAGGACACAAAGCACGGAGCCGATTACGACGATTATCTTACGGACATGCGGCTCGACTGTCGCGGCACGGTGCAGCCCTATACGGACAATCCGCTCGACGACAGACCCGTCGGCGAGAGCATATACCTCAACATGATATATGCCGCAAAGCGTTACATCTGGATAAGCACGCCGTATCTCATAATCGATCACGGAATGGAGCGGGCGCTGTGCAGCGCTGCCGAAAGCGGAGTCGACGTCAGGATCGTCGTGCCGTCGATACCCGACAAAAGGATCGTCAACGAGGCGACAAAGTCGAATTACCCGGTGCTCATGGCGTCGGGCGTGAAGATATACGAGTATACTCCCGGCTTCAACCACGCAAAGACCTTCGTCTGCGACGGCAGATATGCCACGGTCGGCACGGTCAATCTCGATTTCCGCAGCCTGTATCTGCACTTCGAATGCGGAGTCTGGATGTGCGACGCTCCCGTCATCGCACATATCGAAGCCGACATGAAGTCAATGCTTGAGGAAAGCGAGCTGATGACCGAGGAGAAATGCAAGGTTGGCGTCATAAAGAGCATATACCGCGCAGTCATCGAGCTGTTTACGCCGCTGTTTTGACTTAAAGCTGCTCTGTGAGCACGCAGCTCTCGTCGCAAAGCCCCTCAAAGCCGCGCTGACGCAGCACCTCAAACACGCCGACGGCGGCGCAGTTTGAGAGATTGAGGCTTCGCATGCCGTCCTTCATCGGAAGGCGGACGCAGCGCTCGTAATGCTTTATGAGAAAATCCTCCGGCAGTCCGCGCGTCTCCTTGCCGAAGAACAGAAATACCGGCGAGCCGTAGCTGACCTCGGTATAGCATCTCGGCGCCTTGGTCGAAAAGCAGTAGAAGTCAGCGTTCGGGTTCTTTTCAAAGAAATCGTCAAGGCTATCGTAATACGTGATGTCGAGGCTGTGCCAGTAGTCGAGACCAGCGCGGCGAAGCTTTCTGTCGTCGATTGCAAAGCCCATCGGCTTGATTATGTGAAGGGCGGTGCCCGTAGCGGCACAGGTGCGCGCGATATTGCCCGTGTTTTGCGGAATTTCGGGCTCGTGAAGTACAATGTTTATGCTTTTCAAGGTATATCCCCCGTTTGTAATGTGTTCCGTAATATTATATAATAAAAGGCGGCGCGTTTCAAGCATCGGGACAATATTTACCTCACGATTATAAGTTTACAAAAAACTATTTATTTTTTACGCAAAATAATGTATAATATAATTTAACTTGGATTCACACAGCTACAAAGCGACAGCTCAGGTTGCCGTAAATACTTGAAAGGCGGCGCGCATAGCGCCGATCGGTTGACATGAATTTAATTACTAAGGTTTTCGGAAGCTACAGCGACAGACAGATCAAGCACCTGAAGGGTCAGCTTGCTCAGATAAATTCTCTCGCACCCAAATATAAGGAAATGTCGGACGCACAGCTCTCTGCAATGACGGGAGAGTTTAAGTTGCGCCTTGCCGACGGCGCGACGCTTGACGATATTCTTCCCGACGCATACGCGGTCGTTCGCGAGGCGGCAGACCGTGTCCTCGGGAAGCGCCCGTTCGATGTGCAGATACTTTGCGGTATTCTCCTTCATCAGGGTCGTATCGCGGAAATGAAGACAGGTGAGGGAAAGACACTCGTTGCGGTGCTTCCGTCCTACCTCAATGCACTTGAGGGACGCGGTGTACACATCATCACCGTCAACGACTACCTTGCACGCCTCGGCTGCGAGGAGATGGGACGCGTACACGAATTTCTTGGACTTACGACGGGTCTTGTCGTTCATGACCAGTCGAAGGCTGAAAAGCAGCATGCGTACAACTGCGACATCACCTATGGCACGAATAACGAATTCGGCTTTGACTACCTTCGTGACAATATGGTCACCTACAAGGAAAACCGCGCACAGCGCGGACACAATTTCGCGATAGTCGACGAGGTCGACTCTATCCTCATCGACGAAGCGAGAACTCCTCTTATCATTTCCGGACAGGGAAGTGACGTCGATCCGCTTTATGAAATGGCTGAGCGCTTCGCACGCACGCTTTCGTGCTATGTTATCAAGGAGCTCGACAACAAGGAGGACCACGATAACATTAATGCAGATTTTATCGTCGACGAGAAGGCGCGCAACACCACGCTTACCTCCTCGGGCGTCGCAAAGGCAGAGCAGTTCTTCGGCATTGAGAACCTGTCCGATCCCGACAACGCGAATATCTCTCACCATATATATCAGGCGATCAAGGCGCGAGGCATAATGAAGCGCGACATTGACTACGTCGTAAAGGATGACGAGATCATCATCGTCGATACCTTCACCGGACGTCTTATGCCCGGACGCCGTTATTCGGACGGACTCCATCAGGCGATCGAGGCAAAGGAGGGTGTTGCTATCCGCAAGGAGAACCGCACCATAGCGTCTATCACCTTCCAGAATTACTTCAGAATGTATAAGAAGCTCTCCGGCATGACGGGTACCGCGCTGTCCGAGGAGAACGAGTTCCGCGAGATATACAATCTCGACGTCGTCGAGGTTCCGACGAACAAGCCCATGATAAGAATAGACCACCACGACGAGGTCTATAAGACAAAGAACGGTAAGTACAATGCCATAATCCGACAGATAGCCGAGTGCCACGAGAAGGGACAGCCCGTGCTTGTCGGTACTGTGTCTATAGAGAAATCGGAGGAGCTTTCCGCAAAGCTCAAGAAGGTCGGCATCAAGCACAACGTGCTCAATGCGAAGTATCACGAGAAGGAGGCGGACATCGTCGCACAGGCGGGACGTCTCGGAGCCGTTACCATCTCCACAAACATGGCGGGACGCGGTACGGATATTCTTCTCGGAGGAAATGCCGAGTACCTTGCAAAGGCTCAGATGCGTAAGGAGGGCTACGAGGAGAACGTTATAGCCGTTGCGACGGGCTATTCCGAATCCGTCGACGAGGTCGTTATCGAGGCGCGCGAGCATTACAGAGAGCTTTACCGCAAGTATTGCGAGGAGATAAAGCCGGAGGCTGAGAAGGTCTGCGCCGCAGGAGGACTTTTCGTTATCGGCACGGAGCGTCATGAGTCGAGACGTATCGACAACCAGCTTCGCGGACGAAGCGGAAGACAGGGAGACCCCGGTGAGTCGCGCTTCTTCCTTTCCTTCGAGGATGACCTCATGCGTCTGTTCGGCACGGACAGAATGATAGGTGTCGTTGACCGTCTCGGACTTGAGGAGGATCAGCCGATCTCGGCAAAGATACTTTCCCACTCCATTGAGGACGCACAGAAGCGCCTCGAGGATCAGAACTTCAATCGCCGTAAGAACGTCCTTGCATACGACGACGTTATGAACCAGCAGAGAAGCATAATCTACGAGCAGCGCTCGCAGGTCCTCGAAAACAGCAATCTCCGCGACAAGATCATCAAGATGATAAACGACACTGTCAGCGATGCGGTCGACGAGGCACTTCACGACGAGCTGACGGAGAACTGGGATATCGCAGGGCTCAAGTCACGCTACAAGGGTCTGCTCTGCGACGACGAGGACTTTAACGAGCTCGACGGTGATGCTGCAACGCTTCGCGAGAGCATTCGCGAGACACTTCTCGAGCGTGCTATGAAGATATACGAGTACAAGGAGAAGACCGTATTCGGCGAGGAGGAGATGCGCGAGGTCGAGCGTATTGCACTCCTTATCAACGTTGACCGCAAGTGGATGGATCACCTCGAGGCGATGGATTCCGTTATGGAGACCATCGGTCTTCAGGCATACGCACAGCGTAATCCGATATCCGAGTACCGCATCGCCGCTTCGAATTTCTTCGATGAGATGGTGCTTGCGATCCGAGATGACACAGCTCGCATGGTGCTCTCCGCAATGCCTCGCGCGTCAATGAAGCGCGTCGAGGTGGCAAAGCCCGTTTCGACCGGCTCCCCCGACGGCAAGTCCTCCGTGAAGAAGCCCGTTGTCAACCGTGATGCAAAGGTCGGCAGAAACGACCCCTGCCCGTGCGGAAGCGGTAAAAAATACAAAAAGTGCTGCGGTGCTGCGACAAACGGCACCTCCGAGCAGTAAGCTTTACAGAGCGGGAGGCATTGTCCGAAGAAGCATAGCCGGTCATGCCTCTCGCATTTTGTCAATCATTTTCGGAGGTCAAAATGGGATTCGGCATTCTTCTGATAGGATATTTTCTGGCATTTGCGATGGAGCTGTCGGGAAACAGCTATTATCTCGATATTGTCGGCGGCGCGGTAATGACATACGCCCTGCTGAAGCTCGCCGAGCACAGCACGGCATTCAAGCGTGCGGCGTCCTATTCGGTAATATTCACCGCCGCCTCGATCGCGTCTGCCGCGGCTTCTCTGGTATTCGGAGACTCGGTAACGTTCACCGTTTTCTCGGCGATACGCGCGGCAACAATATTGCTGTTCCACATTTACGTGCTTCTGGCGCTTGAGGATATGGCGCGCACGGCGGAGGACATGACTCTCGCGCGACGCTCACGCAGAAATATGAGCATCGTTATCGCGTACTTCGCCTTCTACGTAATATTCGAGTTCATCCGCGCGTTTGGCACGGCGGAGCTCACGGCATATCTCGGTGCCGCAATGTATTTCTACCGCGTTTTGTGGCTGATAATGAATCTGCTGCTGCTCCACAGCGCCTACGCCCGGCTGTATATAGAGGGCACGCAGGAGGCGTATGCGGAAGCACCGGTGGTGAAGCCGTCGCGCTTTAAGATAGTCAATAAGCTGCGTCAGCGTGCCGCGGAATCGCAAAAGCGCGCGCACGAAGCGGATATGAAGCTCATGCGAGAGGCGAAGGAATACGCCGACGCAAACCGCGACAAATACGAAGCCGAAAAGGCAAGGAAGAAAAACAAAAGAAAAAAGTAATCAGAACCAGCGGAGGTACAACATGGGCTTTGGAGCACTCGGTGCAGGGCTTTGCTTCCTTTTTAACCCGAATATTAATGTGTTCGACATCCTTCCCGATTTTATCGGTCTTTGGATAGTCTGTGCGGCGCTGAAAAAGCTGTCGCAGATAAATTCCGACATTTCCGAGTCAAGGCGACGCTTTTTCGAGCTTTCGCTCGTTGAGCTTGCGAAGTCGGTATCGTTTATGTTCATCTCGGCTAATGACCCGACGGGCTACCTGCTGTTTGCGTTCGTCTTCGGCGTTGTCGAGTGCATACTTTTTACGCTTGCCGTAAGGGAGCTCTTTATCGGCATCGAGAACCTCGGCATGCGCCATTCGTCCGTTGCTGTGCTTGCGACAAAGCCCGCTCGAAAGGGAAAAGCTGCGCGGGATGTTTCGACGCGTCTCGAGGGCTTTATGCTGGCGTTTTACTATATCAGAACGCTTTGCGCGGTGCTGCCCGAATTCACGGAGCTCCAGAGCGACTCGGTCATTTTGAATCGAAGGATAATCCTGTCGCAGTTCAAGGGAATATTCTATCTGCTCGGCGGACTTACTGTCACGGTGCTCGGTATTATTTACATCAAGCGCGTTGTTTCCTTCTTCAATTCGTGCCGTCGCGACAAGCCGTTCATCGCCTCGCTCGGCACAGCGTATAACGGCTTTCTGAGCGTCAACAAAAACTACGCCGTGTCCGGTCGCATGAAGCTTGTGCTCGTGATGTATGCCGCTGCCGTGCTTTCGACCTACAATCCAACCGACGACGGACTTATCAAGCTTCCGCTGTTTATATGCGGCGCGCTGCTTATCGTAATTTCGCTTCTTCTCGCACGCCGCTCGAAACGCGCTCTCGTCGCCCTGCCGTTCTCCGGCGTCATGTGCGTGCTTTCCGTCATCGATTTTATAAAGAAGGACGCCTTTTATTCCGACAACACGAAATTCGAGGACATCTTCCATATAAACGAGGCGTGGGACGCGTATCTACCGATAAACAACCTTGCGCTTATTGAGTATATTTTTCTCATTGTCGCATTTGGAGTGATAAGCTCTGTAATATTCCGCTGTGCATCGGACGACACACAGCACGCACTCAGCTTAAATTCGCTCACCCTGAAGCCGAATGCGGACGAAAAAACCGAGATCGAGCGCTGTGTGGCGAGATATTCGACCGTTACAATGTCGCTGCTATCGGTCACGCTGATCCTCTACACCGCACTGACAAAGCTCGCGATCATCGCAGGAGAGCAGGCGGCGTTTATCGACAGGAACGACATCAACGTCCCGCAGATAATATTCTCCTGGATGTCGCTCGGCGCAAACATGCTTACCGTCGCGACCTTCGTCTCTGCTGTGCTGTTCATCTCCTTCGCACGCAAGCGCATCTACGGCTGCGTATATAATTGGAGCACGGTGGCTGACGACTGATGGGCAGAAAAATCATATTAAACACGCATTTGATCGCCTATTTGCTGTTATTGGCGTTGTATGTTGGCTTAGGTGTCTATTTCCTAAGTGACAAAGAAATCGGCAATATAGTGCTTTCGGTAATATGCTTTGTCCTTGCTGCCTTGCCGATTGTTTCAATCATCATATCACCGGCGGTCTTTGTCTTTGACGATGATAAGCTGACGATCGTTTATTTCCTTTCGCTTACAGAGGTGATATATTGGAGCGAAATTCGTTCGGTTGTCAAAAGAGGAGGAAGCCTGCTTGGACAAACGGGCAAGGGTCTGCCCGAATATGAAATAATATACCCGCATCGCCCAAGCACGCCCTTCTTCATCGACTCATGCATTATAAGAAACAAAAAGACCGCGAAGCTCCTTAAAAGATACTGCAAAAAGAATATAAGGGATTATTGAAGCCACAGCAAAAGCCCCTCGGCACGTGCCTCGAAAAAAATCGAGACTGCCCGAGGGGCTGATTTTATTTTTGAATATTTCGGTTTTGCCTGAATACCTCGTAGGCGAGCACAGAGGCGGCTGACGCCGCGGACAATGAGCCCTTGAACTCGCGACCGTATTCGATACGCACCGTCTCGTCGGCAAGCTCGAGCACCGAGGAGGAGATCCCGCGCTTTTCTCCGCCGACGATAAGCAGGACGGGAAGGGTAAGGTCGGCATCGAAGCACGGCACGGAATCACGAATTCCCGCGCACACCACCTTGTAGCCGCGCGCCTTGAAGCTGAGAACAGCGTAGCTCGGCTCCGATACAAATGACGGGAGCAGCTCCGAAGCGCCCGCAGAGGCTCTGCAAACGACGCCTGCGGCGCTCATCCAGTTGCGCTCTGGAAGTATGACTCCATCGGCTCCCGCGGCGTACAGCGTGCGTAGAGCGTAGCCGAAATTATACGGATCCTCAATGCCGTCGACCATCACGTAAAAGCCGTGCTCCTTTATCGGTGAGGTGCTGTCGAGAGCTACAGCCTCGCGTGCCGTACACTCGGCAAGGACGCCGCCGTGTGAATTTCCGACTGCCATGGAGTCTATAAGCTCACGCTCGCAAAGCTTCAGCTCAAAGCCGTATTTCGCAGACGCCGCACGGAGAAAGCCGAGCTCGCGCCTTTTCTTGTCGGCCTTGGCACGGTCAAACCAAACTGCTCTTATCCTCCGTGAGGAGCCCTCGTCAATTGAGCGCAGCACCGCGTTCAGCGAGGTCATCCCTTCGAAAACGGTCGAATCGACCTGCCTGGTTGCTTCCTTTATCACAGCTTACTTGCCTGCGTTTGCCTTGAGGTAAGCATTGATAAAGCCGTCGATCTCGCCGTCCATGACAGCCTGAATGTTGCCGTCCTCGTAGCCTGTGCGTGTGTCCTTAGCGAGCGTGTAGGGCATGAATACATACGAACGTATCTGAGCGCCCCACTCGATGTTGGTCTTGTTGCCCTTGATGTCCTCGATCTTCTCAAGCTTTTCGCGCTGCTTGATCTCCATGAGCTTCGACTTCAGCATCTTAAGCGCGGTCTCCTTGTTCTGAAGCTGGCTGCGCTCTGTCTGGCAGCCGACGACGATTCCGGTGGGAATATGCATAATGCGGATGGCGGAG
>CAYYKO010000039.1:0-15904 GCA_964441695.1 uncultured Ruminococcus sp. | reverse complement strand
CCCTTCATGCGGTAGCCGAGGCTCAGAAGCTCGGCGGCGAGGCGGCATTCATCGACGCGGAGCACGCGCTCGACCCCGTTTACGCGAAGGCGCTCGGCGTTGATATAGACGAGCTGCTCGTATCGCAGCCCGACAGCGGAGAGCAGGCGCTCGAAATATGTGAGGCGCTCGTCCGAAGCGGAGCGGTCGATATTATCGTCATCGACTCGGTCGCCGCGCTCGTTCCTCAGCAGGAGATAGAGGGCGACATGGGCTCATCCCACGTCGGACTCCAGGCGCGACTTATGTCACAGGCGCTGCGTAAGCTCTCGGGAACCATCGCGAAGACAAACTGCATCGTCATCTTTATAAACCAGCTTCGCGAGAAGGTCGGCGTGATCTACGGTAACCCCGAGACGACCACCGGCGGACGCGCTTTGAAGTTCTACGCGTCCGTGCGACTCGACATACGCAAGTCCGAGATACTTAAAAACGGCAGCGAGCCTTACGGAAACCGCGTTAAGTGCAAGGTCGTAAAGAACAAGGTCGCTCCCCCCTTCAAGGTAGCGGAGTTCGATATTCTTTACGGTCACGGAATTTCGAAGGCGAGCGAGATACTCGAGGTCGGTATCTCAAAGGGAATAATCGAAAAGAGCGGAGCATGGATATCCTACGAGGGCACACGCCTCGGTCAGGGTCGCGACAACGCAAGAGCGTTTATCGAGAGCGATCCCGCGCTTATGGCGGAGCTTGAGGAGAAGATAAAGGCAAAGCTTCTAGAAAACGAGGACGGCGGGGAAGAGCCCGACGAGCTCGACGAGGATGAGGAGCTTGATATCCGTCTGCTCGATCTTGACGGAGATCTTGACTGAAAAAAATCCGCCGCAGAGACTTATCTCTGCGGCGGATGCTTTGAGTCGGACCTTATTCCGCTGCCGTGTCGGCTTCCGAGACCGAGACGCTTGACAGCTCGTTTTTGTAAAGCTCGGCGCCGTCCTCACCGTAGGGGTAAAGACGCACCGTGCCCTCACCGACGACGTTGCCGCCGTTTTCGCCGTTGTCATAGGCGCAAAGCACGAGCTCTACGTCCGTGAACGGACCGACAGCGGTGTCAAAGTCGTTTGTGCCGAAGTAGATCGAGGTGTAAGCCTCCTCGCCTGCGGAAACGAATTCCGAGAAGAAGCTCTTCCACTCAAGACCGTTGACCGCAGCACTGTCAACATAGAAAACAAGCTCGCTTTCGGCATTTTTGTTTTCGAGATGCAGGAATATCTCGTGCGCCATAGCGTCGCTTCCGTCGACCTCGCGCTGCTCGATGCCCGTTACGGTGATGCGGCACTCGTCGTTGTCAACTACAACGACCTCCTCGAGCGACATTTCGCCGAGCGCGTCGTAGGGCGAGCTTTCGACAGTGCCTTCTGCGGGAGCACCTGTACCGTTACAGGAAACGAGAGACAGCGACAGCACGAGCGCTGCCGAAAAGAGTAATATTTTATTCATTGTTCATTCCTCCGTGACGCCGCACCGACGCGGCGCATTATGCGTGTATTTTAACATACCGGCACGGATTTGTCAATACCGAGTCGCGCGTCGTGCATCTGCTGCCGCGCAGCTCCACCCCGGGAAGCCGTCGGCTCGGCTGCTCCCCGAAAAATAAAGGCTTGCGAAAGGCTTCGCATTACGGTGATAATTATGAAAAAACAAGGCACAAGGCAGGGCGCCGCTCTGCTGCCCGCCATCGGTCTGTCCGCGCTTTGCGGCGCGCTCTCCGGGGCGCTTATCTTCCTCTTTAAGCTTCTCTCGAATCGCGTGATCGCGCTTTCGGGACAAATATTTGCGACAGTGCGCGCGGACGCTCGGCTCCTTCCGCTGCTCATTTGCGGAGCGGCTGCGGTCGGTCTTGTCTCAAGCGTGCTGCTGCGCCTCGAGCCGAGCTCGCGCGGCGGCGGAATACCGACGGCGGTAGCCATCGTTCGCGGACTCATCGACTTCCGCTGGCTACGCAGCATCCTTACGATATTCCCCTCGGCAATGCTTACCTATCTCGGCGGCGTTCCTCTCGGAAACGAGGGACCGAGCGTGCAGATGGGCACGGCGGTCGGACGCCTTCCGCGCGCCCTGCTCGGAAAGCGCTATCTTGCGCTCGACAGGTATCTCATGACCGGCGGCGCGTGCGCGGGCTTTGCGGCGGCGACCGGCGCGCCCCTCAGCGCAATAATCTTCGCCATCGAGGAGGCACACAGAAAATATTCGCCGATGCTGTTTTTGACCTCGTCGGTCAGCGTTGCGGCGTCGACGGTCGTCTCGGGCATCGCCTCGCGCCTTACCGGAACCGACGCGGCACTGTTTCACTTTGACCTCGTGCTCAGCGCGCCTCTTGACGGAATATGGTACGATCTGCTCCCCGGCGTGGTCTGCGGCGCGTTTGCCATCGTGTTCACAAAGCTCTACCGCATTGTCGGAAATGCGATGTCGTCACCGCGCGTGGCGCGGATACCGCTCGGCGTGAAATGCGCCGCAGTGTTTGCGCTGTGTGCCCTTGCGGGCTTTTTCAGCCCGAGCGTCACGGGCTCGGGTCACGGGCTCGTCGAGGAGCTGCTTGAGCACCCCGAGCCGTGGTATGCGCTGCTTGTGCTGCTTGCGGTGCGCGTGGGACTGCTCATTCTTACAAATCAGGTCGGCGTCACCGGAGGACTGTTCCTTCCGACGCTCGCCGTCGGCGCCGTTATCGGCTCGCTTGTCGCAGAGGTTTTCATCGGACTGTCGCTGCTGCCTGCGGAATATTATTCCCGCGCGGTGGTGCTCGGCATGATAGCCTACATGAGCGCTGCCTCGCGCACGCCCGTAATGGCGATAAGCTTCGCGGCGGAGTGCCTGCTTGACCCCTCGTCGCTTTTGTCGGCTGTGGTCGTGGCGGTGCTTGCCTTCCTTACCGTCGAGCTGTCGGGCGAGTGCGCCTTCAGCGATACGGTGATCGAGAAAAAGCTTGCCGCCGACCGTGCGGGCAAGACCTGCGAGATAATCGACGAGCTCTACGAGATAAAGCACGGCAGCTTCGCCGTCGGACGCGAGGCGCGCGACCTTATGCTGCCGCCGTCGTGCGTGATAATTTCGGTCAGACACCCCGAGGGCGAGAGCTTTTCGACCCGCCTCGGCGAGTGCGACGTAATACACGTCCGTTATCAGACCTTTGACAGCGAGCAGACGGCAGCGCGCCTGTGCGAGCTGTTCGGAGAGCAGAGCGTGATTCGTTCGGGTGCCTTCCGCGGAAGCGAAAGACACCTCATGCCCGAGGATATATAAAAATTGCCCGCCTGTCACAACGATACGCACCTTCGAAAATGCCGGTGCATGTCGGTGACAGGCGGGCTTGTTTTGTTTTTGCTTTAGCCTCTCGAGCTTACGGTCTCGACCTTGATGATATTGGTGTTTCCGGGAGCGTCGAGCGGGAGTCCGCCGACGATTACGACGCGGTCGCCGTCGGAAACGATGTCAATCTGCTTTGCACAGTCGATAGCGTGACGGAAGAGACGGTCAAAGTCGGGCTGGTTGAGCGCGAGCACAGGGTAAACGCCCCACGAAAGCGCGAGCTGGTTGTAGGTCTTCTTGCTCGGCGTTGCGGCAACGATGGGCGTTATCGGACGGAACTTAGACATTCTGCGTGCGCTCTTTCCGGTCAGCGTGAGCGCCACGATAGCCTCGGCGTGAATGTCGCGTGCCGTGGTGCAGGCAGCGTCGCACATTGCGTTCGTCGTGTCTGAGAAGTCCATTACGTAATCCGAGCCGTATGCCTTCATCTCGAAGGCGTCGCGCTCCGCCTGATGCGCGACCTTTGCCATTACCTCAATGGCGCGGAGCGGGTATTTTCCGACAGCGGTCTCGCCGGAGAGCATTACAGCGGAGGTTCCGTCGAATACGGCGTTCGCAACGTCGGTGATCTCGGCTCTTGTCGGGTTCGGGTGCTCGATCATGGACTCGAGCATCTGAGTTGCGGTGATTACCATCTTACCCGAGCGGTAGCACTCGTTGATAAAGCGCTTCTGAAGACCGGGCAGGCGCTCGAAGGGTATCTCGACGCCCATGTCGCCGCGTGCGACCATGATGCCGTCGGAGAGCGCGAGGATTCGCTCGAAATTGTCAACGCCCTCGCCGTTTTCGATCTTCGAGATGATGCGGATGGCGTGTCCGCCGTTGTAATCTATAAACTTACGCATGTTGATGACGTCCTCGCCGCAGCGGACGAAGGATGCCGCGATGAAATCGACGTCCTGCTCGATGCCGAAGAGGATGTCCTCCTTGTCGCGCTCGCTGAGGTGGGGCATGTCTAAGTGAACGTTCGGGAAGTTTGCGCCCTTGCCGTTCTTGAGCGCACCGCCCTCGATGACCTCGCAGACGATGTCCGTGTCGCAGATCTCGCGAACGCGCAGCTCGATATTACCGTCGTCGAGAAGGATCGTGCCGCCGACGGTCATCTGACCGGGGAGCTCCTTGTAGCTGACGCTGACAGCCTCCTCTGTGCCTATAATATCGCGCGTGGTGAGTGTGAAGGTGCTTCCGTTTTCGAGAAATACCGCATTCTCGCGGAATTTGCCGATGCGGACCTCGGGTCCCTTGGTGTCGAGCATGATCGCGACGGGACGCGCGAGCTTCTTGCGCGCGGCTTTGATATATTCGATAGTCTTGGCGTGGTCCTCGTGAGTTCCGTGGGAGAAATTGAGACGTGCGACGTTCATGCCGCTCTCTATCATTTTTTCTATCATCTTGGGGCTGTTTGTGGCAGGACCCATGGTGCATACGATCTTTGTTTTAAGCATTGACTGTACGTTCCTTTCACGTTAATCGGGGCTCGACCTCTTGCCCCATTATATTATAATACCGAATGCGTCAAAATTCAAGCGCTTTGGCGAAATATACACGGAAATTTTACGTGCTGCGCGAAAGAAGCCGCAGGATGCGGTAAAAATCAAAAAAGTACTTGACAATTCCGCTGCCGCGTGATATAATAGAAACGTTCCGAACAGAATATAGGGGTATAGCTCAGTTGGTAGAGCAGTGGTCTCCAAAACCACGTGTCCTGAGTTCGAGTCTTAGTGCCCCTGGAAAGAAAAAAGCCAAGTCGTATGACTTGGCTTCTTTCTTAACTAAATCCGCCCCCGCGGAAGAAATCCACCTGCGGTGGATGAAATCGCTTCGCGATGAAATCCGACTTCGTCGGGATAAAGAGGCGGATTTAATTTCATCTGAGGCGGCACGCAGAAGATTTCATCCGAGCTTGCTCGGATTTCATCGTGGCAACGCCACGATTTCATTGACTGTTTTGAATTCTTGTGGTATAATGGGCAAAAGAGGTGATAATTATGGCTGAAAACAAGCTTGCGGATATGTCAACCGAGTTAGCTGTTGAAATATTGAGATTGACCGACGGCATTAAAGGACATTATTCTTTGGCAAATCAGCTTGAAAGAAGTGGTACAAGCATCGGCGCAAATATCAGAGAAGCAAAGTATGCCCACAGCAAAGCAGATTTCGTTGCCAAGTTGCAAATATCCCTCAAGGAGTGCCATGAAACCGAATATTGGATCGAAATAGCACAAAAAGCAAATATAATTTCGGAAGAGCTTGCAAAAAACGTGCTTCACGAATGCGGCTCAGTTCGCAGGCTGCTGATCGCTTCTCTCAACACCGCAAAGGGGAACGGCGGCACAAAGCAGAGAATATAAACGCCGGAAAATACAAGTATGATATTGTATGTAAAAAGCATTTCGACATGCGGCTCGCTGTCGAATAAAAAGGAGCGCGAGACGTGAAGCTATCGATAAACGGCGCCGAGGTGCCGATAATATACGAGGACGCGGACGTGCTCGTCCTCGTCAAGCCTGCGGGCGTGCTCTCGCAGGGCGTGCCGGGCGGCGAGCGCTCGATTCTCGAATATATCGCGGACGCGGCGGGTGGCGCCTTTGCCCCGCACGCCGTACACCGCCTTGACCGAATGACGGGAGGCGTGATGCTATGCGCGAAGCACGCACGCGCCGCCGCGGCACTGTCCGAGCTGTTCGCCGGCGGTGCTGTCAGAAAGGAATACCTTGCCGCCGCTCACGGCACGCTCACCGAGAGCGCAACGCTCGAGCATGAGCTGTACTTCGACCGCACGAAGAATAAGTCCTTCGCCGTGAAGGCGGGCTCCTCGCGTCGCGGCGTGAAGCATGCCGCGCTCGATTATGAGCCGACAGCGCGTCTTGACGAGCCGGAGCGCACGCTGCTTCGCGTCAGGCTGCATACGGGACGCACGCACCAGATACGCTGCCAGCTTGCCGCCGTCGGTCATCCGCTCGTCGGCGACCGTCGCTACGGAGGTCGCGGCAGGTGCGACTGCTCGCTTTGGTCGCACAGGATCGAGCTTGATGCCGAGTCGCGTGAAAAAACGCCACTCGCAACCGGAGAGCTCTCGCGCGCCGTCGCGGACGGGACGGTGTTTGCCTGCGAGCCGCACGGCTTTCCCTGGGAATAAGGGCGCCGACGGGCTGCTTTTTTCGCCCGAGGACGCCGCGCGCGGCGGCTTTTGCACACAAAATACACGAAAAATGCAAAATAACTGTTGACAAGCGCCCGCCCGATGTATTATAATATATCGTGCCTATCTGTGAATAAGTTTATTATTTGCATTAAAATAGTATCGGAGGTTCAATTATGCTCAGAACATATCAGCCCAAGAAGAGACAGAGAAGCAAGGTACACGGCTTCAGAAAGAGAATGGCTACAGCTGACGGAAGAAAGGTGCTCAAGAGACGCCGCGCTAAGGGTCGCGCACGCCTTACACACTGATTACTCGGCGTACCGTGTAACTATCCCGCCGCGGACGACGGAGAACTCGCCGCAACATAACCTCCGCACGCGGAGGTTATTACTTTATTACCCGAGCGACAGACAGCTCGGAAAAAACGGAGACTACCATGAAGCTGTTTCCGATTACGGAAAATCATCTGTATCGCAAGGCGTACAAAAACGGCAAGCGGGGCTCGTCGCGCTCACTCAGCGTATTCGTGCTTCGCGACCGTGCCGCCGAGCGCATCAGACGTGCCAACCCGACAGGAGAATATCTCAACCGCATCGGTATTTCCGCCTCGAAAAAGATCGGAGGCGCCGTGCAGAGGAACCGCGCAAAGCGAGTGGTCAGAGAGGCGTACAGGCAGATAGGCAAAAGGTACGACATCGCGACCGGCTACCTTATAGTTATCGCGCTGCGGACAGCTGCCACGGAGCTGAAAATGCAGGATGTCAAAAGAGACCTGCAATATGCACTGAAGCGTTGCGATATGCTCACGAAAAAGGAAGAAGCGCCCGACGCGGCGCAGGACTCATGAGAGTGTTCTTCAAACGGCTTTTGTACCTGCCGAGACGACTCGGCGCACTGCCCGTTCGGCTGTACAGACGCTTTATCTCTCCTCTGAAGGGAACGCCGAGCTGCCGCTTTAGCCCGACATGCTCGGAATATGCTCTTATCGCGCTCGAGCGGTGGGGGCTTTTGTGCGGTACGGCGCTTGCCGTGTGGCGCATTCTCAGATGCAATCCCTTCTCGCGCGGCGGCTATGACCCCGTGCCGGAGAGAAAACGGAAAGAAAAGCACCTCATAATGCGGGTCACGTCCCGCGGAAAGGAAAAATAACGTGAATATTTTTGATATCGTACTCGTCCCCATGGGATACCTTCTCAAGGGTGCGTACTACATATCCGACAATTACCTCGTGTCCATTCTTCTGTTCGCTCTGGTAATGGAGATAATCCTCTCCCCGCTCCAGATAAAGCAGCAGAAGAATCAGATCGCGCAGGCAAAGCTCCAGCCCAAGGTTCGCGCCATCACAAAGAAGTACGACGGCAGAAGCGATCAGGCATCCATGCAGAAAAAACAGCAGGAGATAATGGGACTTTACCAGGAGGAGGGCTTTAGCCCCTACGGCGGCTGCCTCCCCATGCTCATCCAGCTCCCGCTGATCCTTGCGGTCTATAATGTTATAATCAAGCCGCTCAAGTACATCTGCGGCGTCGGCGCCGATACCATTACAGCTCTCGGCGAGCACTTCGGCAACAAGAGCATGGCGCATATCGATATCATCCGCAATATCAATGAAAACGGCGGTATCGAGGCGTTCGCAGCCGATTTCCCCGGACTTGAGGGCGTGACACTGCCGAAATTCACAAACCTCGGTCTCGACCTTTCGGTCAACCCGAGCCTTAACGATTTCGGAATACTCTGGCTCATCCCGCTGTTCGTGTTCCTTGCAAGCTTCGGCTCGACGATGCTCATGCGCCGCTTCACGTATCAGCCGCCGGAGAGCGCAGACGCGCAGAATGCCACGAGCATGAAGGTCATGAACGTCGCAATGCCGCTCATGTCGGCGTATATCGCGTTCATGGTGCCCGCAGCAGTCGGCTGCTACTGGATATTCAGAAGCATCATCTCCGTTATCGAGAAGTTCATCATCTCGAAGATCTGGCCGATACCTCAGCCCACCGAGGAGGAGCTTCGTCAGGCAGAGCGCGAGTACGGTGCGAAGAATAAGAAAAAGAAGAAGGAAGTCGACCCGAGCCGCCCGCCCGTTCGTAGCCTGCACCGCATTGACTTCGACGACGAGCCCCTTCCGCCACCGGTCATCGAGCCCGAGGAGGATGCCGCTCCCGCCGAGGAGACTCCCATTGAGCGCGCTCCCATGAAGGACGACGCGAAAAGCGACAGAAAAAAGAAAAAGGACAAGAAATAATCCGTTTGTTCAAAAGGATAACTGTTATTTATGAGTGAGACATATAAAGTAAGCGCAAAAACCGTCGACGAGGCGATGGACCTTGCCGAAAAGCTCTACGGCGGCGCTAAAAAAGAGCTTTCCTACGACATCGAGTCTCTGCCGAAGAAGGGCTTTCTCGGCATCGGCGCCAAGGACGCCGTCATCCGCGTTACGGTAAGCGTTATTGAGGACGAAATAAAGCCCGAGAAGAAGCAGTCCTTCGCGAAGAGCGAAAAGACAGCTCCGAGAGCACAGCAGAAGACCGACAGCGCACCCGCGCCGAAGGCACAGAGCGCAAAAAGCGCAAAGCCCGCGGCAAAGAACGACAGCGCAAAGCCGAGCGCTCCCGCAAAGAACGACGCGGCAAGGGCAGAGCAGGCAAAGAGCGCACCCGCGAAGACGGATACAACAAAGGCGGAGCCCGTAAAGAGTGAGAGCACCAAGGACTCCTCTCCCGCAAAGGAGAAGAAAAACGCTTCCGCAAGGAGCGCGGCAAAGAGCGATCCACGCCCCGCAAAGGCGCAGAATAAGCCCGCCGCAAAGAGCGAGCAGCCCGCGAAGAACGAGCAGACCGCAAAGAGCCGCCCCGCAAAGGACGCCGAGAGCGAAAAGAAGCGCGCGGTCAGCCGCGAGGAGATGGATTTCGCAAAGAGCTTCATTTCCTCTGTTATAGCCGAAATGCACCTTGACGCCACCGTTGAGGAGCTTGCCGCACCGGAGGGTGAGGAATACATCACCGGAGAGGGCTTTGACGTTTATCCCGCTGTCAATATCGTCGGCGAGGATACCGGTGCTCTCATCGGTCACCACGGCGAAACTCTCGACGCGCTCCAGTATCTTGTAAACCTTGCGCTCTACAGAAACGCCGCATCAAACGGCAAGACCCGTGAGAACATCAAGATCACCGTCGATATCGCAAATTACCGCGCAAAGCGCGAGGAGACACTTCGCGCGCTCGCAGTTCGCATGGCAAACCGTGCGGTCAAGTATAAGAAGAACGTGTTCCTCGAGCCGATGAACCCCTACGAGAGACGCATCATCCATTCCGAGCTCCAGGATTTCCCGAATGTCGCAACGCATTCCGTGGGCTCCGACGTCAACCGTAAGATCATCATTACCTACGAGGGCGCAGACCGCCAGGTACAGAGCAAGCGCCGCCGCAACGACCGCCGCACACAGCAGCACGCCGCCCCCGAGGCAGATAAGCCGCTCGCGGATATCCCCGCTGCAAGGAGCGAGAGCGCAGGCATTTCCGACACCCCCGTCGCAATGCCGCTTCCGACCCTCGACGACATCGACGCATAAGCGCCGCGCATTAAAGCTATATTAACAGAAAAAGCCGTGACCGCCTCGGCAGGCACCGAGCTTGAAAAGACAAGGGAGTCTGTCGCATTTGGCGGCGGGCTCCCTTTGCCTTGATACACGCGGCAAGCGCGCCGCAAGGAGAAAACTATGAAGCTCAGACTTCCCGATAAGGTCAGAATATTCACGGCAGTCGACCGCGGACTACAGCTCGACTGCACAGGCTCGGCGTGCTCGGATACGCTTTCGGTCGAGGACATCACGCTTGAGCTGCGCCTGAAGGACGAAAGACTGCACGTCGCCGTCACCGCCGAAAAAAGCCCGCTTTTCCATATCAGACTCAGATGGAATTTCACGCCCGAGGAGGCGCGATGCGACTCCGTGCGAGTGCTCGGCGATACCTGGGAGCGAACCTACGGAGAGCTCGAATGGCGCTCGGTCATCCCGCAGCGCTTTATGCCCTGGTACATGCTCGTCTCGAACGGCAGCGACTCCGTGCGCGATTTTAACGGACGTCACACCGAGTGCTTCGGCGTCGAGGTGCGCCCTGCCGCCGTATGCGCCTGGCAGTACGATACGCACGGTGTAACGCTTTGGCTCGACGTGCGCTGCGGAGGCGACGGCGTGCTCCTCGGTGCTCGCCGCCTCGACGTGTGCCGTGTGCTCATGTGCGATTATTACAATATGTCCGCCTTCGAGGCGGGTCGCGCCGCCTGCCGCGAGATGTGCTGCGACGGGCTGATACCGTCAGGCATGATATACGGCTCGAACAACTGGTATTACGCGGTCGGCAACAGCTCGCACGGACAGATACTCCGCGACGCGCGCCTTCTTGCCGAGCTGACGGAGGGCTGCGAGAACAGACCGTATTGTGTCATCGACGACGGCTGGCAGAGGCATCCGTGCGACGGTCCGTGGGATGCGGGAAACGAGCGCTTCCCCGACATGGCGCGCCTTGCCGAGGAAATTTCCGCCTGCGGCGTGCTCCCCGGCATCTGGGTGAGATACCTCTCCGACGGGCACGGCGAGCACATGGGAGAAAAATTTCATATCCTCTCGCGACCGGGAGTTCTCGACGTGTCCCTTGACGAGGTCGTCGAGTGCGTTCGGCGCGACACCAAGCGGATAATCTCGTGGGGCTATAAGCTCATAAAGCACGACTTTACCTGCGTCGACATCTTCGGCGTTTACGGCGGCACCCGTCCGACGTACCTTGCCGAGAACGGCTGGTCGTTCTCCGACAGACGCTTCACCTCCGCAGAGCTGGCGCTGAGGCTGTACCGCACGGTGCGCGAGGCGGCGGGAGACGGCGTTATCATCATCGGCTGCAATACACCGTCGCACCTCACCGCGGGGCTTGTCAACCTGTCGCGCACGGGTCACGACACGAGCGGCAGACATTTCGAGCGCACGAGAATATGCGGAGTCAACGCGCTTGCCTTCCGCATGATGCAGCACGGGATATTCTACCTCTGCGACGCGGACTGCGCCAGCCACGCGGGTCGCATCGATTGGAAGCAGAACCGCGAATGGCTTCGTGCCGTCGGAGACAGCGGCACGCCGCTGTTCGTTTCAGCCGACCCGGATTTGATGACCGATGAGATAATGCGCGACATGCGCGAGGCGCTCTGCCGCAATTCGCTCGGCGCCGACTGCATGGTGCCTGTCGACTGGATGGAGAACACCGCGCCCGAGCTGTACCTCGTGAACGGCGAGGAGCGGCGCTATAATTGGTACGCGAGCGACGGAACGTGGCAGTTTATCCCGCCGTGCGACCCCGAATACTGATACATT
Organism: uncultured Ruminococcus sp.; assembly: GCA_964441695.1. Lineage (GTDB taxonomy): Bacteria > Bacillota > Clostridia > Oscillospirales > CAG-272 > RUG11130. The sequence continues at coordinate 4,052 of CAYYKO010000039.1, read as the reverse complement.
AATACTGCGTCGACGGTATATTAACAATTTCTCCTTGAAATCCCCTGCGCCGTGAGATAAAATATAATATACTGTTAACGAAATCAACTGCCGCCACGCGCGGCAAGACGGAGACTTGACTTATGAAAAAAATCATTACCCTGACCCTTGCCCTTGCGCTTCTCTGTGCATCGCTTGCTTCCTGCGGCGACAGCGACGAAGCGCCCGACGGAATGCTCCTTGCCTCGGGGGACGCCGCCGATTATTATATGTACATCCCCGAGGACTGGACAGTTGACCTTCAGACGGGCGCCACAACGGCACATGTTTCGTCAGCTGATCGCTCCAATGTCGGCGCGTACACATGGACGCTCGAGTACACCGACGACACCGTTGACACCTGGCACGAGCGCCAGCTCGAGGATCTTACGGCGGGCTTTTCCGATTATAATGAGGAGTCCGTGACCGAGACCGAGCTTGACGGTGTCTTTGCGAAGGAATACGTATTCACCGCAACGCTCGGAGGCGAGGCGAGAAAGTACCGCCAGACCGCCGCTGTCAAGGGCGGACACGTGTACGTCATAACCTATTCGACAACGCCCGAGCTCTTTGACGAGCACAGCGACGAGGCGTACAGGATAGTTGAGGAGTTCAGATTCAGATAATGGCAAGCTATCTTGACAACAGCGCGACCACCGAGCCCTCCGAGGCAGCAAGGGCGGCTGTGGCGGCGGCGCTCGACATTTACGGAAACCCATCATCCGTTCACGCGCATGGAATTGCCGCACGACACCTGCTCGAGTCCTCGCGAGCCGCCGTTGCCGACGCACTCGGCACGCGCCGCGCGGGACGCGAGACGGGACAGATAATATTCACCTCCTCCGGCACCGAGGCGAATTGCCTTGCCATGCTCGGCTACGCAGAGGCGAAGAACCGCACGCGTAGCGGGGCACCGACACTTATTATGACGGACGGCGAGCATTCCTCGGTGGAAAGCTGTGCCGAAAGGCTCGCCGCGCACGGCTGGGACACTGTCAGAATTCCGACACGCGGGGGCGAGCTCGACCTTGACGCCCTGCGTGATACGCTCGCACAGGGACGCAATGTTCAGCTTGCAGCCCTGATGCTCGTGAATAACGAAACAGGCGCGCTCTACGACATAAAGCGCGCGTGCGCCGCGATAAAGGCGGCGTATCCTGATTGCCACGTCCACTGCGACGCCGTGCAGGCGTTTATGAAAGCACGCTTCTCGCCGACCTCGCTCGGCGTGGATTCGCTGACCGTCAGCGCGCATAAGATCCATTCGGTAAGAGGCTGTGCCGCGCTGTGGCTGTCTGCCGATACGGTAAAAAGAAAAAATATCGTTCCGATAATTCCGGGAGGCGGGCAGGAGTCGGGACTGCGCTCCGGCACGGAAAACACCGTGGCTGTCGCCGCATTCGCCGCAGCATGCCGCGAGGAGAGGGCGAAGCTTGACGAGAACACGGCAGCGGTCGCCGCTCTGCGCGACAGACTTCTCTCGCGCCTTGACAAAAGCATCACCGTCAAGACGCCGCGCGTCGCGGTGCCGCATATTATCAATATCACCCTGCCGAGAATAAAAAGCGAGACCATGCTCAATTTCCTCTCGGCGAGAGAAATATTCGTCTCGGCGGGCTCGGCGTGCTCCGCACCCTCGGGCAGACTCAGCCGTGCTCTGCTCGCCTTCGGTGCGACCGATGCCGAGGCGGACAGCTCGCTTCGCGTGAGCCTTTCGCACACGAATACGGAAGACGATATCGACGCGCTCGTCTCGGCGCTTGCCGAGGGCGTCGCGACTCTCGCAAGGTTTTAGTGCGCGGAGGACGATGTGTTCGGATATGTAAAAACAGACGCCCCCTCGCTTCGCGTGAGAGAGCATGAGCTGTACCGCGCGATATATTGCGGGCTCTGCCGCTCAATGGGCAAGGTGGCGGGGCAGCCGCTGCGCCTTACACTCAGCTATGACTTCACCTTCCTTGCCGCAGTGCGCCTGCTCGCCGAGGGACGGCAGCCGACGCTTGCGCGCGGGGCGTGCATTGCCCATTCGCTGAAGAAAAGAGCATACGTCGAGCCGTGTCATGCGCTGACCTATGCCGCATTCTGCTCGGCTGTGCTCACGCGTGGCAAGGTGCGCGACAATATCGACGATGAGAGGGGGCTTTCGGCGCTTGCAGCACATGCAGTGTCGCCCGTCGCCTCGTGCGCCGTGAAGCGCTGCGAGCGCTCGGAACACGAGACGGTAGAGCGGCTTTCCGCACCGTGCGAAAAATATCTTTCGCGCCTTTCTCGGCTCGAGCGCGAGCACTGCGCGTCGCTTGATGACGTGTCGGACTGCTTCGGTGAGCTCATGGGCGAGCTGTTCGCTGCCGAGCTTGCGGAAAGAGAAGCTCGCATTTGCCGCGAGATAGGACGCGCAGTCGGACGTGCAGTCTATATTTGCGACGCCGCCGACGACGCCGCGGACGACCTGCGGCGCGGACGCTATAACCCGATAATTATCGCCTACGGCGAGGATATATTCGTGCCCTACGGCAAAAAAAGCCGCCTTGAGGACAGCGTCGCCGACGGACTGTATTCCGCGGCAATGCTGCACCTGTCGCGCGCCGAGGGAGCACTCGAGCTTCTCTGCGACGGCGCACCGCGCGGCACGCTGCTCGCGGACGCGGCGGAAATTGTCAGAAACACCGTGTACGCGGGCATCCCCGCAAGCCTCTCGCGCGTGCTGTATCCGCAAAGAACGGCGGCAGAGGAATAAATTATATATTAACGGAGAAAATAATGTCAAAAGACCCTTATTCCGTCCTCGGAGTGGGACGAAATGCAACCGATGATGAAATAAAGAAGGCATACCGCGAGCTCGCGCGTAAGTATCACCCCGACAATTACGCGGGAAATCCACTCGCCGACCTCGTCGAGGAAAAGATGAAGGAGGTCAACGAGGCCTACGACGCCATCCAGAAGCAGAGAGCGTCCGGCGCCTCGTCGGGCTCGTCCGGCAGCTATTCCACCTATACTGGCTCGGGAATAACCTCGTTCGAGGAGGTGCGACGCCTCATTAACGAGGGCAAGTATTCCGAAGCGGAGCTCATAATCGATTCTACCCCCGCGGGAGATCGCGGCGCAGAGTGGAATTTCCTCAAGGGGGTCATCCTGACCAGCCGCGGACGCTTCTACGACGCACAGCGGCACATCGAGACCGCGTGCTACCTTGACCCGAATAACGCGGAGTACCGCGCCGCACGCGACAGCCTTAATTCGCGCGGCCGCTCCTTCGGCGGAGACTACAGACAGCAGACGGGCGCGGCGGAGCCCGACTGCTGCGGAATTTGCACGACCTTCCTCTGCATGGACGCGCTGTGCAATTGCTGCGGAGGCGGCTGCTGATGCGCTCGCCGTCCGCACGCTCATCCGCGCACTCGTCGACCCGATCGCTCACACTGTGCGCCGCAGGCAGCGCGCTGTCCTTTGTGCTGCTTTGGCTCGGCACGGTAACGGGCGTGCTCGACATGTCGGCTGCCGTGCTGTGCGGAGTTATAACGCACCTGCTTGTCGATCAGGCGGGCGTGCGACGCGCGGCATGCTCGGTCGCAGTGTGCTGCGTGCTTTGCGCCGTGCTCGTTCCCGATAAAACAGTCACGGTGCTGTATGCATGCGTCGGCGGAATATATCCGCTTATTCGTCCGCAGGCGCAGAAGCTCGGCAGACTCGCACGTCGAGCGGTGAAATGCATCGCCTCGGCGCTGTCCATCCTTGTATACTGCGCGTCGCTGTGCATCTTCATTCCCTCGGAGACGGGAAAATACCTCATCCCCGCCGCACTCGTGCTCGGCGGAGTGTGCTTTTTCCTCTACGATGTGCTCCTCGAAAGATTTCTTATGATATACAGAGCAAGATTTTGCCGCGGAAAACGGTAAAATGCGGGGCTTCGGATGCAAAAAACACCGCCCGAAGCCCTCATTTGAAGCCGAAACACCCCCAAAACACCCCAAAAACGGCTCAAAAACGCCTTTTTTCAAAAAAATCGAAAAAAAGGCGAAAAAACTTTGAAAAAG
>CAYYKO010000038.1:0-16390 GCA_964441695.1 uncultured Ruminococcus sp. | reverse complement strand
CTTCCCCGTGCGGCGTTCGAACTGACAGTGAAGCGCGGCACAGCGTCGATCGGGCAGAGCTATGATGTTTTGGGAATCCGCCGAATCCTTTGCATTCGACGGAAGCGTCAGCACAGATGCAAAAACGTGCAATTACTATCATACAATTATTCTTTCGGTTTGTCAATACATATTTCGCGAAGAATGTGCCGAAAACGCCCTTTTTTGCGAAAAATCGTCGGTTTTGTGTTGCGCGGGGCAAAATTCTCGCAAGGTGCGAAAACTTCTTTGCGAATAACGCTTTATTTTTGAAGGCATTTATGATACAATAAGAAACGGATATATCGAAGCACCGTAGGATAAGCCGCGAGAACGGCTTTGTTTTTGTGCGGTGTCTTCGGAGAATATGATTTCGCGGGAGGCTGTCAGGATGAATATATCGGATACCGTCGCCGCAGTGTCGACGCCGCGAGGGCTCGGCGGGATCGCTGTGATCAGAATATCGGGAGAGCGCTGCCGCGAGATAATCTCGCGTGTGTTCGTGCCGACAGGCAAGCGCCGCCCCACAGACGAGCCGAGACGCGCCGTGTACGGCACGCTTTACGCCACTGACGGCTCGGTGCTCGACCGTGTGCTCGTGACCTTTTTCGCCGCCCCCGCCTCGTATACGGGCGAGGACATGGCGGAGATATCCTGCCACGGCGGAGTATATGTTACAAACGAGGTGCTCTCCTGCGTGCTTGCGGCGGGAGCGAGAGCTGCGGAGGGCGGAGAATTCACCCACCGCGCGTTTATAAACGGCAAGCTCACGCTGACGGAGGCGGAGGCGGTCGGTGAGCTGCTTGAGGCAGACACCGCGGACAGACTTGCACTTGCCTCGTCGGCGCTGTCGGGACGGCTGTCGGACAGCGTTCGCGAAATAGGCGACAGGCTGTGCGACGCCATGACCGCGCTTTACGCTGAGATAGATTATCCCGAGGAGGATATGGCGGGAATGACCCGCGAGCAGATCGGCGATGCATTCCGCACAGCACTTCGCGACACGGAGAGGCTGCTTTCGACCTTTCGCCGCGGGCGCGCCGTGTCGCAGGGAGTCTCCTGCGCTATTTGCGGAAGCCCGAATGCGGGAAAGAGCTCGCTTTACAACCGAATGACCGGGCACGACGCGGCGATAGTTACCGATATTGCGGGCACGACGCGCGATGTCCTGCGCGAGAGGGTCGCCTTCGGAGGCGTAACGCTTGAGCTGTGTGACACGGCGGGGCTTCGTGACAGCGACGACACGGTGGAGAGCATCGGTGTCGAGCGTGCGCGCGAGGCGGTGCGCGAGGCGGAGCTCGTGCTCGCGGTATTCGACGGCTCCGAGCATTTGACTGAGGAGCAGCGGGAGAATATGTCCCTCTACCGCCGAGAGAACGCCGTTGCGGTTATCAATAAAAGCGACCTTGAGGTCGTGCTCGACGGCGAGGAGCGCGAGCTGCTTGAGAGCTGCCACGCAAAATGCGTCTGTGTCTCCTGCGAGAGCGGGGAAGGGCTTGACGCGCTGTCCGAGGCAATAGGCGAGCTCTTTGACGCGGGAGCATGCCGACTCGGCGAGGACGCCGTAATATGGTCGGCTCGACAGAAGGCAACGCTTTCGGCATCTGCCGAATACCTGTCCGAGGCGCTTTGCGCGCTTGAGGCGGGCGAGTCTCCCGACGCGCTGTGTACTCTCTGCGAGAGCGCGCTCGGCGAGCTTATGGGAACCGACGGACGCGGAGTTACCGAGGAGATAGTCAGCGGAATATTCTCAAAGTTCTGCGTCGGAAAATAAAGAAGCGGCGAACACGTCGATGACATAAATATTACAACGAAAACAGGAGACAAGCATTATGCCTATAAAGATACCGAGAAACCTGCCGGCACACGATATCCTCACCGAGGAGAACATCTTCATAATGGAGGATTGGCGCGCGGTCGCTCAGGACATCCGTCCGCTCCGCCTTGCCGTGCTCAATCTCATGCCGACGAAGATCACGACAGAGACGCAGATAATCCGCGTGCTTTCGAACACGCCGCTCCAGATCGAGCTGACGCTGCTCACGATGGAAACTCACAAGTCGCTCAACACCCCCGAGGAGCACATGAGCGCCTTCTACCGCAAGTTCTCCGAGGTCAAGCACCTGCGCTTTGACGGACTCATCATCACGGGAGCTCCCGTCGAGAATCTTGAATTCAGTGATGTCGACTACTGGGACGAGCTGTGCGAGATAATGGCATGGAGCCGCAAGAACGTGTATTCCACGCTCCACATATGCTGGGCGGCTCAGGCGGGGCTTTTCTACCACTACAACATAAAGAAGTATCCGCTGCCGCGTAAGATGTCCGGCGTCTTTGAGCACTCGAATCTCATGCCGAACCACCCGCTCATGCGCGGCTTTGACGAGACCTTCTCAGCCCCCCACTCGCGCCACACCGAAATTCGCCGCGAGGATATCGAGGCTACCGGCAAGCTTGACATTCTTGCCGAGTCCGAGGAGGCGGGCGTGTACATCGTCGCCTCGAAGAAGCACCGACTCTTCTACGTTACCGGACACAGCGAGTACGACGCCGAGACGCTCGCGCTCGAGTATCGCCGCGACCTGTCGAGAGGACTGTCGCCCGACGTGCCGCGCCATTACTTCCCGAATGACGACCCGACGCTCGCACCGAAGAACACCTGGCGCGCACACGCTCATCTGCTCTTCTCCAATTGGCTCAACTATTTCGTATACCAGAACACTCCGTATGACCTTACAAAGATCGAGGAGATAAAGTGATTATATGGAACGTGACTTTTTAAGTCAGCTTGAGGCGGCAGCTCCCGCAATGTCAAAGCGGCAGCGACAGCTCGCCGAATATATTTTCGCAAACAGCTCCGCCTCCCACATGACGGCAATCGCCCTTGCGGAGGCTGTCGGAATATCCGAGTCTACCGTCGTCCGCTTTGCGATGGCGATGGGCTACGAGGGCTATCCCGAAATGCAGCGTGCCTTCCGCGAGTCGCTCAGAGTCCGCATGACGACCGTCGAGCGCATCGAGGACGCCAATGACCGCCTGCGCGACAGCGATATCGCAGACGCGGTGCTTCGCGCGGATTCGGAAAAGATACTTTCGACGCTTCGCGACCTCGACCGTGACGCCTTTGAGCGCGCGGTGACGATGCTGCTCGGCGCACGGCGAATATACATTGTCGGAATGCGCTCGTCGGCGATGCTCGCGCAGTTTATGAATTATTATCTCAGACTGCTGTTCGACAATGTTTTCGCAGTGTGCCCCTCGGGCGGCAGCGAGGTGTTCGAGCATCTTATCAATCTCGGCGAGGACGACGTGGTCTTTGCAATATCGTTCCCGCGCTATTCGTCGGGAACGGTACGCGCCGCGGAATATGCGAAGAAGGTCGGCGCGGGGCTTATCGTCCTTACCGACAGAGAGCAGTCGCCGCTCGCCAAGGGTGCGGACGCGCTGCTTGCCGCGAAAAGCGAGATGGCGTCCTTCGTCGACTCGCTCGTCGCGCCGATGAGCATTATCAATGCCATAATCGCCTATATAGGCAAAAAAAGACCGGAGGAGACCTCGTCACGCTTTGCGCGGCTCGAGACTCTGTGGGACGAATACAGCGTTTATCTTGAATGATGTCGGAAAAGGAGGGAAGAAAGGATGCTTGACGTGTGCTTGATGGGCTGCGGAGGCAGCATTCCGACTCCCGCGCGGTGGCTCTCGTCGCTTCTGTGCCGCCACGGCGGCACGCAGCTTGTCATCGACTGCGGAGAGGGAACTCAGCTTGCAATGAAGGAGGCGGGCTTTGCCGCCGGCAAGATCTCGCTGATACTGCTGACGCATTTTCACGCCGACCACGTTTCCGGTCTTCCCGGACTCCTCCTTGCAATGGCAAACGAGGGACGCACGGAGCCGGTCACGATAGCCGGTCCCCGCGGCGCCTCGCGCGTCGTCTCGTCGCTGTGCGTCATCGCGCAGGGGCTTCCGTTTTCCGTGACCGTGCATGAGTTTTCAAGCACGGGCGGCGTTCTTCCCGACTACCTTTTCGAGCAGGGAACGAATGCGGGCGCACCGATGACTGTTCGCGCGTTTGCGGCACGCCATTCGGTGCCGACGCTCGGCTACAGAATATCTTTGCCGCGCGCGGGAAAGTTCGACCCCGAGAGAGCACGTGCGGCGGGAATTCCCGTGAAATGCTGGGGACTTTTGCAGCGAGGCGAGACCGTTGAGCTTGACGGCGTGCAGTATAACCCGAGCGACGTGCTCGGAGACGCGCGACGCGGCATAGATGTGTCGTACATTACCGACAGCCGCCCGACGGATAAGGTGTGCGAGGCGGTAGCCGACAGCGACCTGCTCGTCTGCGAGGGAATGTTTCCCGAGGAAAAGCGCGAGCGCGCGCTCAAGTCGCGCCACATGACAGCGCGAGAGGCAGCGGAAATTGCATCTCGCGCCGGAGCGCACCGACTCTGGCTGACGCATTACAGCCCGTCAATGCCCGACCCCGCGCAGTGCCTTGCGGAGGCTCGCGAGGTGTACCCGGCAGCTGTTGCGGGACACGACGGCTTGTGCGAAAGCCTGCACTTTGAGGAATAAAAATGAGGGACTTCGAGTCGGAAGTCCCTTTTTCTTATTTGCATATTGTTCCGAAGCACGAGTCGCCGTCCGTGGAATCGAGCCGAAGCTCAAGCTCCGTTTCGATGAGGCTGTCGTCTCCCTTGAAGTAGAGCTCAACGAAGTGCTCGGAGTGACCGAAGAGATATTCGCCCTTGCGCTCCTCGACGAGCACGCGAACGCCGTCGCTTGCGTGCTGCCTTACATAGGAGGTAAGGATATCGCGCTTGACTGCGGCTCCGCGTGCGGTAAGCTCGGCGACGCGGCGGCTCTTGACGCTTCCGGGCAGCTTGCCGCTCATGCGCGATGCAACTGTGCCCGCGCGGTCGGAATACGGGAAGATATGCAGATGCAGAAGGCGTGCTCTCTCGACGAATTCAAGCGTCTCGAGAAATTCCTCCTCGCTCTCGCCGGGAAAGCCGACGATAATATCCGCACTCAGCGTGACGTCCGGCACAGCCTCGCGCAGACGCGCAATGCCCTCCTCGAGCTGCCGAGTATTGTACGGGCGGCGCATTCTCGCGAGCACCGTCGGGCTTCCGCTCTGTATCGAAATGTGAAAATGCGGCAGCAGCGCCGGAATTTCGGCGATTTCCGCGAGAAAGCCCTCGTTCATCACACGCGGGTCGAGCGAGCCGAGCCCGATCCTCGTGTAGCCCGCCTCCGCCGTGCGGCGAATTGCCGTGACAAGGTGCTCGCCGTAATAGCGCGCACGCGTCATGTCACTGCCGTAGGCTGCGGTCTCGATCCCCGTGAGAATTACCTCGCGGCAGCCCGACATGTACAGCGACGCCGCTTCGTGTGCGACGACCTCAAGTGGCTTGCTGCGAACGTGCCCGCGCGCCTTCGGAATTATGCAGTACGTGCAGTGTGAGTCGCAGCCGTCTTCAATTTTAATATACGAGCGCGTCCGCTGCGGCGCTGTGAGCTCGGTTATGTCGAAGTCCGCCTTTTCTATATCGAGCGTCGGCGTGTCGACGCTCTCGCCGCGCAGCAGAGAGAGAGCCGTGTCGGCAACGCGCGATTTTTTGCTGTTGCCCGTAATGCAGGTGACGCCTTCAAGGCTTGAAAGCGACTCGCGCGCGGTCTCGGTGTAGCATCCCGTCACTATAACGCGCGGCGCCGACGAGGCGGCACGGCGTATCATCTGACGCGACTTTCTGTCGCTCTCCGCGGTCACCGTGCAGGTGTTAACGATCACAATGTCGCACGTCTCGCCGAATTCAACGCGGCAAAGCCCCGCCGCCTTCAGCTCCTCGGCAATGCAGTCCGACTCGTACTGATTCACGCGGCAGCCGAGCGTAAGTATGGAGAAGGTGTAGCTCAATTTTATCTCTCCTCTCCCGCGCAAAGTATCATTTCGACATGCGCGATGCCGTCGACGGGGAATTCTCCCGACACTGTCCGAAAGCCCGCCTTTTCGTAGAAGCCCTCGGCGTACTTCTGCGCCTCAAGGTAAATTTTCTCGGCGCCGAAGGAATCGAACGCCTCGCGCACTGCCGCGCGAAGGAGTAAAAGCCCCAGCCCCTCGCCGCGCCGCAGGGTGATAACGCGCCCGATCTGCGCGACGCCGGGCTCGTCCGGCTTCATAAACACGCGCAGATATGCCGTGATGCTGTCGCCGTCGAGCGTATACATGTGTACGGCGCTTTGATCGATGCCGTCGATGTCCGTGTACGCGCAGCACTGCTCGACGATAAACACAGCCTCGCGCGCGCGAAGTATTTCATACAGCTCGGGACATGTGAGCTGCTCAAAGGTCTTTCTTATAATTTCCATGGGTGATCTCCGTTTTCTTTCTGCAAACATTATATCAAACCATGCGCGCCGTGTCAATAAAGAACGCTTGTTTTATTTTCTGCTGCGAATTGTAATTTCCCTATTGACAAACGGCTCGGCGTGCTGTATAATATATATGTTAGAGAACACTTGTTCTCGCGGACTGCCGTGTCAAACGGCATTGGACGGAAATATACTGTTATAAACAGGATATAAATACAAAAAAAAAGGGGCAGGGCGGAGGTCGGGCGCGTCCGTGCTGCCGCGGAAAACAAAGGAGGATCAAATTGACCGAGATAATCACTGCTGTTATCTCCGGCGGAATGTCTCTTGTCGGAGTTATCCTGACCGGACTTCTACAGCGCCGTCGGCTCGAGCATAGCCTGCAAATTTCGCAGGCGGTCACGGAAACACGGCTCGAGGAGCTGACACGTGAGGTAAGGGAGCACAATAATTACGCTCGACGTGTCCCGATACTCGAGGAGCAGATGCGTGTCGCCAATCACCGTCTGCGCGACCTCGAGGCAAAGGAATGCTGCGAAGCGCATTGCGGAAGGGGTACGGTGAAATGAGAAGAAACTTTAAGAAATGGGCGCTCGCCGCGGCTGTACGCGCAGTTCGGACAACGGCGCAGACGGCGCTTGCGACGGTCGGCACGGCGGCGTTCTTCGACAGGGTGCATTGGGGAGCGGTCGCCTCGGCGGCGCTGCTTGCCGGAGTGCTGTCGCTTTTGACGAGCCTTGCCGGTCTGCCCGAGGTCGAGGAATAGGAAAGCATCCCGCGCGGCACTGCCGCGCGGGATGCTTTTTCGTCAGTTCGAATATTTGTAGGTTATCTCGATATCCTCGTACGGGTCGGTGTCGACATCGATAAGCCCGGCATCGATGAGCCTTTCGCGTGCGTCCTCGACCGCAGGTATATAGAGAATGAATTCGTCGTATTCGGTGACCAGACCGTCCGTGTCGTGCTTTGTCGGAACGATGATGTTCAGTGCGATAAAATCGCGCGACAGGTCAAGCTCGGCATCGGTGTCAATGCACTCGGCAAGCAGCTTCGTATCCTCTGACGATATCCAAGCGCCGTCCGTGTCGCCCGGCATGCGGTAGGTGGCATAGTTGAGCTGGAAGCTGCCGTCGTCTCCGACATCGTACAGCTCCATTGCGCGCACGGCGGAGCTCGGCGAAATTGTGCAGCTGCTGTTTCTCAGGCTGATGAGTGCCTCGGCGGTCTTCGGCGTCAGCTCAGTCGAAACGGGAATGTAAAAATACGAGCCGTTGAAGCTGATCTTGAAGTTTGCAAACGAGCTTGTGTAATTCTTTTGCAGATAGTCGTACCAGTCCTCGAATTTGAGCGCTGCAACCTCATCGCGGAAAAGCTCGTAGGCTTCACGCAGACGGTCGCTGTCATAGCTGTCGGACGTCAGATCCGTGAAAATACCGCCGGGCTCTGCCTTCGGCAGCGAGAGATAGGTTGCCTTGAAGCTTTCGTTCTCGGAAATTGCCGAGCGCAGCGTCTGCATCTCGCTGTCGGAGAAATATATCTCGCGGTACTTCGACGAGAAGCCGACCTTCAGCTTCACCGTGACGCAGCTGTAGCTGTTTACGAAGGAGTAATAGGACGAGTAATCAAGCTCGCGGCGTCTTTCGGAGCTGTGCTCGAGTGCGGAGCAGACTGCGCTTATCGCGTCGCTGTCCGTAATCTTTACATCTCCCGTCGCAGCTTTTGCGTATTCGCTGAAATATCTTACTGTGCCGCTGCTCTCGGGTATGATCGTGATATACTGCACATGCTCGGCGTTCGGCGCGAACGAAGACTCAACGCTGTAGCACAGCTGCATCGCGCCGAGCAGCGCGGCGTTCAGTATAATGACGACTCCTAGAGAGGGAAGCGCACGGCGCAGGCTCTTCCACTTTTTCGTGGTGATGAGCTCATAGATCACAAACACGATGAGCGCGGCGACGTAGAGCCATATGTAGGTGATGATGCCGACGTCGAAGCGGCTGTCGTGTGCGGAAAGAAACATAAGCAGGCAGGCGGGCGTGCAGACTGCCATTGTGAGGATCACGCGGTAAGCGCCGCGAAGCCATTCGCTCGGCGCGGCGCGCTCCGCGCTCTCGCTTTGCCTCTTGCAGAACAGCACGGCACCGATGACGAAGTAAAGCACGGCGAGAACGAAGCTGTAAAGCTGCGGCACCGTTTCAAGCAGCGCAAGCTCTCCGCCGTTATAATAATTGATAAGGTAATCGAAAAAGCCGGTTATGATGTTGTTGTGGAGCGAGGTAGCCCAGAAGCCGTGTGTCGACGAGATCGTCGGGCAGGCGTACATTACGCCGAGCGATATGAACAGCAGTATGAAGCGGGGCATGAACATAATAAGTCCCGTGACGATAATGTTGTTGAACAGCGTGCCCGTGATGCTCATTGCGATGCACATTACCGCGCTGACAAGGCACGCGCCGACAAAGCAGCCGAGCATGTACGGCGGGAAGGAGCTCCACGACACGACAAAGTGCGAGGAGAATACGGTCAGCATAAGCGCCGATACAGCCGTGGAGACAATTACCGTTGCGGCATACGCCGTGACGAGCGCGACGATACGCGAGCTGTACTGTGACAGACGCGAGTGCGGCATCGACGAATACATATCCGACGCATTTCTGCGGTTAAGGAAGGAAAAGAGCGTGTAGGTCAGCACCGGTGCGGTGACGAATATCATAATGAGCAGCAGCGGGTTTGCATGCATTGCGCTGATATGCGTCGGTGTAACGGCTGTCGGGCGCGAGTAGCTCATATCCTCGGTGACCTGCGTCAGCGGAACGAGAACGCCGACGGCTACGGTTATGAGGAGAAGTATCAGTGCGGGAAGGCGCAGGCGTCGCAGAGACTCGACATACAGTCCGCGGCTGAAAAAATCCTTTTTACTTTTTTGCGAGTTCATCACATACCTCCGAGTTCCGGGTCGAAATTATAGCCGAGCGCTTCAAGCTCATAGGTGAACACCTCCTCAAGCGTGAGAGGGAGGATGTCGAGCAGCAGCGGCGAGAGCGCACGCAGTGAGGACGCCACGTCCTCGCGGTCTCCGCGAACTATCATATTGGCGACGCTGCCGTGCTTTACGAAGCGAAGCACGCACATGCGCGGGATATCGGCAAAGCGAGTCTCGTCGAAGTCGCCGTCGAAGGCGATCTGCACCTTGAACTGCGCGGTCTTGAGGTTTTGTATGTCGCTTTCGAGCACGAGACCGCCGCGGTGGAGCAGCGCGAGCTGGTCGCAGCTGTCCTCAAGCTCGCGAAGCGAGTGTGAGCTGATAACGGCGGACGCGCCGCGGTCGACAACGTCCTCGCAGATGACGCTCTTTACGTAATTTCGCATCACGGGGTCGAGTCCGTCGAAGGTCTCGTCGAACAGGATGAAGTCGGGCAGCGTCGACAGAGCGAGCACGGTCGCCGCCTGGCGCTTCATTCCCTTCGAAAACGTGCTGACGGGAGCCTTCGTGTTGAGCGACAGGCGCCGCGCGAGCTTGGTGTAGCGCTCGCGGTCAAAGCGCGCATAGCAGCTTTTGTACATATCAGCCATTCTGTCCATCGACGCGCCGGGGATAAAATACAGCTCGTCGGGAACGTAGGCTATGCGGGCGAGAGAGGTAGGGTTGTTGAATATCGTCTCCCCGTCAAGCAGTGCCTCGCCGCTGTCCTGTCGGTACACACCGGCAAGAATTCTGATAAAGGTCGACTTTCCCGCGCCGTTCGAGCCGACAAGACCGTATATGCAGCCGTCCTCGACCGTGCAGGAAATATTGTTGAGAGCACAGAAGTCTCCGAAGCTTTTTGTCAGATGTTGTGCTTTTATCATTTCGCTGGTTCCTTTCGTTTACTTTTTTTCATAAGCGAGGCGTACTCGCGCGAGAACGTCCTCGATGTCAACGGATGCGCTTGCCAGCTGTGAGGCGAGAGACTCTACCTCGTCGAGCAGGCGACGCTTTTTTTTCGAGAGCAGCTCTCGCGCGCCCTCGCAGACAAAATAGCCCTTGCCGGGCACCGAACGGATGACTCCCGCCGAATCGAGCTCTCCGAAGGCCTTGAGCACGGTGACGGGCGTCACCGACAGCTCGACTGACAGACTTCGCACGGAGGGGATCTTATCACCCTCCTTTATTATTCCCGTGAGAATGAAGCTTTCGAGCTGCGAGCGTATCTGCTCGTATATCGGAGTGCGCGACATGGAGTCGATAAAAAACATTTTCCTTATAACCTCCCATGAAGCGTGCTAACTGTTATACCTGACATATAACACCTATATTATATCATCCTTCACTTTTCCTGTCAAGCAAGAATCAAAAAAATCCGGAAAAATTTTTTCCACGTAAAAATCACGGGAAATTCACACCGAAGTTCACATATATTCTCACATTCATCTTGACAAAATCACATTTCTGGTGTAAAATATAACACGACGATAACAGGAAAGGAAGTGAACGCTTGCAAAAGGAGAGAAGGGACGCTTTAAGGGCACTGCTTGCCGAAAAGACATTTGTATCCCTTGACGAGCTTCACGAAATGTTTCCGAGCGTATCGGAAATGACACTCAGACGTGATATAGAATATTTCGAGTCGCAGGGACTCGCGACCAAGGTGCGCGGCGGCTGTAAGAGAGCTGCGGCAGGCTTTATCGGCGAATACGGCGCAGATGCGCGGATGCTTCGAAATATCGAGGCTAAGCAAAAAATTGCGCGCACGGCGCTCGACTGCCTTGAGACCGGACGCTCGATATTCATCGACTCGGGCTCGACAATGAAGACCTTTGCACAGCTCGTGCCGCCGAAGCGCTATTCGTTTATCACAACAGACCCCGAGATCGCGCTGAAGCTGTGCCGCAATTCCCGCTGCGCGGTGAATATTGTCGGCGGACGTCTCGAGGGCGAGAACCGAACGGTCACGGGACTTCAGGCAACACGCTTTTTATCCGATATCAATATTGATATCGCGTTTTTGACACCTGCGGCTTACAGCAGCTCAAGCGGCTTCACGGTCGCCAATTACAACGAATGCGAGCTCAAGCGTATCGTCGTCGAAAAGGCACGGCGGGTCATTATGCTCATGGACAGCTCGAAATGCGACAGAACGCTGCCGTACACCTTCTGCGAAATGGAGGACGCGGATATGCTGATAACAGAGTCGGCGAGCGGACAGCTCATCGACGAGGCATGCGACGCGGATGTGCGGCTTGTGATCGCGGAATAATATTTTGAAATAAATACCGAAAGGAAACAGTTATGGCTAATTTTGTCATCATGCCCAGACAGGGGCAGAGCGTCGAGAGCTGTATAATCACCTCTTGGCATAAGAAGGTCGGAGACGAGGTCAAGGAGGGCGACATTCTTTTCTCCTACGAGACCGATAAATCCGCGTTTGACGAGCCTTCGCAGTTTTCGGGCGTTATCCTTCATTCCTTTGCGGAGGAGGGTGATGTGGTCGACTGTCTGAAGCCCGTGTGCATCATCGGCGAGACCGGAGAGGATATCTCATCACTTATAGCTTCCGCGACAGGCGCGCCGGCTGCGGAGGAGGCATCCGCAGAGACCGCTCCCGCAAAGGAGAAGACGGAGGAAGCTCCCGCAGCGGTTGAGACTACAGTCTGCGATGGCGAGAGACTCAGAATTTCTCCGAGAGCGAAGAACCTTGCGCTTAAGACAGGCGTCGATATGACAGCCGTCACTCCGAGCGGTCCGCACGGCAGAATAATCGAGCGCGACATAAACGCCGCTCTTGATGCGGGACATGTTGCGACGACCTCTCTTGTCGAGGACTTCCTTGCGGGAAGACCCGTGGAGAGCGCGAAGCTCGAGGAGGCACCCGTCGAAAAAGCAGCTGCCGCAAAGAGCACCGAGAGCGCGGGAGTCGATTTCCGCGCGTACACCGAGACTCCGATGTCGAACGTTCGCCGCGTGATCGCGAAGACCATGAACGCCTCTCTCACGGAGATGGCACAGCTCACGCTCAATTCCTCGTTCGACGCGACGAGCCTGCTGAATTACAGAAAGCTTCTTAAGGAGCACGGCGAGGCGATGGGTCTCTCCCGTGTTACCATAAACGATATGATACTTTACGCGGTATCGCGCGTCCTGCCGCGCTTTGCTGAGGTCAACGCTAATCTTGTCGACGGCAAGTTCCGCACCTTCGCTCACGCAAATGTCGGCATGGCGGTCGATACAGACCGCGGACTGCTCGTGCCCGTCATCTTCGGCGCCGATACACTGTCGCTTGCCGATATCTCCGGTAAGGCAAAGGAGCTTGCGGCGGGAGCACGCGAGGGCACGCTCTCTCCCGACGACATGAGCGGAGGCAGCTTCACCGTGTCGAACCTCGGCTCGCTCGGTATCGAGAGCTTCACACCCGTTATAAATCCTCCGCAGACGGCGATACTCGGCGTTTGCTGCACGACAAACCGCGTGAAGGCGGACGGCAGCGTTTATCCCGCAATGGGACTTTCGCTCACCTTCGACCACCGCGCGCTCGACGGCGCACCTGCGGCGAAGTTCCTCAAGGAGCTCTGCACGTCGCTTGAAAGCTTCGAGCTTCTGCTTGCAAAATAAGCGAGAACGGGAGAAAAATTATGTATGATCTTATAATTCTCGGCGGCGGCCCCGCCGGCTATAATGCGGCTGAAAGAGCCGCGCACGGCGGACTGAAAACACTTCTTTTCGAGGAGCGCGAGCTCGGAGGCGTCTGCCTCAACGAGGGCTGCATTCCGACAAAAACACTGCTTTATTCCGCAAAGATGCTCGACCACGCAAAGGGCGGCGAGAAATACGGAGTCACCGTTACGGGCGCATCCCTCGACCACTCGAAGGTCGTCGATCGCAAGAACCGTGTCGTAAAGACGCTCGTCTCGGGCATCGGCTCGAAGATGCGCGGCGCGGGTGTTGAGGTAGTTCGCAGCACGGCAAGGCTCGTCGGCAAGTGCGCCGACGGCTTCGAGGTCACCTCCGACGGCAAGAGCTACACCGCAAAGCGGCTTCTGCTCTGCACGGGAAGCGAGGCGGTCGTGCCCGGCATTCCCGGACTTCGCGAGGCTGTCGCCTCGGGTCTTGCGGTAACGAACCGCGAGGTGCTCGACCTTCGCACGCTTCCAAAGCACGTTGCCGTGATTGGCGGCGGCGTTATCGGACTCGAAATGGCGTCGTACTTCAATTCCGTCGGCTGCAAGGTCTCCGTCATTGAAATGATGAACAAGATCGCAGGTCCCACGGACGGCGAGATATCGAAGCTACTTCAGAATAATTACGCAAAGCGCGGCGTGGAGTTTATCCTCGGAGCGAAGGTCGTAAAGGTCAACGATAAGGGAGGCGCGGGAAGCGTCGAGTACGAAAAGGACGGCAAGACACTGGCTGTCGACTGCGACCTTATCCTCGTGTCGGTCGGTCGCCGCGCACGCACCGCCGGCATCGGACTCGAAAGCGTCGGAGTCGCCACCGAGAGAGGTGCCGTAATTACCGATGACTCGGGACGCACGAACGTGCCCGGCATCTGGGCGGCGGGAGACGTCAACGGCAGATTGATGCTCGCTCATACCGCATACCGCGAGGGCGAGGTCGCCGTGTCCGATATGCTCGGCATCCGCGACAGAGTGGATTACCGCGCGATACCGTCCGTCATTTACACAAATCCCGAGGTTGCAACGGTCGGCGAGACTGCCGAGAGCGCACGTGCGGCGGGACTTGAGGTAGAGGAGCACACGATGAGCCTGCGCTACAGCGGCAGATACATTGCCGAGAACGAGGGCGGAGACGGCATCGTGAAGATAATAGTCGGCAAGCGCCATCACAATATTCTCGGTGTCCACATGATCGGAAGCTACGCGTCCGAGATAATCTACGGCGCGGCAATGATGGTCGCACGCGAGATGCGCGTTACCGACGTACAGAAGATAGTATTCCCCCATCCGAGCGTGTGCGAGGTCATCCGCGAGGAAATGTTTTCTATTAAATAATTTATTCTAAGGAGATAAAACAATGCCTAAGAGTCAATATGTAGATCCCGGTAAGGTCTTCGAGAGCGGATATATCAACTTCGAAAGCATTCCGCTTTGCACCTACAATAAGTCGCTTGACGACGAGAAGAAGATATACTCCAAAGAGGACTTCCTCAGAATATATCACGATATGCGTACCATTCGCGAGTTTGAGTCGATGCTCAACGACATCAAGGTCAAGAGCGAGTACAACGGCGTAAAGTACAATAACCCCGGACCCGCTCACCTTTCCATCGGTCAGGAGGCATCCGCGGTCGGTCAGGCATATTGCCTTGATATCAACGACTTCACCTTCGGCTCGCACAGAAGCCACGGCGAGATCCTCGCAAAGGGACTTTCCTCGATCAATAAGCTCGACGACAAGGAGCTTTACGACATCATGAGAGAGTTCCTTGACGGCGCGATACTCAATGTTGTCGAGAAGGAGTGCAAGACCTCGAGCGTTAAGGAGCTTGCAAAGTACTTCCTCCTCTACGGCGCACTTGCAGAGATCTTCGCACGCAAGACAGGCTTCAACCGCGGTCTCGGCGGCTCGATGCACGCGTTCTTCATCCCGTTCGGTATCTTCCCGAACAATGCTATCGTCGGCGGCGCGGCTCCCGTCGCGCTCGGTGCGGCTCTTTATAAGAGAAGCAACGCCAAGAAGGGCATCGTTATCGCAAACTCCGGTGACGGCGCGCTCGGTCGCGGACCCGTGCTCGAGAGCCTTAACTTCGCTTCGATGGATCAGATCACGAAGCTTTGGGGCATGGACGGCAAGTATTCCGACGGCGGAATGCCCATTCTCTTTAATGTATTCAACAACTTCTACGGCATGGGCGGACAGACCATGGGTGAGACGATGGGCTTCACGAATCCCGCACGCCTCGCTGCAGGCTTTAACCCGAGCCAGCTCCACGCAGAGAAGGTCAACGGCTACGACCCGCTCGCTGTTATCGACGCCACAACGCGCAAGAAGGAGCTCCTCGTAAACGGTAACGGTCCCGCATTCCTTGAGGTCGCGACCTACCGTGTATCCGGACACTCCCCGTCAGACTCCTCGACCTACCGTACAACTGAGGAGATCGAGGCATGGAAGGCAGCTGACCCGATCGTCGCTTACCGCAAGAAGATGATCGAGGGCGGCATCGCAACGGAAGCTGAATTCGACGCTATCGACACCGAGATCATCGACCGCACAACAAAGGTCATCACTCTCGCAATCAACGACGAGCTCTCGCCGAGAATGGATCTCGCAAAGGAGCCCGAGATGATCTCCTCCATCATGTACTCGAACAATCACGTCAAGTCCATGGATCCCACACGTGAGGCAGAGACACTTATTCCGAAGGAAGAGAACCCGAGAGTCAAGCAGCTCAAGACAAAGTCCCGCTTCGCGTTCGACGAGAACGGCAACGCAATTCCGAAGATGAAGCTCTTCGGTCTCCGCGACGGTCTCTTCGAGGCAATTCTCGATAAGTTCTACGAAGACCCCACTACCATCGCCTACGGCGAGGATAACCGTGACTGGGGTGGCGCGTTCGCGGTATATCGCGGACTCACCGAGGCTCTCCCGTACCACCGCTTCTTCAATGCACCGATCTCCGAGTCGGCTATCGTCGGAAGCGCTGTCGGCTACGCTATGGCAGGCGGACGTGCTATCGTCGAGCTGATGTATGCCGACTTTATCGGCTGCGCGGGAGACGAAATATTCAACCAGCTTTCAAAGTGGCAGTCTATGTCCGCGGGAATTCTCAAAATGCCCGTTATCGTCCGCGTTTCCGTCGGCTCGAAGTACGGCGCACAGCATTCGCAGGACTGGACGGCACTTACCGCTCATATCCCCGGTCTTAAGGTTTGCTTCCCCGCAACACCTTACGACGCCAAGGGTCTTATGAACCAGGCTCTCAACGGCACCGACCCCGTCATCTGCTTTGAGTCGCAGAGACGCTACGACGTCGGCGAGCCGGTCCACGAGGGCGGCGTTCCG
>CAYYKO010000037.1:0-18224 GCA_964441695.1 uncultured Ruminococcus sp. | reverse complement strand
TCAAGGTCTGTGTTGAGAGCCTCGAGAAGAGTCTTACCGGGAAGAATCTCAGATGCCATAGCGGCAGAGTGAGTCATACCGGAACATCCGATAGTCTCTACGAGCGCCTCCTCGATGATTCCCTCTTTAACGTTAAGAGTAAGCTTGCAGGCACCCTGCTGAGGTGCACACCAGCCGATACCGTGAGTGAGAGCAGAGATATCCTTTATCTCATAGGCCTTGACCCATTTACCCTCTTCCGGGATCGGTGCGGGACCGTGGTGAGGACCCTTAGCAACGGTACACATGTTTTCAACTTCGTGAGAATATGCTATATTGCCCATTTTTCCGTCGTCTCCTTTAAGAAAAAATAATTGTATTCAATACTCCTTTATTATATAACAAAACTCCGCGCGGGTCAACAAATTCCGCAAAGTTTTTTCGAGAAAGCGCGAAAAAAGCTCAACAAAGCCCGTTTTTCGGCAGTCACGGACAGAAACTCGGCGTCATAAACTTACCTGTGAACGGTCATGTACCGTTACCGCAACCAAAAGAAAGGCTGTACGGATATGGAAGGTAAAACAAAGATCGGCATTCTCGGCGGGGACGAAAGACAGCTTGCGCTGTGCCCGCTGTTTGCCGAAAAGGGCTTTGAATGCGCGACCTGGGGACTTCGCGACGCTTCAAAGGGCAGCTGCGCCGTCTCGGACAGCACGGTAAGATGCGTCGACTGGAAATGCGCCGTAAACGGAGCCGCCGCTGTAATATTACCGCTGCCGCTGAGCACCGACGGCGTCAGGCTGAACTGCTCCTTTGTGCCGGAGCACGACACATATATCCCGCGCATAACCGAGCTTATCGAAAAGATAGGACGCGACACTCCGGTTTTCGCCGGGAAGGTGCCGCCCGCCACGGCACGCTTCGCGCGTGAGCACGGCGTGCGCCTGACGGATTATTACGAATCTGAGGAATTTCAAATAAAGAATGCCGTTCCGACAGCGGAGGGCGCGATAGGAATTGCGATATCCGCGCTTGATATCACGCTTGCGGGCTCGCACTGCGCCGTTGTCGGCTACGTCAGGATCGGTCGCACTCTCGCACAGCGTCTTTGCGCGCTCGGCTGCCGCACCACCTGCATTGCACGCAGCAGAAGGGACCTTGCATGGGCGTCCTGCGACGGCTGCACGCCGCTCCCGCTTTCGGAATATTCGCCGTCGGAGCACCGCTTCGATGCAATATTTAACACAGTTCCTCACATGATATTCGACCGCGACGTGCTCGGAGCAATGCCGCGCGACAGCATTATCATCGACCTTGCCTCGCAGGGCTGCGGAGTCGACGGCTCGGCGGCAAAATGCGCAGGTATACGCAGCATAAAGGCGCTGTCGCTTCCCGGCAAAATGTCGCCTACGAGCGCCGGACGCATAATATTCGAATCGGTATACAGCTCACTCGAGCGGGAGGGCGTGCTGTGATCTCATTTGCAATGTGCGGCTCGTTTTGCACGCACAGGCGTGCGCTCGACGTGCTTCGCTCGCTTTGCCGAAGCTTTGATGTTCTGCCGCTTGTCAGCGAGACCGTATATTCGACTGACACACGCTTCGGGAACGCGGCGTCGCTGCGGCTCGAGCTCGAGGAAACGACGGGGCATTCGGTAATACACACGGTAAAGGACGCAGAGCCTCTCGGACCCGCTATCGACTCGGATGCGCTTGTGATCTGTCCCTGCACAGGCAACACTCTCGCCAAGCTCGCGCACGGCATTACCGACTCCTGCGTCACAATGGCTGCAAAGGCGCACCTCAGATGCAACAAGCCAGTAATTATCGCTCTCGCTTCAAACGACGCTCTCGGAGCAAATCTTTCGAACCTCGGCGTGCTTCTTAACCGAAAAAACGTATACACCGTGCCGATGCACCAGGACGACCCGGTAAAGAAGCCGCATTCTCTCGTTGCCGAAATGTCGCTGACCGAGCAGGCACTCGACGCCGCAAGGCAGGGCATTCAGCTTCGTCCCGTTTTTCTCACGTAACGAAATAGGGCGGATACCGTGTAGGCACCGCCCCTTTTTTCAGCACTCGCCTCTCGGCTCTTGACTTTATCTCCGCGGCGGTGTATAATACGGATATCACAGCGTTGAAAGGAATTACAATTAATGAAGTTATCTGTTTCCTCCTACAGCTTCGGCTCATATGCTCAAGCTGAAGGGCTCGGAATACTCGGCGTCATGGAAAAGGCACGCGACATGGGCTTTGAGGGCTTTGAGATCGCGGAATGCCCCGAAATTTACGACGCCGACACCGTTAAGGCGATAAGAAAGCGTTCCGAGGAGCTGTCACTCCCGATCGTCGCTCTTGACGTGGGAGCTGATTTTACGAAGAACAGCTGCACCTCACTTGACGAGGAAATACAGCGCGTTTGCACGCTTGTCGACACAGCCGACGCTCTCGGCACAAAAATGCTCCGTCACGACGTGTGCTACGGAAATTTCGACGGCAAGTACGGCATCGGCTTTGAGGATGTGCTTCCCGTCATCGTCAAGGGCTGCCGCGCAGTCGCGGAGTATGCCGAAGGGCTCGGCATTGTAACGATGTTCGAAAACCACGGCTATTTCGTGCAGGATTCGGATCGTGTCGAGCGCCTGATAAACGCCGTAGCACACCCGAACTTCGGCTATCTGCTCGATGTCGGAAACTTCATGTGCGTTGACGAGGAGCCGACACTAGCCTCCGGTCGCCTTGCAAGATACGCACGTCACGCTCACGCCAAGGACTTCCACAAGAAGAGCGGCTGCACCGAATTTCCGGGAGAGGGCTGGTTTACGACAAGAGGCGGCAATTACCTTCACGGAGCGATAATCGGTCACGGCGACGCATGCTGCGCTCAGAGCATCAAGCTGCTGAAGGCAAGCGGCTACGACGGCTATCTCACTATAGAATTCGAGGGGCTCGAGGATAATCTCCGCGGCATAGCGCTCGGACTTGAAAACCTCAGAAAATACATTGGCTGAATGTCGGAGGCACACTAATGTTTAATGATGTAAAATACGCCGAGCTGTTCCGCTTTTTCGAAGAAATATCGAAAATCCCGCGTGGCTCGGGGAACGAGAGCGGCATTGCGGATTATCTCGAAGGCTTCGCCGAAGAGCGCGGTCTTTACTGCTACCGCGACGGGATAAATAATATTTTCATAAAAAAGGACGCTGTCGGCGAGGAGTACTACAAGCACGCACCCGTGCTTCTTCAGGGACATACCGACATGGTGTGCGAGGCTGCTGCGGGAACAGAGCATGATTTTCTTCGCGACGGGATAAGGCTTGTCCGCGACGGGGACATACTTCACGCAGACGGCACCACGCTCGGCGCCGACGACGGCTGCGCTGTTGCGGCAATGCTCGCAATTCTCGATTCGACCTCGCTCAAGCATCCCCCGCTCGAGTGTCTGTTCACTGTCGGCGAGGAGGTCGGCATGGACGGCATGAATGCCTTTGACTGCTCGAAGCTATCCGCACGCCGCATGATAAATCTCGATTCAGCAGGAGAGGGCGTTGCAACGGTCGCATGCGCCGGCGGTGTCAGATGCGACTATTCTGGGGAGCTTGAAGCACAGAGCCTTCCAAGCGGATATTCCGTGTATTCAATGTGTGTTTCGGGTCTCTACGGCGGTCATTCCGGAGAGGATATCAATCTCGGGCGCGCCAATGCGATAGAGCTTACGGCACGGCTGCTTCGCTTTATCCGCCGCGCCGCGCCCGTTCGCATCGTAAGTCTTTCGGGCGGCTCGAAGGATAACGCGATCCCGCGCGACTGCACGGCAGTATTTGCAGCTCCAAGCACGCTTGATGCAACTGCCGCAATTTCCGACGCTGTGGTCCTGACGCGTCACACTCTGTGCGACGACGACCGCGAATTCAAAGTCGAGACAGCCGAGGCTCCCGGCGCTTGCTGTGCTCTCAGCGAAGAGGACAGCACACGCATCATAGACTTTTTGTCGGTATTCCGCTCAGGACCCGTTACCATGTCGCCGGAAATCCCCGATATGGTGGAGAGCTCATATAACCTTGCGTCTGTCCGGCTCGACGGCGGAGAGATAAAGCTCGTAGTCTCCTTCCGCTCCTCAGTCGAGGCCTCGCTCGACGACATGACCGAGAGCATGCTCGCCTTCGGTCGTCTTGCAGGACTTAACGCACACTGCCACAGCCGTTATCCCGGCTGGAGCTTTGCCGAGAGTTCACCGCTTCGCGAGCTGTATCTTTCCGTATGGAAGGAGCTTTTCGGCAAGGACGGAACGGCACTCGGCATACACGCCGGGCTTGAGTGCGGACTGCTCGTCAGCCGCATACCCGACATGGATATAATCTCGATAGGTCCCGACATCAAGGATCTGCACTCCCCCTCCGAAACGCTCGGAATAGCCTCCTTCGACAGGCTCTACGAGACGGTCATCAATATGCTCGAAAAGTGCTAACGCACACAGAAAGGAATTACAAAATGAAAGCAATAGTATCTGTTATCGGCCGCGACAGCGTCGGCATCCTCGCAAGGGTCAGCAGCGAATGTGCAAAGCACAATGCAAACATCATTGATGTTACTCAGTCCGTTATGAAGGATATGTTCACGATGATAATGCTCGTCGACATTGCCGAGCTGTCTTCGGATTTTGCCGACCTCACCTCCTCGCTGGAGGCTCTCGGTGACGATATCGGCATGAAGATACACGTAATGCACGAGGATATCTTCAATTCGATGCATCGCATTTGAGACGGCTGCAAAGACTCAAAGAAAGGCAAAAAGTTAAATGTTAAATACAACCGATATACTTGAAACGATCAATATGATCGACAATGAGAATCTTGATGTACGCACCATAACGATGGGTATATCCCTTCTCGACTGCGCCGACAGCGACATTGACGCCTCGTGCCGCAAGATATACGACAAGCTGACACAGCGCGCCGAGAAGCTTCTTTCGACCGGCGAAAAAATCGAGCGCACCTACGGCATACCGATCATCAACAAGCGCATCTCGGTCACGCCTATCGCAATGCTCACGGGCGTTTCGGGCGGTGACCCCGTTAAATATGCAAAGACGCTCGAGCGCGCGGCGTCCACACTCGGCGTAAACTTCATCGGCGGATATTCCGCACTCGTGCAGAAGGGCTTTTCCGCAGGTGACCGCGAGCTTATCGCGTCAATTCCCGAGGCTCTTGCCGAGACCGAGCATGTATGCTCGTCGGTAAACATCGGCTCGACCAAGGCAGGCATAAACATGGACGCCGTTGCCCTTATGGGCAATGCCGTAAAGCGCGCCGCCGAGCTGACCGCAGACAGAAACTGCATCGGAGCCGCAAAGCTCGTCGTGTTCTGCAATGCACCCGAGGACAACCCCTTCATGGCAGGTGCCTTCCACGGAGTCGGCGAGCCCGACACCGTTATAAATGTTGGAGTTTCGGGTCCCGGGGTCGTTCGCGCGGCTGTCTCGAAATGCCCCGACGGAGACCTCACGGAGATCGCTGATATTATCAAGAAAACCGCGTTTAAGATCACCCGAATGGGTCAGCTGGTCGGCACGGTCGCCTCACGCGAGCTCGGCGTTCCCTTCGGCATCGTCGACCTTTCCCTTGCTCCCACACCTGCTGTAGGCGACTCTGTAGCTCACATTCTCGAGGCTATGGGTCTTGAGCAGTGCGGAACTCACGGAACGACCGCGGCACTCGCACTTCTCAATGACGCTGTCAAGAAGGGCGGCGTTATGGCGTCGTCTCACGTTGGCGGACTCTCGGGCGCATTCATCCCGGTTTCCGAGGACGCAGGCATGATAGACGCGGCACGCTCGGGTGAGCTGACAATAGAAAAGCTTGAAGCAATGACCGCGGTTTGCTCGGTCGGTCTCGACATGATAATCATCCCCGGCGACACGTCACCGTCCACAATTTCGGCAATTATCGCAGACGAGGCTGCCATTGGCATGGTCAACTCGAAGACAACGGCGGTTCGCGTCATCCCCGCTATCGGCAGAAGCGCCGGTGAGGAGCTTGAATTCGGAGGTCTGCTCGGCTGCGGTCCGATAATGAACGTTCACTCCGACTGTAGCTCGGAGAAGTTCATCATGCGCGGCGGACGCATCCCCGCACCGATGCAGAGTCTTAAAAATTAACTCAGCGACATTTTCAAAAGCATGTAAAAAGAGGTCTCACATCGAGACCTCTTTTTCTCATATTCAGTTATCTTTCCGCGATCGGGATATACTCACGCTGTGCCGTGATCTCCTTGTATGCGGGACGTATTATCTTGCTTGCGTTTGCAAGCTCCTCAAGTCTGTGAGCGCTCCAGCCCGCGACGCGAGCTACAGCGAACAGAGGTGTGTAAAGCTCATGCGGGAGTCCGAGCATATCGTATGCAAAGCCGCTGTAAAAGTCTACATTGACCGACACACCCTTGTACATACGACGCTTCTCGGCAATTACGCGGGGCGCAAGACGCTCGACTGCGTGATACAGTCCAAGCTCTTCCTCTCTTCCCTTCTCTACGGCAAGCTTCGCAACGATCTCGCGAAGTATGCGCGAGCGCGGGTCGGATACCGAGTATATTGCGTGACCGACACCGTAAACAAGTCCCGATCTGTCGAAGGCCTCCTTGTTGAGAAGCTTCGAAATATATGCGCATATCTCGTCATCATCGCCGTAATCGGAAATGTTCTTCTTCATGTCGTTGAACATACCGACGACCTTAATGTTTGCGCCGCCGTGCTTCGGTCCCTTAAGAGAGCCGAGAGCCGCCGAGATCGCCGAATATGTATCGGTACCGGAGGAAGACACAACTCGCGTCGTGAAGGTGGAGTTATTTCCGCCGCCGTGCTCTGCGTGAAGAATGAGCGCTGTATCGAGCACTGCGCTCTCGAGTGCCGTAAAGGAGCTGTCGGGTCTGAGAAGGTGAAGAATATTCTCAGCCGTGGAGAAGCTCGGCTCGGGTGCGTGAATAAACAGGCTGTTGCCGTTGTGATAGTGCTCGTAAGCGTGGTAGCCGTAAACCGACAGAAGCGGGAAGACGGATATCAGCTGCAAGCACTGACGCAGAACGTTCGCAATCGACGTGTCGTCGGGATTTTCGTCATATGAATAAAGCGTGAGCACGCTTCGTGAGAGCGCGTTCATCATGTCCGAGCTCGGTGCCTTCATTATTACGTCGCGGACAAAGGACGGCGGGAGAGAGCGGTAGCTTCCGAGAAGCTTCTTAAACGACTTCAGCTCCTGCTCCTTCGGCAGCTGTCCGAAAAGCAGAAGATACACCGTCTCCTCAAAGCCTGAGCGTCCCTCACTGAGGCAGGCGGAGGTAATGTCGCGTACATTCATTCCGCGGTAGAACAGCTGACCGTCGCAGGGCACGATTTCGCCGTTCTTCTCAACTCTTGCAGTTACCTCGGAAATTGCGGTAAGCCCCGCAAGGACACCGTTTCCCTGCAGATCTCGAAGTCCGCGTTTAACATCGTATTTAGCGTAAAGCGAGGGATCGATCCCCGAATTATTTTCAACAAGGCACGAAAGCTCACGTATCTCGTCGGTGATTTCCGAATAATTTCTTGTTTCCTGTGCGTTCATAGCTTTCCTCCGTTTCGGGCATTGTATTTCCTTAATTATACTATATAATATTCGCTCGGTCAATAGCTTTTCGGAAAAATTCAGAAAAGATTCAAACTTTCTGCAAGATTGCGTCCCGAAAAATTCAAATTTCGAGCTTTTCACGCCTCATGTCGCGTGAATTGCAGAATATTTGCGCACTGAAAATTCAAATCTGGCTCACGCCGTGCCGAGCATGCCGCGTTTTCCCGAGCAGGCAAAATATTTTTCAGCCTTACGGCGCAAAAGAGAAAAATGCGCTTGACACGAAAGGTCGGATATAGTATAATATTAATGTATTGTGTGCGTATATTCGCACGGCGATGACTGAGACGCGCCGCGTCACACATTTCTCCAGAAAAGCGAGTCGGAGACGGTGAAAGTCCGACGGAGGAGTTGCGCGGTATCACTCATGAGCCTCGCGCCGAACAGAGTAGGCAGCGACGGGTCCGACCGTTATATCGGAGAGCATAACGCCGAGCCCTCGGCAATTGTACGGGTGGTTATAAACGAAGCTTTCGTCCCGGATAAGGATGGGAGCTTTTTGCTTTATTACCGCAAAATTCGGTAAAAACAAATCAGATCATAAAGGAACGGTGAGAAAATGTACAAGAAGGTCTCAACAAATCTTAACTTCGTCGAACGCGAGCATGAAACACTCAAGTTCTGGAACGAGAATAAGATCTTCGAAAAAAGCATGACACTCGGAGAGGAGCGCCCCTCCTACACATTCTACGACGGTCCCCCGACCGCAAACGGCAAGCCTCATATCGGACACGTGCTCACACGTGTCATAAAGGATATGATCCCGCGCTACCATACAATGAAGGGCGCCAATGTTCCGAGAAAGGCAGGCTGGGATACACACGGTCTTCCGGTCGAGATCGAGGTTGAGAAGCTTCTCGGGCTCGACGGCAAGGAGCAGATCGAGCAGTACGGTCTCGGTGAGTTCATCGACAAGTGTAAGGAATCCGTTTGGAAGTACAAGGGAATGTGGGAGGACTTCTCGCAGACTGTCGGCTTCTGGGCAGACATGGAGAATCCTTACGTCACATACGACAACAACTTTATTGAAAGTGAGTGGTGGGCACTCAAGCAGATATTTGACAAGGGTCTGCTCTACAAGGGCCACAAGATAGTTCCCTACTGCCCCCGCTGCGGAACCCCGCTTTCCGCTCAGGAGGTCGCTCAGGGCTACAAGGACGTCAAGGAGCGCTCCGCCATCGTAAGATTCAAGCTTTGTGGTGAGGACACGTATTTCCTTGCATGGACAACGACTCCGTGGACACTTCCCTCGAACGTTGCACTCTGCGTAAACCCCGACGAGACATATGTTAAGGTCAAAGCCTCCGACGGCTACACCTATATTCTTGCCGAGGCTCTTGCAGCAAAGCATCTCGGCGACGATTTCGAAACGCTTGCTTCCTACACCGGTCGTGAGCTTGAGTACACGGAGTACGAGCCGCTTTTCGACTTTGTAAAGCCGCGTGAGAAGTGCTACTATGTTACCTGCGACAGCTATGTAACGCTCACCGACGGTACAGGCGTCGTTCATATTGCTCCCGCATTCGGTGCCGACGACTCCAATGTCGGACGTGCATACGGTCTGCCTGTTGTTCAGCTCGTTGACTCCAAGGGAGAGATGACCGCCGAGACACCCTGGGCGGGAATGTTCTGCAAGAAGGCTGACCCCGAGGTGCTCCGGAACCTCAAGGAGCGCGGACTTCTCTTTGACGCTCCCGTATTCGAGCACTCGTATCCTCACTGCTGGAGATGCGACACTCCGCTTATCTACTATGCGCGCGAGTCCTGGTACATCAAGATGACGGCAGTCAAGGACGACCTTGTAAGAAACAACAACACCGTTAACTGGATACCCGAGTCCATCGGCAAGGGACGCTTCGGCGACTGGCTCGAGAACGTTCAGGACTGGGCAATATCACGTAACCGCTATTGGGGTACGCCTCTCAATATCTGGGAGTGCTCCTGCGGTCACCGTCACTGTGTCGGAAGCATCGAGGAGCTCAAGTCTCTCAGCGACAACTGCCCCGATAATATCGAGCTTCACCGTCCCTTCATCGACGAGGTCACACTCGAGTGTCCCGAGTGCGGCGGTGAAATGCACCGTGTTCCCGAGGTAATCGACTGCTGGTTCGACTCCGGCTCAATGCCGTTTGCACAGCATCACTATCCCTTCGAGAACCGCGAGCTTTTCGAGGCGCAGTTCCCCGCTGACTTTATATCCGAGGCTGTCGACCAGACGCGCGGCTGGTTCTACTCGCTTATGGCGATCTCCACGCTCCTGTTCAATAAGGCACCCTACAAGAACGTAATCGTTCTCGGTCACGTTCAGGACGAATTCGGTCAGAAGATGTCGAAGTCCAAGGGAAATGCAGTCGATCCGTTCGACGCACTTCAGACCTACGGTGCCGATGCTATCCGTTGGTATTTCTACACCAACTCCGCGCCGTGGCTTCCTTCGAAGTTCAGCGGCAAGGCAGTGCTTGAGGGACAGCGCAAGTTCATGGGCACGCTTTGGAACACCTATGCTTTCTGGGTGCTTTACGCGAATATCGATAATTTCGACCCGACAAAGTACGATATGGCAAGCCTCCCGCTCACGGTTATGGATCGCTATATCATATCCAGACTCAACTCCACAATTGCAGCAGTCGATCGCGCACTCGGCGAATACAAGATTCCCGAAAGCGCAAATGCTCTCTACGAATTTGTCGACGAGCTTTCCAACTGGTATGTTCGCCGCTGCCGTGAGAGATTCTGGGTACAGGGCATGCCCGACGATAAGGCTGCCGCTTACATGACGCTGTACAGCTGCCTTGTTACGATCTCAAAGCTTGCAGCTCCCATGATCCCCTTCATGACAGAGGACATCTACCGCAACCTCGTAACGACAGTCGACCCGAGCGCACCCGAATCCATTCACCTGTGCTCCTTCCCCGTTTGCGACGAGGCTCTCATCGACCGCGAGCTTGAGCGTGATATGAAGACGGTAGTCGACATTACAGTCCTCGGCAGAAGCGCAAGAAACGGCGCTGTCATCAAAAACCGTCAGCCTCTCGCTACAATGTACATCAGAAGCGAGCTTCGCCTCGGCGAGTACTTCACCGACATTATCCGCGATGAGCTCAATGTTAAAAACGTTGCGTTTGTTGACGACGCCTCCGAGTTCTCGACCTACAGCTTCAAGCCGCAGCTCCGCACGGTCGGTCCGAAGTACGGTAAGTTCCTCGGAAAGATCCGCGAAGCGCTCTCCTCCGCCGACCTTGACGGAAATGCAGCAAAGCGCGAGCTCGATGAAAACGGTCATATTACTCTCACCTTCGGCGACGATGTAATTGAGCTTACCGCAGAGGATCTCCTCATTGACGTTGCTCAGAAGGAAGGCTATTACTGCGTCAGCGAAGGCGATATCACCGTCGCACTCGACACAACGCTCACTCCAGAGCTCATTGACGAAGGCTTTGTTCGCGAAATCATATCCAAGATCCAGACACAGCGTAAGGATTCCGACCTTGTCGTGACCGACAGGATCGATATTCTTGCCGCTCCCTCCGCACGCATTCGCGAAATACTCGACAAGTACTCCGAGCGTATTCTGCCCGCAGTACTCGGAAACGCTGTCTCTTATCCCGATACGCTTCCGGAGAATGCACGCGAGTGGGACATCAACGGCGAAGAGCTGAAGATCGCACTTGTTAAGAACAACTGATAAAGCTGACGCCGACCGAATTGCTTCGGTCGGCGTGCTTTTTTAGGTTTCTTAAAAACGGCACCGCAGGGTCAGCCCTGTGGTGCCGCTTTGCGTTATTCCCTTGTGCTCTCGGTCTGAGCTGCTGTTTCTTCGGCTGGCTTTGTGCTTTCAGCCTCGGCAGTGTGCTTTTTCTTTTTCTTCTTGACAAGGCGGGAGATAATGTAATCTGCCGCTGCCTCTCCGCTCGAGCCGAGATTGTAGAAGTACTCATGACGCTCGCGGTCGATCGTCTCAGCATAAACTGCCTGATTCTCGATAAGGTCACGTGCGATGGTATCGATATCACCGAGCGCGTCCTTCTCAACGGAGCGTCCGATGATATCGCGCGCGGTAACGTCATAGGGTGTGATCTTGACCTTCTTATATGCGCGGTTGACGACCTTCATCTGAGTATTTACAAAGAGCGTCGGCTTCTTGGTGGTGAAGCTGTACTCATAGCCGATGGAGGACCAGTCGGTGATGAGCAGGTCAGCCGTGTATACTGTAACATTCGACGAGAAGTCGGTCTCGATAACGAAATCCTCGCTGAAGTCGTCGCGGTACTTCTCCATGATCTCCTTGATCTTCATGGGGAAGCGCTTTGTGTACTGCGGGTGCGGGCGGATAACTATGCGGTAATCCGTGCGGCGAAGCCCGGCAATAAGGTCGTCAAGGCAGCTGTCCATAATGTTGTCGTACTGCCACGACGGCGCGATAAGCACGGTCTTCTTCTCGTTTTCGCTCTTATCGGAGGACTCGTATGCGGAGATCATATTATCGATAAGACCGTATCCGACCTCAACTATGCGCTTCTCCTTTGTGGAGCGAACCTTCTCCATTGCGCCCACCTCCTCAGCCTGCTTGGGGCTGACAGCGAATATCGTGTCGAAATAATCGAACGCGCCGGTGCGGTATGTGAGGTTAAGGCTCGTGCAGGCATGGTCGGTGTAGACGTACTCGACGTCCTTTCTGACGAGCGAACGCTTGATATGATACTTCTCAAGGTCGGGAGTCGTCATGACGACCATATCGGCCTCAACCTTCATCATAAGAGAAATGAGTCTGCGCTCATCGACGTAATACGGAATTATGCGCTCCTCCTGCGTGTTAAGTATAGGGTCGTTCGGGTCGCTTGTTACGTAATGTATCTTGAGCTTCGATTTTTCAAGCACCGCTGCGATGATGTTGGCAAAATACTTATAATAGCCGCCGCCCTCGGAGTAGAACATGAGCTTCATCTTCTCGAGGTTCTCACTCTTGCAAAACTTCTTGTAGTACTGCTTTGCAAGCTTGCGGTTACGCTTTTCGGCAGCGCGCTCGTCGGCAAGCTGTGCCTTGAGCTCGTTGAGTGCCTTATAGTCGATATACTTCTTAGGGCTGTAGATAACGTTGACAAGGTACATTACAAGGATCGCAAAGAGGTTACCCCAGGTCCAGTAGAGACCGACACCGGTCGGAACGATGAACGCGAAATAGGTAGAGAACGCGATCATGAATGCGGTCATTCCCCACTGAGAGAGCTTGCTCTGCTCGATCTGCAGCACGTTGATCTTATTCTGAATAACGCACATGATGAGCGCCGACACGCCTGCGAGGATCGGGACGAGGAACAGAAGGTTAAGCACCGTAACGCTCGGCGTCGCCGCGAGGTTGATGCCGAGAAAGTTCATGTTAAGTCCTTCGATCGACGAAATAATCGAAGACATGTCGTAGCCGTCAACGGACAGCGAGCGGAAGCTGTCGATATACTCGGGATTCTGTATCAGCTCAACAACGCGGAGCTGCGCCTGAGAACCGAGCTCGGCAACAGGCATATTGAGTATCTGCGCGGTTCTCTCAACAAGTGCGTTGATAACTGCGGACGGCATACGAAGCAGGTTCTTCAGCGGCTCGTATACGACATTTACAAGTCCGAGAATTATCGGAAGCTGCAAAAGCAGCGGCCATACGCCAGCCATCGGGCTGTACTTCTCTTTCTTGTAAAGAGCTGTCTGCGCGTCAAGATACGCGTCCTGATCGTCGATATACTGATATTTCAGAGCTTCAAGCTCAGGCTTCATCTTTACCATCTTAATGGAATTCTTCTGCACCATAAGCGATATGGGGAACATTATCACCTTGGTAAGGAAGGTAAAGAGGATTATGGCGATGCCGTAATCATTGACAAGTCGGAAGCAAAAATACATTACGTATCCGAGAACCGTTCCGATAGCGCCGATAACGGTGTTGTAAATGGCACCCATCTTTTTTCCTTTCAGCGCGCAAAGCGCAGTAGCATTAATTTTTCAGAGCTTTTTGAAGCTCGGAAGCAGCGTGAAAACAGCCCTTGCGCGAATATTTTCTGCGCGAACAAAGCCGAAGTCAGCATTTCGTGAATCCGTCGAAGCACATCTGTTGTCACCGAGCACGAAGTAGCAGCCGTCGGGAACTGTTATGCTCTCCGAGGCATCGTGCGAGCGGCTTGAAACATACGGCTCGTCGAGCGGCTCGTCGGAGCCGTTCAGGTAGATCAGACCGTCGGAAATTCTGACGGTCTCACCGGGGAGCGCGATGACCCGCTTGACTATATACGGCTCATCAAGCTCCGGATGAGTAAACAGTATGATGTCGCCGCGACACACACTCGCGTTTTTGTATGCGAGGCGTGAGGCGACAAGCAATGACCCCTTTTCAAGGGTATCTGCCATAGACTCACTCGGTACTATGGCAGACAGCAGAACAAAGCTATTTAATAAAACGGCAAGAAGCACCGCGGAGATCGGTATCAGCAGAAATCTCAGACGCGATGCGAGGTCTGAGGAATTACTCCTCGTCGTCATCCTCGTCCTCGTCGTCATAATCCTCATCCTCGTCAGCGCCCTTCTTTTTCTTCAAAGCACGCTTAATGCGTCTCCAATAAAAGCCGATAGCGGCACCGGCTGCAATTACAACAGCTGCGAGAGCCTGTACTATGTATGTGACAGCCGACGGATCGATATATGCGGCTGCATAGGAGATGCACATTACCATAGCACACAGGAAGAAAAACAGAAATGAGAGAAGCTTTTTCATTTTAATTATCCTTTCGTCTTGAAATTGTGTCGAACGTAGTAATGATATCACTTTTTTCTCTACGTGTCAACACTTTACACGGGTTTTACATCAATTTAACTTTATTTTACATCGTAGAACGGGTATTCGATGCGCTTTGTGTCAACTATTTTCCAGTTACTAAAGTCCCGAACGTCACCGGTTATCGCGTAGGTAACAAGATTGTAGTCTCGGTAGAGGCCCTTGTTCTTCTCAGACGCGCTCATGTAGAAGTAGCGCGTGACCTCTGCGTCCTCCGGTACATCGTCGACCGCAAGTCCGTAGGAGCTGTAATCAAGTCCAAGGTACTTAACTATCGTCGCTCTTATATTGTCGTGATTTATCGGAGCGGAGCTGTTCTTAAGCTCTTCTCCGCCGTTCACGTCGGGATACTTGATCATGCAGGTGATTGTGCGGGGGTAGTCAAGCTGTGTGAGCGTTCCCGTGAGACCGTGGTCTGCTGTTATAATGATCGTGGTGTCGTCATACACACCCTTTTCCTTGAGCATCTTAATATAATCAAGTATCATTTTGAGGTTTCCGGCGGTCTGCTGCTCGGCTGTCGCCGTCTTGTCGTATTCGCCGTTCTCGTTCATGGAGTACGGGTCATGCGAGCCCTGCATGTGATAGAATACGAACGCGCCGTTGCTGTCCTCATCGACGGTCAGTCCCTGCTCACGGAGTCTGCTGTAGAATGCATAGTCATCCGTTTTATGGATATCGGTAATGGGCGAGCCGTCTGTTGCCGTGCGCGCGGTCTCAAAGTCACCCGA
This sequence comes from uncultured Ruminococcus sp., assembly GCA_964441695.1. Lineage (GTDB taxonomy): Bacteria > Bacillota > Clostridia > Oscillospirales > CAG-272 > RUG11130. The sequence continues at coordinate 3,037 of CAYYKO010000037.1, read as the reverse complement.
ATATGCCCAGAAGAACGGCTTCATGCAGAGAGGTGTGTATCTGTACATCGTAAGGTCAAGCATCGTGCTGAACATGTCGGAAACATCCGCCTCTGCGAGGTCTTCCTTTACGTTGTCGACATAATCATCGATGTAGGCGGTATTCTTGACGACATAGTTCATCTCGGTATAAATACGCGTGTCAAAGCCTGCGTTCTTTATATCGGGAAGCATAGTGCCCTCAGCCCATGCTCTCTTGAAATAGTCGTTTACAGGCTCGGTGTAATCTGTCTTAACACCCGTAAGGAAGTAAAGCACGGACGGGAAGGTACGCGAATACGTGCCTGCCGCATTATTGTATCTTACAAAATCGGTGAACTCGTCCTTGAGGTATGGGAACTTATCGAATGTGCGTCCGAGCGTGCCGTTATCGCATCTGTCGATCAGGAATACGACAACATTCTTCTTATCCGACACGTGATATGCTTCCTCGTTGGAAAGATAACCGTTTCCGTCGGCGTACTTGAAGTCCGTCGTGAGCACAAGCTGCACGAGTCCCGCAGTCTGAGCGACCACAAGTATTATGCAAACGAGGGTAACAAAATGTCTCCAAAGCTTATGTCCGAAATAATGGACTATAAAGGGGATAACGAATATCACGCCCCAGATGAGAGCATTGATACCCATCGACTTTGTCATCGTTTCCCACGCGATAGCCGTGCCGTCAAGCGCGGATAAGGAATTCATGAAGTTACACTGAATATACGCGCAGAGTGTTGTCGAGAAGATGACGGTCGCAGCGTAATTGAACAGTCTTCCGCGAAGGATGAACAAGAAGAGCGTTACCACCGCGAATATTACAACTCCCGCCGTAATGAGCGGACCTATCAGCTCATTAAAGGTAAAGGTGTAAAATGAAATATTCGGCAGGAATATCTCAAGCGGGCCGAACACAAACAGCGTGTATGTGAACGCAAGCGACACGAGCACTGCTGTTATAAGTCTCTTGTACCACGGACGGCGGTCTCTGACAAGCTCCTTGCAGCTTTCGACAAAGCCCTTCTTCTTTGATTTTTTCTTTTTCTTCTTCGTACCGCTTGCCGACGGCTTCGAGGCGCTGACATCTATCGCTGTTGCATCAAGCTCATTTTTCGTTCCGTCATCGGGACGCTCTGTCTTTTCTTGATCCATTTTAGTCTCCTAACAATTAAAATAATATTATACCTGTCTCACACCGAGGACATTATCAGACATTAAATCTGAAGAGAACCACGTCGCCGTCGGCGATAACGTAATCCTTACCCTCGCTTCTAACGAGTCCGCGCTCCTTTGCGGCATTCATGGAGCCGCATGCAACAAGGTCGTCGAAGGATACGATCTCCGCTCTGATAAAGCCGCGCTCAAAGTCGCTGTGGATCTTACCGGCCGCCTGCGGCGCCTTGGTTCCGCGAACGATAGTCCACGCTCTGACCTCCTTCGGTCCTGCGGTAAGATAGCTTATGTAGCCGAGGATCGCGTAGCTTGCCTTGATAAGTCTGTCGAGTCCGCTCTGCTCGATCCCAAGCTCACGGAGGAATTCAGCCTTCTCCTCGGCGTCGAGCTCGGCGATCTCAGCCTCTATTCCGGCGCAAACTGGAATTACCTCGGCGCCCTCCTCGACAGCTGCACGCTCGACTGCCTTGAAATACTCATTATCGGGGCTTACACCCGCAGCCTCGTTCTCCGAAACGTTCGCAACGTAGATTACGGGCTTGAGCGTGAGAAGCGATACATCGGCAAGGATCGCTCTCTCGTCCTCCGAGAGCTCGACCGAGCGCGCCGTACGTCCGTCCTCAAGAGCCGCCTTGACCTTATTCAGCACCTCAAGCTCCGACGCAAGCGACTTGTCGCCCTTCAGGAGCTTTTCGGTCTTTGCAATACGGCGCTCAAGCGCCTCGATATCGGAGAAGATAAGCTCGAGATTGATAGTCTCGAGGTCGCGAAGCGGGTCTACGCTTCCGTCAACGTGAATTATGTCGTCGTTCTCGAAGCAGCGAAGCACGTGAACCACCGCATCGACGTCCCTGATGTGCGAAAGAAACTTGTTTCCGAGTCCCTCTCCGCGCGAGGCGCCGCGAACAAGTCCGGCAATATCCACGAACTCGACGGTCGCGGGCGTGTAGAGCTGAGGCGAATACATATCGCGGAGCGTATCAAGACGCGCGTCGGGCACCTGAACCACTCCGACGTTGGGATCTATAGTGCAGAAGGGGTAATTGGCGCTTGCCGCACCGGCACCCGTAATAGCGTTAAAAAGTGAACTCTTTCCCACATTGGGAAGACCTATAATACCGAGCTTCATATCAATAACTCCAATCCTGCCGCAAGGGCTGTTATATCGCAAAAATTTCCACAGTATATAATAGCATAAAATCCTTCAAAAATCAAGTCATAGGCGAAAATCGCTTTCTTTTCCCAAAAAACACATAAAGCTCACAGTTACCTCACATTCGCGTGCTAAAATATACTTGCGGCGGAAATAATAATGGATTGTTTACCTTTGATTAATAAACACCGTTAAAAAACGATTGACAAAATCTGCGTCATAAGGTATAATAAGGATATACCTTGAAATGCTTTCCGATTAAGGAGGAATTATAAATGGCTACAAAAATCTTAGTCGTGGACGACGATCCCAATATATGTGACCTGCTCCGTCTGTATTTCGAAAACGAGGGCTACGATGTAAAGACAGCCTCCGACGGTGTCGAGGGTGTCGGCTTCTTCAAAATGTATGACCCTGACCTTGTTCTGCTTGACATAATGCTTCCGAAGAAGGACGGTTGGTCTGTCTGCCGTGAGATCCGCGAATCCTCTTCGAAGCCGATTATCATGATCACCGCGAAGGGCGAGGTCTTCGACAAGGTGCTCGGTCTCGAGCTCGGTGCCGATGACTTTGTTGTCAAGCCCTTTGACATGAAGGAGCTCTCCGCGCGTATCAAGGCCGTTCTTCGCAGATACTCCGCGCAGGACGCACGCAATTCAAACGAGGTCGTAAAATTCGAGAACATTGAGATAA